>CAZVHO010000174.1:0-10047 GCA_964627515.1 uncultured Thermodesulfobacteriota bacterium | reverse complement strand
ATCCGGAACTTCACATAACATATTTTATGTTGAGCTCAACATAAGACGTGGTTGGAGGTGACCATGTAGTTCAAAATCGTCAATCCATATCGTTTCTTGGCCTGATACAACCATTGCAAATAGCGATGGCGGTCCTTCGAGAACTTGAGAAGGAATTCCCGTTTATGGCATCGGTGGGGAACCTGCACCGTTAAATGTAAAGCCTATTTAACTCGGGGTATGCCAGATCTGGTCGGGAATAAAATGTCTCTTTGCTCTTGCCATTTGGTTTTGAATAACGTCCTTTTTGCCACCCAAAAACGCGATATAGGCCCTGTTTAGGAGGAATAATTTTTAATAACATTCAGCATATCAGCCACTTCCCGTGGCCCGACCCTCCACTATGGCTGCCGAGGTCGAGCACTCGGGTCCCCGTTTCCAGATGCAACGCCGCGCCGAGAGTGGCGAGCTTTTCGGGTGTGAACGGGTTATGGATGCGGTGAGCACTTTCGGTGATGTTGAAGATCCGTGGAATATCCAATGCAGAAAATCTCCTTATGGGTGTGAATAGATTCGGTCACTGCCTAACGACGCGGATCACGCGCGGTTACAAGTCGTCGCGCGCATCCGCCTTGTTGGACTTTTGTTTTTACTGCCGATCGAGCGCCTAAAGTCAGGAAAAAGACCAACTGCGACAACAGATCACATTCCGCGCTCATATCGGAACGCGATGGGGACGTTGTTCATTTCATTCAGTTTGAGTAGCTGCTTCCATCGCTTTAATTGCCATAGCCACCCCAGTTGTCCCAACCCCAACCTGACGGGCGATCTCAGCCATAGGGAGCCCCAGTTCTCGGTATAGATAAAAACAGAGCCTTCTTCGAAGTTCCGACACAGCCTTTCGGCGGCTCCCAGATTTTAACTCAATTTCATTAACTCCGGCTTCTCGACATTTTTCTCTAATGATCCTCGACAACGCCCCGGCTTTCTTTCGGGCTCTAATTTGCCGGACTATTTTTTGATCCGCTTCTTCCAGGATAGCTTGGACGAAATCTCCGTCCCCTAAGATCCGTTCATCATAAGCTTCCGGTTCGCCCTTTTTTCGTAGAGACAAAACGCAAGACCAACCTCCCATACTCCGGATTAATCCACCGCCTACCAATTCCGGCCTCTGACCAAGACCTTTCCCGGCCTCCATGAACTCCCGGTAATATCGAACCGCCTTTCTCCCTTTGGATCCGAAAAAACCGAGCACAAAATCTTTTTCCTGCCAATCGTTTCCCCGCTTGCCGGTTAAAGTACCATGACCGCACCAAGGATAGTCTTCCAATTCGTCCAGATCCTTTACCACACCAGCCCTTAGCGGATTAAGATGAATATAGCGGACCAATTCCAGAAGGTAAGGATTTAAATCACAAATGATTGATTTATAACGGTTTTGGAATAGATGCCCGAATCTGCGATGTTTCCGGTTAAAGCCAATGGCATAGCCGGTCAATAAACGTCGCATAAAGGTCGGCAGTCCGGCCGGTCCGCTGATAATCAGGAAATGGGTGTGATTGTCCATAAGGGCCCAGGCCAAAATACGGGTCCCGGTCTTCCTAACTAGAGACCGCATTCGATCAACAAAAGCCTTCCGATCTTCTTCATCCCGGAAGATATTTATTCCATCTATCCCCCGTACCATGACATGATGCAGTGTCCCGGGGACATCTAATCGCGCTTTCCGAGGCATTATTCGCTTTTACTCCAGTTTGTTCTTCCCGTCAAGTAATTTCTGAATCAAATGAACAACGTCCCTCTTTACGTCCCACTTTATGAACGCCTTGGTTGTTTTCATGGTCGTTCTCCGCTAATGTCCGGCTTCTCCGTTTGCGAACCCGCGTCCGTGCGGGTGAGCAATACGTGAGAAGGCCATTATTGGACCGTCATTTGTCTCTCTTCTGCGTCAACTTCGCTGTCTCGGAAGGCCGAACGTAAAGGTCCAAGAGGAATTGGTTCACAATGTCCATGACGATCTTTGCGTCGTCATCGGAAATGTTGTCGAGGCTGTCATCCTGGGGATGGGCGCCGAAATTGCCGAAGTACCTGACCTCATGGGCGGCGTCGTGAAGACTGCGAGTGATCAGTCCCTTTGCCAGCATGTCATTGATCTGCTCCATCAGGTTTCGCCCGGTGGCACCCTTGTCAAGGGTGATATGCTGCAAGACACGGCGACACATGACAACGACACCTTTGTTCGCGTCGATGTACCAACAGCGTCGCGCTTCGCCGAAGTCCTCGCGCATCTTCTCCGGAATGGCCTGATGGAAGTCCGATGCAGATGTCTTTGGGAAGGGATAGACGCGGCGAACTCTATTGTTGAGTCGGTCATAGACGACAAAAGCCACATCACACAGGTCCCGAGGACAGCGCACGATCAGATAGGCTTCGGTGTCGGAATACTGGCTGATATGAAAGATGGGCTGAGTTTGAGGGACGGCGCGGACGAGATGCCCGCAGCGCGGGCAATGCATGTCCAGCTTGAACTTCTTCACGTCTTGCTCGTAGTCCATCATCTTCCCCCTCCGGGTCCAAAAAGCCTAACGGCTGATCTGTGCGGCGCGATCCTTTGCGTCCGCACCAGTGAAAGGTTAGGGCGCTTCAGAATCAGTAGCAAATTCAATTTTAGGTGGTAAATCTGTCATCGCATAATGAACGAACTGTCGCCCCAAAGCTGTTAATTCGTACCCCTCCTCATTATCAAAAGCTGAAACGAGAGGCTTTGGGCCATTGCCTTTAGGTCTACTTTGTGTTGGCTTTGGAATAAAATTACCAAACCGGTCAATTTCGCGATGCTGCCGAATAATTCCGCCGGTACTAAGATCTCGAAACAGCAGTTTATAAAGGTCCGCATCAGCTGAATCTTCCCGAACAGGCCCTTTGCCAATCTTTTTCCAAATTTGGCCTCGTGTAATACCGTCGCTATTGTAAATCGCACCTATGACTTGGAAGTGCATTTCTGAATATTGGTTTATCCAGTCGATGAACAGGCGAACGACATCGTCGCTGGTAACCTGCGTTGCAGCAGCATTCGACAGAATGTTTCTTATGTACTTACGCTTTTCTTCGCTCTCCGCACCAGACCATTCGCGGAAGGTTTTTCTAATAAGTGACTGATATTCTTTGCTTTCAACTCTTTCAGAAATCGCCTCATCTTGCAGGTCAAGACGGGCCATAATTTCGATTATTGTTTGTTCTTTTTCCCTCAATTCATCTTGAAGCATCCGAACCCAATGTTTAAAGAACCGATTAACCTTTTCCTGCTCTCCTTCTGACCAAGCGCCCGCGACAGCAGACAAAGCTCCACCCGCAAAAGGAATCGCCCCGCCAGCAATTTGCAGGGCACCTCGTGAAATTTTTGCAACTTTACTACTCTTTGGCAGTTCTTTATCTTCTACATTTATGATTTCATCACTCATAGTGGAACCTCACTGACTTTAGGGTCGGGCCACAACAACTTCTTGATTATTCCCCGTTCGACCAGTCACTAATTGCATTGAATTGGGAATGATGTCCCTGTCTCCATCATCAACTACAAATAAGTGAATGTGGTTGGAAGTGACCATGTAGTTCAAAATCGTCAAACCATATCGTTTCCTGGCCTGATACAACCATTGCAAATAGCGATGGCGATCCTTCGAGAACTTGAGAAGGAATTCCCGTTTATGGCATCGGTGGGGAACCTGCACCGTTAAATGTAAAGCCTATTTAACTCGGGGTATGCCAGATCTGGTCGGGAATAAAATGTCTCTTTGCTCTTGCCATTTGGTTTTGAATAACGTCCTTTTTGCCACCAAAAAACGCGATATAGGCCCTGTTTAGGGAGCAAAATTAACCATTCTATTCATTATATCAGGTTGTTCGCGTGGCCCGACCCCGTCACGCAGACCCCGTCACGCAGATCATCCTTCATTCCTTCATACGTAACGTTAAAGATCAGCGGTGGCCATAAGCCATCCGCTGGAGCGATTCGTTGGGCTCTTCATTTAAGACCGTTCCCATAAAGTGTATAGTTTGGGTTTGACCCCATGGCCCCACACTTTCGCGCTGCCGCGCTTAGCTTCGACGTGAGTCGTCGCAACTTGAACGACGCAATCCGTTTCTTCACGACCGCGTCGTCGCGACCGTCCCGCATGTCATAGTCAACGACTCGCTCACGCTCACCAACCCAGTGAAGCAGTCCGCCGGACGCAGGCTGCTGCGCGCCCTGCAGCGCGCAATAGAGCTGGTTTGTTGCATCAAGGTGCGAGCAAAAGTAGGGGACCAAGTGCACTTTGTACTCTTCTTTCTTTTCGGTAGCGCTGGTCTTCAGGAGCAGGGTCTTTTGATACGTGCCCGAGGTTCCAGTGTAACGGGCCAGTGCCGTCCACTCCTTTAGGTCCAGATGCCATATCGTCAACCGGAGAATCTTGATGCATTTGGCAATGTGAACTGCAGCAGATGTAAAGGAGTCCTCCTCTGTGCCGCAGCTCCTGACCCACAACTGCGAGTGTCCAAGAGTGATGGGGGCGTCAACCAAGAAGGCGTACGCGTCGCCCTCGGTGTACCAGGTACGGCCGTGGAGATGCCGTGGCACGTTCTTAAGGTTCAACTTCATAAGTCCGTCGATCGCCAGCCGAGTGATTGTGAGGCAACCAAAGTTGAGGAATTTGCGTCGGCCTATCGCTCCGGTTAAGCTGCGGGCGCTCAGCAAGAAATAGGCGAGCCGTTAGCTTCGGCCTGCAGTTGGTTTCTAACTAATCCGCTTGCTTGCCGTTGTTTTTTTCTGCTAAAATTCCTTTTACCCATTCATCCTGTTTCCATTCCCCACACCACTGCTTATGAGGCATAACTGGGAATGCATTTCTCGACAAAATGTAGGGCATCTTGACATTTACAAATGAAAATATGAGCTTGAATCTAATTGTCGAATTTGTATCGACCAAAGAGGGAGGGTATCTCTTGCAAAATCCATGGAAGAGATGGTCTGTATAAACATCCTTAACCTCTCCCTCTTCCTTATAAGCCTTTACTATCTTGCCTTCGATCCCTCGACGAATAGATTCGTATTCCACTGGTGAATATATAGATATTGCTTCAAGTTCATCTTCTCCCAAAAGATACCAGTACGCACAGGTTGCACAATAAGGCGTCTTGAACAAGAAAGGAGGTTTAGAAAGTGAAATTTTAAACAAATCATCGATATACTTCTGCCACGATTCTTTTATCTTCTCTTTATTCATTGCTATTCCTGCCGCTGTAGCTTATTGTTTATTAGATGGATATCTTTGTCAGCCCAACGCCGAAATTAGCAGCAGACAGGGCAATACGGAATTTCAATCTGCCACGCGCGCCCCGCCCTGGCTGTCTGCTACATTGAAAGGTTAGCGAGTAGGCTTCTGATATAGGCGCCATCATGACAATCCCCGTTTGTTAATGACCCAAATAGGAAAGGATAGTAACCCGACAACCAAGGCTGCCAACACGAACGAAAACAGGCCTGCTTCCCAATTGCTGAGTTTGGGATATGTGGCGACGAGATATGGTTTAAAAAATAGGTCTGCCAACCCGGCCGCACCTACAAGCCCAAACACAAACCCTATCCAGCGATCCGTCCGGGCGCGTCGGCTCTCTGCCCGGTATCTAAGTTCATCCAGTCGCCACCGTGCCCGCTCCTTTCCAGAAGGAACTAGGCCAGCAGTCCCGACTGCGGACATAAGGTAGGAGAGCGCATCGGAGATCTCGCCTGCTTGGCTGCTATGGTGGATTATGTCCTCGGCTGAGGCTAACGTTTCGTATGCCTCCACAAGATGCGTGTAGGTTGGAGGAGATCCCGCGATTGCGCACGCGCGTGCCACCCTCATGTTGTGGTATTCAAAGTGCTCCGCCCGTGCCTGGTTTTCAGTCAGAGCTGCGCGCGTTGTCGGGTCCTCCCATGCGTCGTCTGGCTCACCCTCGGGTCGCAGCCATGTCCAAAGTAGCAGCGCCCGATTTCCATGGAAGCAATAATCCCCGAAAGGCCGTAGATCCGGCGGAAGTTCTGGCGGGTTATCGATGCGAGCTGAGCGCATCAGGATTCGAGACATGGACGGACCGAACTGCGTTAGCAGGGCGTCTTTGGAGGATGGTTGTTTACGGAACCGCATCAATGAAACGGACGGGCGGCCCTGCCATAGATAGACTCCTCGCGTGCCCGCAGCTTCGCGGCGCGAGCGCGGGACGATTAGGCCTGCTATGGCATTGACATATTGGGACTTGCACAGATCAATTGTCGCCTCCCAATCCTTTTGTTGCTCGGACCCAGCGACCTCGTGAAGGACCCACCGTTCGCCACCGATTTCAAACTCCCTGCCCTCTTTGCCAAGGGCGTCATCAAGAACGGCATTGCTCTTCCGCCGCATCTTCTTCAGCCGTTTTCTGGATTTTCGTCCACCGATGGTTCGCCCAGCAATCGACATCTCGTCATGGAAAGCATCAGGCAGCAGCTGATCTGCGTCCAATCGCTGAAGCTGCGCGTTCACCCATACTGCGTCGAAGTAGCGTTGAAACAGGTTCACAATATTCGAGATCCATTGCTCCTCGTCGATGCCGTCCCAAGTTGTGTCCAGCTGAAAGCTCAGTATGAAAATTCCATCCGAGAACACCTTAATCCAAGCATAGAGCGGAAGGGTAAGCTCGCAAGATTCCAAGACGATTGGTGGCATGGCCGCCCGCAGATGCGGCGCCATCTGCCTGGCCTCACGTCCCTCAAGTCGTTGTTCATGAAATACTAGTTCTATGGAATAGGCGAGATCAGTCGCTGCTGCTCGAGGGATATCCTGGCCGAAACTAACTCTCCAGCCTGGATCCCATTGTCTCCCTTTTGGTTGTACCCACTCTAGTTGGATTTCGCCTTTGTCGTCAATGTATAGACACTTCATATCCGAGAAGCATACGGCTCGAGTGAGCCCGGACTTGAGAAGCTTTCCGGCTGTTTTCAGGAGGTCAACATCCGTGGCTGCAAGCCCGATTGTGTAGTTGTAAAACACGTTCGCTTGGTCAATCCTCAGGCGCACCACAGGTCGCGTCATTCGAATTCCCCCCAAAGGTTCAACATTTCTCTCCCTTGTGCCGAGCCAGACCCAGGCTCGCTAACAAGTTATTCTAAAGTTTTCTTTATAGCTGCTCTTCCCAAAGACTTCATTCGGAAGAGAAGCATCGACCCTTTGTTTTTTTGGGTTGATTTATGGTTTGTCAAACTTCTCATATTTTTTGTAACCCATTATAAATGATAAATATTATCTTGACAAATTATTTTAAAAAATGGCTGCGCTATTACCTGGACTTTTGCGAGAAGTACCATTTCCCTCCTGTCCGGAAGGAGAGCCTGTCCCGGTTTATCAACAAATTACAGGACAAGAAGCAAACCAAGGCACAACAGGAGCAGGCCGAAACAGCAATAAAAATGTATTATCAAATAGTTAATTCAATAATCTTTTCCAACAAAAAGCCTATACCTCAACCTGCTCCTCCGTCGGGATACGCCTCTTTTAAGGATGAAAAACACCTCTCTTTCCGTGAGGTCATAGCCAGACCGGCTCCATATCAAAAAGTCATGCCAACACTCTCTCGAAGTTCGGATCAGACCTCAAAAAGGCCTGGTTCCCTCCTTATCGTTTCCCAGCCGGAGAAAGGTTCTGTTGAACCTTCTCAACCCATTCGGGGAAGCGGGGCTTCCTGGAAAGACGAATATTCCCGTCTGGCCGATGAAATCCAGGTACGGCATTATTCTCCCAAAACCCTCCAGACCTATAGGGGATGGACACAAAAATTCCAGGTGTTTACACGCAGCAAGTCACCGGAATTACTCTCATCTATTGATGTAAAAGCGTTTTTGACCTTTTTGGGCGTAAAACGAAAAGTATCGGCTACCACGCAAAATCAAGCCTTTAATTCGCTGCTATTTTTTTATCGCCACGTCCTTTCCAAAGAATTTAGAAAGATCGATGGGGTGGTCCGGGCCAAGAGAAAGCCGTATATCCCCGTAGTTTTATCCCGGAAGGAGATCGAAACCGTCATAAAGCATCTGGAGCCTCCTTTTGATCTGGTCGTAAAATTGCTGTACGGCTGCGGACTTCGCCTTTTTGAGTGTCTGCATCTTCGTGTCCATTGCCTGAATTTCGATGCCGGTATTTTAACCGTTCATGACGGGAAAGGTCAGAAAGACCGAACGGTACCGCTCCCGGAAAAAATTATCCCGGCACTCGAAAGACATCTTGAATCGTTAAAGGCCCTGCACCAACAGGATCTGGACCGGAAATATGTCGGCGTTTTTTTGGTGAATGCCCTGGAGAAAAAATACAAAAATGCAGCCAAGGAGTTTATCTGGCAATGGATTTTCCCGGCCAAGGTTTTGACCGTTGAAAATAAAACCGGGGAACTCGGACGGTATTATCTACATGAAACTCATGTGCAAAAGGCGATCAAACAAGCGGTAGGCAAGGCCAGAATTTTAAAGCGGGCCACGGCCCACACCTTCCGCCATCCCGCCACAGGCGGGACCAGTCACCTGCTCCAGGCCAATTATGATATTCGGACCATTCAGGAATTGCTCGGCCATAGCGATGTAAGAACGACTATGATTTACACCCATACGGTGAAGAGCGTCACGATCAAAGAGGCCAGGAGTCCGCTTGATTTCTGAAGTCTGAAAACCTCATTTTATTTTTGGACTTTTTCGCTGAACCGGACTAAAATACCAAGCTACACCGAGTTTGATTAGCCCATGGGAATTACCCGCTTAATAGATCCTTTTTATAAGGAATTGGCCCTGGGAGAAGGAGTCAACTGATTCGTGTCTAATACAAAGGAAGTTCAAAGAAGGCCGAATCTATACATTATTGCCGGTCCGAATGGCTCGGGGAAGACTACTTTTGTTAAACGGTTTTTGCCTTTTTATGCCCATTGTCTCAACTTTGTCAATGCCGATCTAATAGCCTCAGGTCTGGCTCCTTTTTCTCCAGAAGGCATCTCTGTCAAGGCAGGCAAGCTTATGTTGGAAGAAATCGAGAACTATCGTCGGCAGAAGGCCGATTTTGCCTTTGAGACAACCCTGGCAGGCAGGGCCTACTTAAGATTGTTTAAAGAGATGAGAGAAGAAGGCTACAAAATTCATATCTTTTTTCTATGGCTTCAATCTCCGAAACTTGCCCTCGGACGCGTGAAAGAGCGCGTCAGCATGGGCGGGCACAATGTGCCGTCCCAAACCATCCTGCGTAGATTCAACCGCGGGATATATAATCTATTTCATTTGTACCAACCCTTGCTTGACTCTTGGATTCTCTTTGACAATTCCAGCGATCTGCCGAGGGTTATAGCCAAGGAGACAGAAGGAATTACAACTGTCCTTGATGACCCCCTTTTTGCGGAGATAAGAAAAAAATCGGAGGTATTATGAGGCGTTCATCTAATCGAAAGAACGTAATGGAAAAAATGCCCTTGGATATTATGGCTGAGAAGGCTTTAAGGGAAGCGGTAGCCGATGCCCTTGCCGAGCATAAACTACGAGGCCATCCCATCGTCGTCTGGCGGGACGGAAAGGTGGTTTTCATTCCGCCAGAAGAGATAGTTGTTACAACAAAAAGGGATGAACGGCCGAAAAATACTTTAATTCGCGTTAAAGAAAGAAGTCAGTCTTACGGTAAAGCAAAAAGACAAGCGAAACAATGAGGGGAAGTAATAGGAGCAGGAGAAGCCATTATGGAAGAAATTATCGTCTATTCCTTACCGGCCTGACCGGGGTGTGTGGCAGCGAAAGAGTTCTTTCGCCAAAAAGGGATTGCTTTTCAGGAATTTGATCTTTCCAAAGACCAGACGGCCGTAACCCGGATGCTGAGGTTGACCCGACAGAAGAGAGTACCGGTCATTCAAAAAGGGGAGAAGTACGTGGTCGGCTTCCACCCCGAGGAACTTGAAAAATTCATAAAACCTATTACCGATGAATATATCCATGCCGTGGCCGGGATTACCGGCACCAAAGGACGGCTTCTGAAGGCCTTAAAGGCGGAG
>CAZVHO010000173.1:0-10212 GCA_964627515.1 uncultured Thermodesulfobacteriota bacterium | reverse complement strand
GTCCTCTACGTGGACGGCGGCTACACATCGGGATAGGAGAGAATTATGTCGCGCTTGGAACACATCGCCGTCGTCGGTGCCGGACTCATGGGGCATGGGATCGCCCAGATCTTTGCCAATAAAGGGAATGAAGTTCTTTTAACGGATATGAACGACGACACCCTGAAAGGGGCCAAGGATAAGATAGAGGCCAACCTGAATTTTCTGGCTGAAAAGGGCATCGGGAACAGGGAAGATATCTCCCCGACGCTGGAACGCATTCGCACGGTTCGAAGTTTGAAGGAAGCGGTCTTCGGGGCCCGTTTTGTAGTTGAGGCTGTGGTGGAGAAGTTGGAAGTCAAACAAAACCTTTTTAAAGAAATGGAAGCCCATTGTTCGCCCATCACCATCCTGGCTACCAACACATCGGTCATCAGTATCACCGAGATTGCCGCCAAGACCAAGAGGAAAGAACGGGTGGTAGGGACCCATTTCTGGAACCCTCCCTATCTCATTCCGCTGGTGGAAGTAGTCGGAGGGCAGGACACCTTAGCGGAGGTAAAGGATTATACCTATAATCTATTAAGGTCGGTGGGCAAGCACCCGGTCATGGTCAAACGGGATGTGCCGGGGTTTGTCGGCAACCGCCTTCAGCACGCCCTGTGGCGCGAGGCCATCTCCATCGTCGAGCAGGGCATTGCCGACCCGGAAACCGTGGATGAAGTCATCAAGAACGGTTTCGGCATTCGACTTCCGGTCCTGGGACCCTTGGAGAATGCCGATCTGGCCGGCCTGGATCTGACCCTGCAAATCCATGATTATATACTGAAATTCATAGAAAATTCGCCGGCCCCCTCCCCCCTGCTGCGCCGTAAACTGGAGGCCGGCGAATTGGGCTTTAAAACCGGCCGGGGATTTTATACCTGGGACCAGGAATCCATGGGGCACTGCCGGAAGGGACTGGTGGAACATCTGATCCGCTGGAATTTGGATCACCAACCGGAAGCGTAATGACCTGACCCTGTAAAATCGGAAGACCTAGCCAAAAATATTTGAAATATTTTTGGCTGTAACAAAAACCACTTAACAGATTTAAAGATCAGGTCTTTTAATTTAGATTCTTACATCTATTGTTAGAAACAAATTTTCAGAACAATGGATATAAGAATCTATTCGCGGAGCAGGAATGAACGATTCCAAAGACTATCCCGCCTTCAGGTGGTTTGTTTTACTGATCGCCTGCCTGGGCTATGCGGGTGGTCAAATCAACATGATCGCCCTAGCCCCTATCCTGCCGGAGATCGCCAAAGATCTCCGGGTGGATCTCTCCACGGCCGCCAACCTGATGACCGTTTTTCTTTTCTGGGCTTCGGTGGCCCTGATCGTGGGCGGCTTTCTCTGCGACCGTTTCGGCATTCTGTTCGTGGTGGTACTGGGTCTTTTATGCGCCTCGATTCCGCCCGTCCTCCTGCCTTGGATCGGGACTTCCTACGGCCCGGTATTCTGGGCCCGCCTGGTCCAGGGGCTTTCCATGGGTTTTTTAATGTGCGCCATGGCGCCGATCGTAGCCGTCTGGTTTCCTCCGACGGAAAAAGGCCTGGCCAGCGGGATCATGGGGGCCTCAGTCTCCCTGGGCGCTGCCGTCGGATTCTTGAGCGCTCCGGCCCTTTTTCTATCGCTCAAGAATTGGCAGCAGACCGCCGCCTGGCTGTCGATCGTCGGCTGGGCGGGTCTGGTCCTGGCCGCGGCCAGTGCTTTTATGGCTGCGCCGCAACCGCCTTCTAAACCGCAGGCCCATATCGCCCTCTTGAATGACAAAACCTCTTTTAAACAAACCTTGGCTTCTTCCTTTACCTGGATCGGGGTCCTGGTTACCTTTTTTGCCGCCTGGTGCCTCCAGACCCTTTACAACCAGACCCCGGCTTATTTTGCCGCCGACAAACCGTTAGGGGCCGGTTTCGGGCCCATGCTATCCGGAAAACTCATGCTCTCGGTCATGATCGCCGGGATGATCGGACCGATCGTCGGCGGATTGCTCCAGGACAAAATATTTAAAGGGAATCCAAAACCGGTCATGCTGATCGGTTTTCTCCTCTTCGGCCTCTTCATCTATCCCATCCAATTCCCGTCTGTTTACAGTCAGGGGCCGATCCTGGTCGCCTGCCTGGTCCTGGTCGGCGCGGGAGTTCAGTTTGTCTATCAGGGCATCGTCTTGCTCGTTTCCAAATCCTATCCGCTCCATGTGGTCGGCAAAACCATGGGCTTGTGGTTCGGTCTGGGCGCCTTCGGCGGGGCGGCCGGACTGTTCGCCGGCGGGCTGGCCGTGGCCCGGGAGGGAAATTACCAAATGGCCATCACCTTAATGGCCTTGGGGGGACTCGCGGGTTTTGTACTGATGTTGGTCTTATCCCGATTACGGGCCCCCCCATCTTGAGACCCAACCCCGTGAGCGGAACATAAAAACGGAAGCCTGGGGGGGATCAAAATCAACTACAAAGCCGAGGTACTGACCAAGGACTGGCTGGCCATCGCCGGTCTCTATGCCGCCGGTACCGACGCCTGTTCGATTTACGGAGACAGCTACGTCTTTGTCCTGCCGGGCAACACCATGGGGTTTGCTATCAATACCGGGCGAATGGCCGCGGAGAACGCCTTGGAATATATAAAAATCCTCGGTTGATCGCCGAAAGGGATTTTTTTAAACGTTAACGGCAAAGGGATTTGGGAAATGAAAAATAAAAAATGGAATAGTAAAAAGGCCGTTCTTCCGTTGCTGGCGATCCTCTGTTTTCTCTGGCTGGGCACCGGATGTCAACGGAAGGACGGTCAAAACTTTTCCGGGGACCGAGACCTGCCGGCGGAAAAGTTGAGGGGCACTGATCAAAAATCGGCTTCGGGGCCTCCCGCCGCCACCTTCGGCGACAAATTCTATGATGTGGCCGTGCAGGATCAACAAGTCTGTGTGGTGGGGTATTTCGGGGCCGTCACCCATTCCCAAGACGGGGGGAAGACCTGGCAAAGGCAGGACCCCGGAACTAGGGCCCCCCTGCTAGGTGTTTCTTTTGTAAACAATAAGGTCGGCTGGGCCGTGGGCGACCAGGGCACGATCATCCGTACACTGGACGGCGGTAATAGATGGGAACCTCAAAAAAGCCCAGTGGCTGTTGAAAAACTGCTGAAAGTCCAATTTTTCGATGAAAAAGAGGGATTCGCCGTAGGGAGTTTCGGCCTGATCCTCCACACCGAGGACGGAGGGACCACTTGGCGGCGCCTGGCCTTTGAGGAAGACGTCATCCTCAACGATCTGGCCTTCCTGAATAATCGGGAAGGATGGGTAGTCGGGGAATTTGAAACGATCTTACACACAGCCGACGGAGGAAAGACCTGGCAGAAACAGCGTGGAGGCCAGGAAGGCAAACTCTTTGGCCTGGCCTTCCGGGATGCCAAACAGGGTTTGGCCGTCGGTACGGCCGGAAAGATCCTGACGACTGTCGATGGAGGAAAAAGCTGGAAAGAGGCCCGAAGCGCCACGCCGGATACCCTGCTGAAAGTCCAGTTTTATGGAAACGGACAGGCCTTGGCCGTCGGCCTGCGTGGGGCGCTAGTCACCTCATCGGACAATGGTCAGACCTGGTCATCAGGTTCCATCCCTCATCATTACTCCTGGCTTTCCGGTTTGGCTTTCAATCAACAAGGGGTCGGCTTCCTGGTGGGCGATCACGGAACGATCCTGATCAGCTCCGACGCCGGTAAATCCTGGAAACCTACGGGACTGACTCCACCAATCAGGTAACCTTCGATCAAAGGGGCGACCGATCATGTATAAGGGACTTGTTCAATTTTTAATCCGACATAGAAAAGCCGTATTGCTGAGTATGGCCGTCATCACCCTGTTTTTTTTGAGCCAGGTTTTTCGCATCCAGATGTTTACCCAGTTCCTCGATCTCTTTCCTCAAAATCATCCCTATGTGCAGGTCCATCAGCAGTATGCCAGGTGCTTCGGCGGGGCCTATCAGGCTACGCTGGTGCTGGAGGTCAAGAAGGGCGACGTCTTCAATACCGATACCCTCTCGAAGATGGCTCGCATTCAGGATGAAGTTGATCTCATTCCCGGGGTTGACCACTTCGGAATCTTCTCCATCGCTTCCCTGAAGGTGACGATCCTGAAGGAAACGGCCGAAGGGTTTTCCTCCAACCAGATCATGAAGGAGGTCCCCAAAGATCAGGCCTCAATGGAGGAACTGAAGAAAAAGGTCTTTACCAGCGGCAACGTAAACGGCATTTGGGTCTCCCGGGATCAGAAGGCACTGCGCCTTGATGCCAACTTCATCGAGGGTAGGATAGACTTCAATGTGCTCTTCAATAAATTTATGGAGATCAAAAAGAAGGAAGAAGACGGTAACCACAGGATCTACCTTACCGGAACCCCTCTTCTTTATGGGTGGATTTATCATTATCTGCCCAATATGGCCCTCATTCTCGGTATCACCTCGGTCGTCATCCTCCTCATGCTGTACGCTTATATGAGCCGGGGGGGCCTATGGTTCTGGCCTTTTGTGAGCGCCCTGATGACCTCCATCTGGGGCTTGGGCTTCTCGGCCATCCTGGGCTTTCACTTCGACCCGCTGATCATCGTCATCCCCTTTCTGCTCTCGGCCCGGGCCATGAGCCACGGGGTCCAGTGGGTGGAGCGGTTTACCGAGGAATATCAGAAATCAGCCGATACCCGGGAGGCGGCCTTAGTAACCGGGACCGGCCTCTTCCCGCCTGGGCTTATCGGCATTCTGGCCGACACCCTGGCATTGCTGGTGATCTGCCTGACCCCTATCCCGACTCTCCGTAACCTGGCCTATCTGGGATTTTTCTGGTCCGGAGCCATGATCTTCACCATCTTTTTCCTTTATCCGCCGCTTTTTGCCTCCTTCAAGAGAGTCCGGGTGCCACAAAAGGCCGAAGTGCCTGTGGTCCTGGCCCACGATCCGAAGAAATTTAAAGAGCGGGTGATCACCCAACCCACTATCGCGGATCATTCCTTCACTTACCGAATCGAGTATTTTACCGAACACCTTCTCCGACGGATCCTGATTAAGATGTCGAACTGGACCTTCGGCGCAGGCCGGTACGCCACTGTCGGCCTGAGCGTCCTCATCCTGGTAACGGCCATCATCTCGTCGACGCACCTCAAATTCGGAGATGCCAACCCCGGATCTCCTATCCTCTGGCCTTACTCCGACTACAACACAGATATTGTCCAGATCAACAAGAGGTTTCCCGGTGTAGACCAAATGTGGGTGGCCGTCCAGGGGAAGGCCGACCAGGCCGTGACTAATCCTGACGTCATCAACGGGATGGAGGGGCTCAAACAGTACATGATGGCCGATCCGAACGTAGGCTTTGCCATTTCCGTAGCCGACCTGATCAAGGGCATCAATATGCTCGCCCACGGCAATGACCCCAAATGGGAGTCCATCCCCACTACCCAGCAGGCCATTCAGAACATGATCACCCTCATCCAGACCGGCGCGGCTCCTGGCGAGATGGATACCTGGATCGATTACGGCAACACCAGCACCAACGTGAAGCTCTTTTTGAAGAACCATGAGGGGCCCGTTCTGAGCGAGGTGATTAACCGGGTCAATCATTTTATCAAAGAAAATCCCAGGCTGATGGAAAATGCCGTTCCGAAGCCGGCCGGCGGGCTGGGAGGTATCCTGGCGGCAGCCAACGAAGTAATCCAGGTGAAGAACGACCAGATCCTCTTCATCGTCCTGGGCATTATCTTCATCCTCTGTGCGGTGACCTATCGTTCCATACTGGCCGGGGTGATCTTCATCATGTCCCTTATTTTAGCCAATTTCCTGGCCTTCACTTATATGGTCTTCAAAAATATCGGCCTCAATATCAATACCTTTCCCGTGGTCTCTCTGGGCATCGGCCTGGGTGTGGATTATGGGCTCTATATCGTCAGCCGCATTATCGAGATCTATAAAGAGGAGAAAGACCTGGCCAGGGCGGTCCGGGGCGGCATCATCACCTCCGGCCGGGCGGTCTTTTTCACTGCCACCATGATGACCGCCGGGGTCATTTTCTGGTATTTCTCTCCGCTCCGGTTTCAGGCGGAGATGGGCATATTGCTTGGGATTTTGATGATGGTCAATATGATCGTCGGGGTCCTGGTGCTTCCTGCAGTGATCAATATCATCAAGCCAAAATTCATCACAAAAGGGGGTGAAAAAAATGGAGGATATCGCATTCCTCCGGGAACGCTTCCGAAATGAAATTATACTCACCGCAAAGACGCAAAGAATGCAGAGAGAGGGCATATTTGGTCAATCCCGTGAGAGGCGGGATTGATCAAATCCCGCCCTGGCGGGACCTACGGCTAAATAATTACGCGGTCGACTTCGTCGACCTTAAACAAAGACTTCCATTTGGAAGCCGGCAGAAGGGTAGCGAAAGCTTTTTCCTTTCTGTCCTCTCAACAGAAAGGAAAAAATATTCCTTTCGACTCCCCAAAGGGAGTCTCTTATTAAAATCGGCATATCGGCTCCCGGCCGGGAGCCTCTGCAAAAGCTCGACAAAGTCGAGCGGACCGATCGACCTTTGCGCTCTTTGCGGCTCTGTGGTGAAACGGTTTTTCAAAAGCTAAACTGATTTGAAAGGAGGAAAGAGATGTTTACAAAAAGTGTAAAAGGAATCTGGTTAAGTCTGGTTTGCCTGGCCCTTTTAATCCCCAGTCCCGGCCTGGCTTTTGAGAAAATCACCTTTGGGGACAACCAGGAATTGACCATCTGGGGATGGCTCCGCAACAACACGGGAGTTTTTTTTGAGAAACAACCTTATCAACAAAATGATGACCGGTTGGCCACGGAGAGAACCTGGCTTCGGACCTATGCGGATTGGAAAATATCCGATCAATTTAAGTTCTGGACGGCCATCCAGTTTGCCTATGAGCCCTGGTACGCAGTTGAGGACGGGTCGGTAAGCAAAAAGGGCGGCGAGGAATACAGTGAATACAAGAACCTCAACGATGTCATCCGGGAGGGCTATTTTGAGTGGAGTCCCAATAAAAAGAATAATATCAAGATCGGGAGGCAGATCGCCATTTGGGGGGAATCTCTGACCGACCGGGTGGGCGATGTCATCCATCCCGAGGATCAACGTTTTGCCCTGGCCTTCTCCAACCTGGAGGACACCCGGATCCCCCAGTGGATGATCCGGTCCATTCATGACATCGACCCCTTAAGCTCCAGCTTCGAATGGATCATCAATCCCCTTCTGGTGGACGATAAATACCGGGTTAATCGGTTGACCCAGTTCGCCAGCCCCCTCCTCCATCAATCGGGACAACGATTCGCCGTCAATCCCGAAGACCGGTTCCTGCCCCCTAATTCGGTAGGAAACACCCTTATCTTTTCTCAATCTCCGGGAGTGGCCTCTCCGCCCTTCTCCAGAGGCTGGACCCAACTACCCCCATTCATCCCCGGACCTATGGCCGGGACCTGGGTCCCGACGGAAGTCCCCGCTGTAAAGGAAGTGTTTCCTGACAATACCATCGGTGACACCCGCTTTGGCTTCAGGACCAGCACCAATGCCGGTGGCTATATGTTCGGTCTCATGTACTGGCATACCCACAACTATGATCCGCTCATCAGGAGAGGCGATCTGACCGGGAGGCTGGTCCAGACCGGACCGGCCAGCTTTCTGCCGGAGAGGCAATATACCCTGGTCCATCCCTCGATGGACATCCTCGGGGCCTACATGAACAAGCAACTTCCCTGGCCGGGTGTAGTCCGGGCCGAGGCCGTTTATTCGCCGAACAAGCCTTTCAATACCTTTGACGCCAGTGTGGGCGATGCCATCGTGCGCCGGGATTATTTTAAATATATGGTGGCCTATGACCTCAATAGCTTCCTCTATTTCGATTGGCATAAGACCGCACCCATCGACGTCTCCGTCGAGCATGTAGGGGAGTATATTCCCAACGCCGACAATCTGCAGTACGCTATCTACGCCACCAAGCAGCCGTCCTATGTGCCCCGTTTCAACGGCCGCATCTCGACCAACTGGTTCTATAACCGGATCTCGACGGAACTGGTGGTCAGTTACTGGCCCTGGGCCAACAGCGGGCTGATCATGCCGGCCGTAAAATGGACCCCCGGCTGGTGGAATGAAAAGTTCTCCGCCGAGTTAAAGTACATCAATGTTTATGGGGATAACAATTATGAAGGGATGGGCATCCTGCGGACCAAGGATATGATCGTGCTCACCACCCAATTTAATTTTTAAGGTTTAAGGAGGTACAAACCAATGCATAAGAAAACTCTGAAATTTTGGATGTTGTTGGCGGCAGCCCTGATGATATCGGGCTTGTTCGGGGCCTCGTTGTCCTTTGCTCAGGAAATGCCCAAACCGGGAATGACTATCGATAAGAGCAACTATAAGAAGTATGCCCATCTTTTCCCGGAGGAATGGGCTCAGGCCTTCGAAGATGGTTTCGGGGGCATTATGTCCCCCATCCATTTCAATGTCACGGCTACGAAGCCTGCGCCGGAGCCTAAGGCATTTCTCGACCTTTCTGCAAAGAACAAAGGTAAGTTCGGCCTCGACGCCCAAGGAAACTTGACAGGGGGATGGGCCTATGACGGTTTTCCTTTTCCCGATCTCGACAGGAACGACAAGAACTTCGCCATCAAGTACATGTGGAATTTTCAGGCTAGATATATTTGGGATGACCACCACGACAACGGCATCTCTTATGAAAGGAGGAGAGGAGAGGACTTGAGATATAAAATGCTAGAGCAAATATGGATTTATTTTAAAAACCGTATCATCTGCAACCCCAACCCGGTCATGCCGACCCCTAATGGCCTCTTCAGGGCTCAACTTCTCCACTTCAAGACCCCGGACTCCATAAAAAATACCATGAACCTAAGCTACAGGTATGCGGACCCGAAAAAGCCAGACGATACTTACATTTACTTGCCGAGCATGAGACGGGTCCTAAGGGCGGAGGCGGGTCAAAGATCGACACCCCTGCTTGGTTCCACGCAGGCGCTTGATGACTTCAACGGATTTGATGGCAATACCAATGAGTTTACTTATACCCTCGTCAAAGAACAGAAGGTGCTGGCGATCATGAGAGGGGTGAAGCTGACCCAGAAAGAGGCGATGGGCTGGAATAAGAAAGATGTGCCCTTCCCCTATGACGGCTATGAAATTAGGGACGCCTATGTAATCGACATCAAGCCGAAGGACCCCAGGTATCCCCAAAGCAAAAAACGGGTCTGGATCGACAAAGAAGCCCGACAAGTATTGTACACAATTGCCTGGGACCGGGCAGGAAAGGTATGGAAGGTTTGGCAGGAAGCATATAAGTCTATTCCCGTAGGAAATGATACTTTTCTTGCTGTAAGTGGCGTCTTCGGGGTCGATGTCCAATTTGGTATGGCTACCTACTACTTACCGGACAGTGAAATAAACACCTGCCGTTATAATTACAACGATGTGACACCGCAGGCCCTTTTAAAGAGGGCCAGATAATCGGAACAGGTTTAAGGTCCAAGGTTTGAGGTGTAAGGTGTAAAGACCCAATACCTTGGACCTTGGACCATCTAGTGAGAAAAAACTCTGAGCTGGGGGGCAATCTTATCCCGGCTTCAAAGCCATCCTTTAAGCAAGACATGCGCAAGTTTTTAGATTACCAGATCAACCGTGTTAAAGGACTGCCGGTTGATGTCCGACTCTCCACGGAAGCCTTCCCCGAAACGATAAAGTCCTCGGGCCCGGAGGTCCTTATTTTGGCCCTTGGGGCCGAACCCATCATTCCCGACCTCCCAGGTATTACCATGCCGCAAGTGATGTGGGCCGGGGATGTGCTGCTGGGGACCGGGAAGGTCGGCGAACGGGTCGTGATACTGGGCGGCGGACTGGTAGGCTGTGAAACGGCACTTTTTCTGTCTGGGCTGGGTAAGGAAGTAACCGTGGTGGAGATGAAAGATGAAGCGGCCGGCGACCAGAATGCCATAAGCCGAACTCTGCTGCTCGAACTGCTGTCCAAACAGGGTGTTGAGATCAGGACAGGGATGAGAGTTGAAGAAATTATGGAGGATGGAGTCCGGATTGTTGATAAAGGGCACAAACGGAGGCAAATACCCGCCGGGTCGGTCGTCCTGGCCCTCGGTTTGAAGTCACGGACGGATGTGCTGGAGGAACTGCAAGGATTGGCGCCGG
>CAZVHO010000172.1:8410-10310 GCA_964627515.1 uncultured Thermodesulfobacteriota bacterium | reverse complement strand
ATGGCTTTAACCGTGTAATCCGTGAAATCCGTGCCAAAAATTTATTTTCGAACTAGATTTTAAAGGGATTGGGCCCCATCTTTTTGAGATCTTTTATATAGGACTCGAGTTGATCCACATATCGATGCGAATCTCTTATCTCGAGACTCACGAAGCGGACCCTTTCGGGTTCGATCATCATGGTTTTTAATTTATCGCTCAAATCCCCACTGCGCTTCTGGACCAGTTGGTTCCCTTTGACATAATGACACTGGTCGTCTTTACAACCGCCGATCAATACCCCGTCAATCCCCGAAGAAAGGGCGTCGGCGATTAAGGCATTGTTTATGGAACCGGCGCAGGACACTTTAATGAAGATGACATTGGGCGGGACCGGCAAACCCTGGTCTATGGCCGATTGGGCGGCCCTATAGGCATCGTTTTCGCACAAGAGGGCCAGGATGACCGGTTCGCCCTTGCCCATAAAGGAAGTATTGATGGCCTCGATCTGGACCGCCATCTGTTTGATGGTATTGTTACGTAAGGATATGACGGCCAGGGGGCAAATACCCATGCAATTTCCGCACTGGCGGCATTTGGCCAGATCCGGGGAAGGGAAATTCTTTTCATCAAAGACGAAACTTCCAAAGGGACATTCCTCCATGCAGCGTTTGCACTGATCGCACTTGGTTTTATTGACCACCGGATAATAGGGTTCGATCAGGACCGTACCGCCCATATATTTCAGGGCCTCCAGGGCCGACCGCTGACTGGATTCGATGGATTGGGCAACATTCATCGGCTCCCGGCAGCTTCCTCCGGCATAAATGCCGGTCCTTTGACTTTCCTCGGGATGGCATTGTCGATGGGATTCAAAAAAATGATATTGATTTTGAGGAAGATTGAAGGTTTGAGCGATTTCCTGCGAGCCTTTGGAAGGGCACATCCCCCCGGCCAGAACAAGCAGGTCAAGGTTGATAGCAATCTTTTTATCAAGCAGGGGGTCCAAGACGGTTATATTCAACTTCCCTGAATTTTCGTCGGCTTCCACCCGGGCCGGCCGGTCACGGACAAAGGTGACATCCCCTGATTCCCGGACCTGCCGATAAAGGTCCTCTTCGAAGCCCGGGGTCCGAATATGCTGGTAGAAGACATAACATTTGGCCTCCGGAACCAATTCTTTAAAATAAAGGATTTGCTTTAAGGTTACCGAGCAGCAAACCGAGGAACAATAACTCAGGTGTCTTTCGTCCCGGCTTCCGGCACACTGGATGAAACCCACTTCCTTTAGACTGTTTAAAGGAAATTTAGCCAGAGAGGTGGGGGGGCGGTTGTCCGGGGAAAGGAGTTGTTCCATTTCCAGGTTGCTGATGACGTTGGTTAGACGGCCGTAGCCATATTCTTCTACGTTGGACAGGGGATAGGGATCCCAGCCGGTGGTAAGGAGCACTGCCCCCACCCGGAGATGTTCTTCTGCCGGTGATTGATCCAATTCGACAGCCCCGGCCGGACAGGCCTTTTCGCATTCCCGGCACTCTGGGGGACAGTGCTGCCGTTCAATGACGAAAGCGGCCGGAAAGGCCATGGGGGATGCCGGGTGAATGGCTTTCCGGGTCTTTTGCATGGAAGCTTCGAAACCCGGCAGGTTGAGAGCCGCATCCGGCATCAAGGGAAAGGGTTCTTGGATCTCCACCGGGCAAACCGCCTGGCATTTCCCGCAGCCATTGCAGCGTTTCTCCAAAACAAAACGGGGTTGTTTTTGAACGGTGGCGATGAAATTCCCCGGACCCCCCTCGATGGCGGCCACCTTGGCCAGCGTGATCAGTTGGAGGTGACCTACGTCGCCAAGCCTTTGAAGGGTAAATTCCAATCCACAGCGGGGGTCGCAGATCCGGGGATAGAAGCGGGAAAGCAGGGCCAC
>CAZVHO010000172.1:2361-8310 GCA_964627515.1 uncultured Thermodesulfobacteriota bacterium | reverse complement strand
TTTCATTTGATAGGGGGTGAAACGTCCCACCCACAGGATGCGATCCACCTGTTTTTCCCCCACCCCATTTTTTAAAGAATCCAGGAAGGCCGGGGCCCACAGATCCTCTATGACCTCACAACGAACCACATTTTTGGCCTTGCCGATCTTTTGGACCAATGCCGCCAGGTCGATGGCCTGGGCCAGCCGGCCTCCTTGATCCCGGATGAACATTCCGATTTTGGGTACGACTTTATCCATTATTCCGGTTCCACCCTGTTTTTATAGCGAAATCGTTCTACGTTTCCATGGATATCGATACAAGTCCAGGTAATATTATCGGTTCCCATCATCGGGATCAGCTTGGCGCTGTGGTAACCCAACTGGTAGGGAATCCGGGTCTCAATGGCACCCACAGGGCAGACCTTAGTACAGGACATGCAATCCCAGCAATCGCGCGGTTGGCGGCAATAGGCCTTCATGTTTTCCCCCAGGGCCATCAGATCACCCGGACAGATTTGTTCGCATAAGGTCTCTTCTTCGGCCTTGCAGCCGTCACATTTTTCTTTGTTAATTTTCGGTGGCATATTAACTTCCTCCTTTAAATTCTCACATGGCTTATTCTGACAATTTATCCCTAAGAATTTTCTGCGACGATTAGAATCCAGAATTATAATAATTATTTTTATGGTTGATAGCGATCCCCCGGAACGATTTGTTCATAGGGCCTGGTAAACATTTCAATCTCACCGGACTCATGATTCCGACGACTTTCTACGAAACAGTCGAATTTCGGGTCCATCTCGGGATAATCCGACCGGGTCTGCCAACCCTTCCAGCGGGTTTCTTTGCGGAACTTAAGATGGTGGACAAGCACTTCGGCCACATCCAGACGGTCGATGACTTCATGGGCATTCATCAGGTCATGAAGGTTTTTGGCATAGAGGTATTCGACCTGATCGTGCAACATTTTCAGATGCTTTAGGGCGTAATCCAGTCTTTCTTCATTGGTCCGGTAAAACTGCGAGGTGCCTCCGGCATACTCATCCATCAGTCGCTGCATCCGTTCTTCCATTTCCAGGGGGGAGACACCGTCAAATTCAGGCCCTCTCAGTAAAGGTTCAAATACCCGCTCCTTCTCCCGTTCCACCTGCTCCTTATCCAACTCAGGCAGGGATAGGTCGCCCATGTATTCCACCGCCCCGCGGGCGGCCAATTTTCCTTCTGATGCGCACCCCCCTACAAACTTGTTAGGGGTGCCTCCAGCTGATTCACCGGCCCCAAAAAGACCGGGAATAGTCGTCATCCTTTTAATATCCACCCAGTAGCCGCTTTGGGTATGCCCCCCCACCACATAGGGATCACTTCCGTAGATTTCAATGGGCTCCTTGGTGATATCCTGCCCCCGGCTGGCCAAAAAGAGGACAAAGGAGGGGCGCTCGTTGAGATAATCCGTTTTGAGATTTTTAACTTCCTCCGGTGAAAGGTGAGTGGTATCGGCATAGGTGGGCCCTCTTCCGGCCAGCCATTCTTCCATGGGGGCATTGGCACGAATATATCGCGGGGCCTTATCCCCGCCTAAATGGGCATAGTGTTTCTGCAAAATGCGTTCGCCTTTGGCGTTTATGATATTGGATTTGTACCCTACCGAAATCGTATCCACCGGTCCGCAGTGATCTTTGGTCCGGGTGGCCACCCATCTCATCTCCAGGGAAGTCATTTCCGCGCCCTGGCGAATCCCCACGGCATATCCCGAACCGACATTAAATGGACACATCCAGGTTTGGTGGTGGGCGCTGGTGGCATCACTGGTGTACGATTTATACAGGCCGCAGGCCCCACCGGTTGAAACCACCGTGGCCTTGGCCCGAAAGACATAAAACTTGCCGTCTTTGACCCCAAAACCCATGGCCCCTACGCATCTATCACCGTCCATCAGCAAGTTGGTGGCCACCACACGATTGTAGACTTCCGCTCCCATCTCCATGGCCTTTTCGGCCATGATGGGTTTGAGCTGTTCGCCGTGGATGGAAATATCCCAGCCTCCGCGATATTGGGGCTTGCCCTCTTCATCCCGGATGATGGGCAGACCCCACTTTTCCAGATCCTCCACGGCTTCATTGAGGTTCTGGGCATTGCTTAAGGCCAGGTCTTCCCGAATGGGTCCACCGCCCACCTGGGAACGGCTCCAGCGCACCAAATCCTCCGGGGTCTTTCCCTCGGGGATATAAGTATTAATGGCATCCATCCCGGCTGCGGTAGCGCCGCTCCTGCTGATATGGGCCTTTTCCATAATGGTGACGCGCAGATGGGGGTTAAGTTTTTTGGCCTCAATAGCTGCAAAGCAGCCGGCATTACCTCCCCCCACAATCAGTAAATCCGTCTCGATTACCTCGGTGGGGATCTCTTCCAGGCTTTTAAAAGTTTTCTCTGCCATTTATTCCCTCCTTGCTGAAAAAAGTTGGTCAGTATTTTTTCTATATTTATCAATAAAAGAAGATAAAAGATGTTGACTGGACGACATTTTTAATTTTTTTAAAAAATAAAACCGGATGAATCGATGATTTCGGCCAGCTTTTCGGGGTTCAGGATGGTGATCTTACCGGCATCGTATTTAACAAATCCTTCCCTTTTAAACTGATTGATGATCTCTGTTACCGTGGTCCTGGTTGCCCCGATCATATTCGCCATTTCCTGGTGGGTTAATTTGTCCTTCAGCAGGATCCGGCCTTCCATCGGTTCACCGCTGATCTGGCCGAGTTTGATGAGCAATTGGGCTAAACGGGAGGAGACGTCGCAAGCCACCAGGTCCCTGATGGTTTCATGGGCCTGACGGATCCTGCTGCCGTATAATCTCATGATCAACAGGGAAATTTCAGGGTTTTTACTGATGAGTTCTACGAAATTCATTTTATTGATGGCCAGTGTCTGGGTATCTTCAACGGCTTCAGCGAAGACGGCCCTCATCTCGCCCCCACAAAGTTCCGCCAGGCCGAACAGATCCTTGGGGTTGCAGAACCAATAAATAATTTCCCTGCCCCCGGGGGATAAATTATATATTTTAACCCGGCCGCTTTCCACGTAATAGATAAGATTACCTGTGTCCCCAGGGGAAAAGATGACCGTATTTTTCGGATAACTTTTCTTATAAGCGTTTTTATAAAAAAAGATCCTCTGGTCTTCCGTTAATTCTTTGATAAAATCAAGGTTATCAAGGTACCAACGTTTTTCCATGTAATTCCGCCTAACAAAATGTCCTCCAATGAAAGACCCGGCAATCCTTCATCATAGAACTGCACCCACCCGCCCCGCACCTCTCCCACGATGGGAGAGGGTGTCAAGGTTCTCCTCCCTTGGTAGGAGGGAATAAAGGGAAGCTGAAAAATTACAAGGGATATCCGATCAAGGCCAGCCAGGCTGTCTGGACAACCAGAACATAGACATTGGCTATTATGGAAAGGATGGCCCCGAACCGGATTACCGTCCACCCGGATGCCCCTGAAGCGCCCCAGGCAATGAGAAAGGCGGTGATCGATATGGGCAGGAAAAAGGCATAACTCAGGCAGTTGGTCAAAACTAAAGAGAACGGCAGTACCCCGAGGTTAAGGGTCTTGGCCATTCCGATCAATAAAGGAATAAAGGCGGCGCCCATGGCCACGGCGCTGACTATCCCGGCCCTGGCAATGTGCAGTGCACCGGCCAGGACAAACATCATAAGAAAGGTAGGCAACCCCAAATCCTTTATCGGCTCCACGATAATATTGGCCAGCCAGGTGACCGTTCCCACATCATACAAAATGGTGCCGAGAGAAATGGCCCCTCCAAGCAAAACCCAGGTGTCCCACATGATATGTTTATTCACTTCTGCAAATTTGATCTTTCCCCAGGGCATAAACAACAGAGTCGCCGTTATCAAGGCGACCATCCCTGATTTTATTTGATGCCACTCTTCTGTTATCCAGAGGGTCAGCCCGATCAGGATACAGATAATCGCCCAGATCTCTCCAAAACTGATCTTGCCTAATTCATTCTTCAGTTTCGGTATCTCTTCTTTGGCACCCGGTATTTCGAGCTTCCACAACTTGAAATAGGTAAAAACGTACCAAAACATGATAGGGAGGAGCCCCCAGAGAGGCAGGTTAAGCCAGAACCACTTAACCCAGGAAATATAAATCCCTTCGGCCTGAAGTTGACCGGCCAGAATAATGTTCGGGAAGTGACTGGTCAGGATAAGCACCCCGGTAAAGAGGGGGGTCAAGCCGGGGGTCTGGAGCAGCAGCGCGGTGTTGATCCTTTTCACCTCCGGCAGATGTTCTTTCCCATTCATTAAGGTTCCGATGGCCTTGGTAACCGGCAGAAAAAGGGCCGTTTCAGAGACCGTGGGCAAAACCGAGCCGACCGCCACGTCCGCCAGTCCGAGACCGGTTTGTATTTTTGTCACCCGGCTTGATTTCATCATCGTGACTATCTTCAGGGCGATTCTTTTTCCGAGAGGCGTTCCCATCATAATCCCTGCAATGACAAAGGCCCCGCCGGCCAGAAAAAATATATCGGTGGAAAAGGCCTTGAAGGCCACACCCGGCTTGATCCCGGCAAACAAGACCACGAGCATCGGCGAGGCAAACCCCACGATAGCCTTGGGAAGGGCGTCTGTAACCATGATAGCGATAAACCAGAGGAAAACGCCCAGCACAGACTGTGAAGTGGGCCTTAAGCCCGGAAGGGTTGGGCTGAAATGAAGTATGAAGAGAATCGTAAAGGCGATAATCAGGCCGATTATAGCTTTTTTAGGCTGGGCCACTTCTTTTTCTTCCGCCTCTTCGATGGCCTTCATCTTCTCTTCCAAATAGGTCTCTTGCTTGGGATGCTTTTCTTCCATCTACTCCTCCTTTTTGCTGATCATTTATCCAATTAAAAAGTCCCTGCCGCCTTAGCCGCTTCCCTCATGGGGTCAAAGTCCTTGTCGCTGGTAGCAACAAACCCCTCCAGGTTGGCCTTTTCCAGCGCCTTTTCAGCCTGTGTCGAGTTTGGTTTCAGCTTCAGGAATGCCTCTCTTACTTTTGAGGCTACCTTTTTGTCGGTCTTCTTGGTGGTATGGACCGGCCAGTTGGGAAGGTCAATCGTCTTTCCTATCTCCTTCAGCATGAATTCGAAGGGGAGTTTCTTAAAGACCGATTCCGGCATTCCTCCGGCGTCAACTTTTCCATCCCGGACAGCCTCACCGACCTTTGGCGGTTTCCCGGCAAAACTTATGGATAGTTCCTCCTTCCGTATACCGGCCTTCTGGAGTGCGAGCATCTGGGCCACATAGCCGGCCGCAGAGCCCGGATCAACAAAACTGACCTTCTTTCCTTTAAGCTCTTTTATCGTCTTGATAGGGCTCTCTTTGACAACAAAGAAGACCCCTTTCAATTTGGTACCCACCCCGGGCTCAGAGGCCAAGGCCAGTGGTTCGACTTGGGGCACCTCTTTTTTGATCACGATGTAAATATTGGGATTGGTGAACCCGATATCAAAATCGCCCGCTATGGCCTGTTTGGTATAGGTGTCAAAATCCTTGGGGATGATTAAATTAACCTTCATAGCTGTTTCCTTTTCAAGGTACTGGGCTAAAGGGGTAAACATTTCAAGTAGTTGTTTTTCCGGAAGCCTCGGAAGCAACCCAAACTTGATTTCTGCCGCCGATCCGATTACAGGGGTGATAAATAATAGAACCGATAAAAGCATCAAAATTCTTTTCATTTTTTGTCTCCTCCTTTGTTTTTTTCTGTTTATGCAACTGATTCTTACTTGGCTTATTCTAAAAATTTATCTCTAAACTTATGATGGACTCGTAAAAAGTCGTCATTCCCGCGCAGGCGGGAATCCAGGCCGGGCAAACTTATCAAAAACACTGGATTCCGGCTTTCGCCCTCCGGGGTGTAGTCCCTCCGGGATGGAGTCCAGAATGACAAAATGTCCCATTTTTTT
>CAZVHO010000172.1:0-2261 GCA_964627515.1 uncultured Thermodesulfobacteriota bacterium | reverse complement strand
CGGGGTGTAGTCCCTCCGGGATGGAGTCCAGAATGACAAAATGTCCCATTTTTTTGTTTCTAACGGCGATTCTGCCTAAAGGGAAATAAAAATTCTATCGGATAGCCGATAAATGGCTGACGGGCGGGAAAATTGAAAGTTCTTTTAACCCTCATGCCCCCTCTTCGGGGAAAGGGTAGGGGCACCGACGAGCATGAAAATGGATAAAAATATTTTTCTAAAGATAAAGACGGGCCATGATTTCGGCAGGTTTGAGCAGGGTAATTTTTTTTCTTGATATGTTTATAATTCCATCTTGTTCCAGTTGCTTCAAGGTTTCACTCACGGTTTGTTGACAGGAACCGATCATCTCGGCAATCTTCTCCTGGGTCAGGTGTGTCGGAACGGTAATGGGATCATTTAAGAGACCGGAATCAAGTGTACTGGAGTAGCTGAGGTAAATCAAAAGCTTCAACAATCGGGTGGTTACATCGCAGACCATGAGATTTTCAACCTGTTCACCGAGATACCTGAGACGTTTACCCATGATCTCCATAACCCTTTTGGCAAGAGAAAAATGGCGGGAAAGAAGCAGTTCAAGCTCTCTCCGTTTGATCTCATAAAGAGTGCAATGAGTCATTGTTTCGGCGTTGCAGGCCCTGTTTTTATTGCATATGGCTTCGGCCAAGCCGAACATCTCACCAGGATGCCGAATGAAAACGATGGATTCTTTCCCGCAGGAGCTGATGCGGAAGATCTTAACCTCGCCATTCTCCAGATAAAAGGCAGAATCTCCGGGATCTTCCTCTAAAAAGATGGATTGGTTCTTTCTTATGTTGCGTTTTACCGATAAAGCGACGAACTCTTCCTTTTCAGCAGCGAGTTCCCAGAAAAAATCGCCCTTATTCAGATGCCAATGGGTATGTTTCGTTGTGGCTTCCATTTGTTTGAATTTTATATATAAAATTCAAAATATGTCAACTAAATTTGATGAGTTCGTAAAAACTCGTCATTCCCGACTCCGTCCCGTTGGGGTCCTACGCCCCGGAGGGCGCAGACGGGAATCCAGGCCATAGGTAACACATTAATCCCACCCTTGGCGGGACCCGTTTCCACGGGAATGACGAAAAGGGATGCTCGTCGACTTTTTGCGAACTTGTCAAATTTGAGGGAAGCCGGTTTCCTTTTATCGTTTAGACGATACCTATAAATTTTTAGATGGTGTATAATTAATAATCATACGGAAATCAAATATTTCCGGATGAAGCTTTCAGCATTCAGCGATCAGCATTCAGTTAACCCATTAATGGTAATGGATTTTGCTGATAGCTAAAAGCTGAGGGCTGACCGCTCCAGGAGGAGGGTTTATGGCCATCGAGTTAAAAGAAAAACCTGTTTTTATCATAGGATACGAGCGATCGGGAACCACTTTATTAATGGCTATGCTGGGCTGTCATCCACGTCTGGCCATCCCTGAAGTGGGATGGCTTTTCCCCCGCATTTATCCCTGGCGCTATACTTACGGGGACCTCTCCGTAGACAGCAATTTCCGGACAATGGCCATGGAGATGCTTTTTGGGCTCAATCAGTCCCTGTGGGGAATGGGGTTGAACCCGACAACCGCAGTGGACGAAATTATTTCCATGTCCCCTGAACGCAGTTTCGCCGGCCTTTACACCGCCATGCATCTTCGCTATGCCAAAGAGTTTGGAAACAAACCCCGCTGGGGGCAAAAGACTCCTAACAATCTTTTCTTTGTTCCGCAGATCCTGGATAATTTTCCTAATGCCCAGTTCATTTTCCTCGTTCGGGACGGCCGGGATGCCTGCGCCACCAGCCTGGAGTCGGCCTTCGGCGCAGGTAATCTGTATGACGCGGCCCATACCTGGAATTTGGCCAATACTTTTGTAAAACCTTTCCGCCGCAAATATGACTCTTCGACCTGGCTGGACATACGATATGAAGAACTGGTCCGTGAACCTGAAAAAGTCCTCAAGGCTATTTGTGATTTCCTGGGGGAGTCCTATTCTCCTGAAATGCTGGCATTTTATATAACCCCCATGGCCCGAAAACGAGGAAACCAGAGGGATCATGCGCCATTGGGTCACCCGGTCTCCGATCAATATGTCGGCATCTATAAGGATCTGCTCAGCCTCCGGGATCAACAGATCTACGCCGCCGTAGCCGGACAAACGCATAAAAAACTCAGCTATGAATTAGATGTGAAACCCCTGAAGATTTCAGAAAAGGACAGGGCCCTGTGGATAGAATTAAACGGCCGC
>CAZVHO010000171.1:3231-10404 GCA_964627515.1 uncultured Thermodesulfobacteriota bacterium | reverse complement strand
TCGACCCGATAAACGTTCGGTGCCTGGGGATCGAACTCCTCCCGAAGAATCCGGTCCATGGCCTTTTCGGATATGGTTTTAGGAATATCCGCGACCACCTGAAGATAAGAAGGCACGGCATTGGCCTCCAGACCTTTAAAACAGGCATTAAAGATATCAGCCGGATCTATGGTCCGTCCCTCAAAAGGGCTTACGGCCGCCACCAGATCCGATTCTCCCGGGGACCCGGAGGCGGCCGGAATCCCGTAAACGCAAACCTCTGAAACATCCGGGTGCTCGCCGATGACCTTTTCCACCAGGTCGGGCTGGATAAAGTCGCCGGCCCGGCGCAGGGCCGTACCTTTTCGATAATCGAAAAAATACCAGCCTTTTTCATCCTTGTGGACCATATCCCCGGTATGGAGCCAGCCGCCTTTGGTCTTTTCCTCGGACTCTTCCTTGAGGCCCAGATAATTGACCTCGGTTTTTCCTTTTATCATGCGGACCAGGAGCTCTCCGACCTGATTCGGGCCGAGTTCACTGCCCTGTTCATCGACTACCTTCAGTTCCATAACCCCCGGCAGGGTCTTACCAAAGGAACCGATGGGGCCTTGATCAATCGGCTTGTAGGCAAATCCGCCTTCAACCGCCCCGTACCACTCCAGGATCTTGAGGTCGAACCGCCTCTCAAAGGCCTCCCAGATGGCCCGGGGTGTGCCGGCGGAAACAACCATCTTAACCGGATTGTCGGCATCGTCAGGCTTGGACGGCTCGTTGTAAATGGCGGACATCATGCCCCCCAATAAGGAAAAGGTGGTACAGCCGTATTTGCGGCAGATGGCCCAGATCCGGCTTTTGGTAAAGCGCGGGCTGATCACGGCCTTGATCCCCAGGGCCAGAGCCGGGATCATGGTCACGGCCTGGGCATTCCCATGGGTCAGGGAGAGTCCGGAATAGAGGATATCCCTGGGGGTATATTTCCAGACGAGACGGGTCATGATCAGGATGGCCCCGGTGCGGTTCATCTTGATGACCACCCCCTTGGGGGTGCCGGTGGTGCCGCTGGTATAGATGATCTCCATGGGGTGTTTGACATCAAAGATTTCATTTTCTACAATGGGTGAGGTCTGGTCCAGGATTTCGCTTAAAGAGGTGTAATTCCCGAAAGGACTTATCCCTAACTCCTCCCGCCAGGCCACGGCCACTTCCCGCAATTCGGGCACCTGATCCCTGATTTCTTCCAGGACCGGCAGGAGATCCCCGGTCGTAACGACCAACTTGGTCCGGCTGTCTTTGAGGAAATGGACCAGTTTGTCTCCTTTAGAGCGGGGATCAATCGGAACGGCAATGGCCCCTGAATAGGTGCCGCCGAGCATACTATAAACAAACTCCGGATGGTTGCGGGAGAAAATGGCATAGGTATCGCCTTTCCCGATCCCTAATGATTTTAGATAGGCGGCAAAACGATTGGATTTTATATAGAGGTCTTTGTAGGTCAGGCGATCCTCTCCGAAGTCCCCTTTTTCAAAAACGAAAACCTCCTTGTCCGGATTATCTTCGGCCTTGATTTCTAATAAATGTCCGGGGATGACCGGATTCAGATGGGCTTTGGACATAAGTCTTTCCTCTCTCTAATCAATGAGACAAATTCAGGATTTTGAGGTTTCCTGGAAGCATGAATATTATTTTTACCGACCGCTGACCGCTGATCGCTGCCTTTTTATTCAAAGGCCCCGATGAAGCCCCGTTCGTAGGTGGGGAATTCCTTTTTAAAGGCCTCATCCCAATGTTCATCGGTCCAGTACTGATGACGATCAAAGAAGGGATTTTTCCCGGCGGCCGAAATCAAGACCGCCACCGAAATATCGACGTCCTTAATAATTTCCAGGCTCAAGGCCGACATGCCCAGTGTAGTAAAGACCCGGCAATGCATGCCCCAGCGTTGGGCCACCGCGGCAGCGGCATTGGCGGCCAGATTCATATTCATCAGTTTAAAAACACAACAGGGCCCCCGCCCGATCAGGGTTTCCTGGGTCTCGGCCGTGTTGAGTTCCTTGCAGGTCCGAAAGCCGCAGGCCCCGCAATTCCAATTCAAAACCGAGCGGCGCTTTTCTCCGATAACCAGAACGCGGCAACCTTCCTTGACCAGTTCCCGGATCATCCGGCCGTCCCGGGCGGCCAACGGGCTCATGTCGGCCAAGGACCAGCAATAGTCCCCCATTTCGTTTAATTCCTCATCACCGACGATGATCAGTTTGGTTTGATTTTTGCCGAAATGAAATCGGGTTTTAGCCACGACGGCCATCTGCTCAATGACCCGGTCCAGGACGGAGGGGTTCAATTCTTCGAATTCTCTAATAGACATGACAATCGCCTCCTTTCTTAACTGTAAATGGACCGGAATTGGGGCCACAGCCGGTTGATGATACGGTCCTGCATAGTGCGTTCATTGATTTCTCCTGATTTTTTCGGCATATCCCGGAAGGGACTTTTTTCCGTTACCGAAATGGCGATGGCCAGGCTAAAGCCGGAACGTCGAGGGGTATGTCCGTTACGGCGGGCGGCCAGGGCGGCTGAAAACAGGATGGTGTAATCGACTCCCAATTGCTCGGCCAGGGAGGCTGCTCCCCCTAAGGCGTAAGCTACATTGCAGACCCGAAGATAACAGAGAGGACCGGTAAAGGCCACCCCCGGTTCATTGGGCAATTTCTCCCGGGCCCGGAAATTCTCACAGGTCACCAGGCCGCAGTAGCCGCAATTAATATCGGCCGGATCATCCAGGCTGCGCATGGAACTCATGACTAGGACGGCATCGGCGCTGCGCAGCATGGCGGCGTCACGGGTGAAAAAGGACCAGGCCTGGTTTTCCTTGGCCAGATCTTCCATGGTCAAGGCCAGGTCTTCCAATTCGGCCGGGTCCTGGATCAAGTTGATGACGACCTCACCCACGCCGCCCAGCCTGGGGGAGGTGACGGCCGAGGCCAGGAGCAGACGGGCGGCCTCCAAGGCCCCGGCCCGGCGCTCCTGTTCATATTGCTGAAGGGCTCGTTCCATAGATCTTCTCCTTATTGAATATCGAATAATCAATGTCGAAGTAAGGTTGGTTTTAACCCGCAACCCGTAACTCGGAACCCGTAACGTTATTTTCGCACTAATCCAAGGGTATGCCTTTGCCCCGGGCTAAATCCGGATACATCACATAGGCCGGTTTGAGCATGGGCAGAAGCTTCATAATCTTGGGCATGGAGCCTTTGGCCTTGATCCTGCCTTTGGCCAGGGCGATGGGCAGATTGATCTTCTTTTGCCAGAAAAGGTGGCAGGTGTCGCCGGAGAGGGTCATCTGGACCTGGGCGGTCAAATCGGCCCGGCCGCAAATCACCTCTTCCGGGGTGATCCATATTTCGCCTTCCGGATCATTAATGATAAAGTGGATATTGATCTTTTCCTGTTTGAATTTAGGTCCGAAACCGGGATCGGCTTGCAGGGTTTTAAACAGGGTCCCCAGGACGTCATACATCTGTTCCGTGTTTTGAAAGACAGCCATCATTTCCTCCTTTGAGAATGGTTTAGACAGGATTTACCGGATTACCGGGGTCTTTGCCTGAGGAAAAAACATGATAATCCTGTTAATCCTGTCAGATTAAAATTTTTCATATCACCTGATACCGTTTCCATTTATGGACGTAACGAAAAATCAATCATTTCTTTAATCGACTTTATTCCGGCATCTTTTGGGAAAAGTTCTTTCAGGACAACCATCGTATAATAATGTCCTACAAACAGCCAGGCCGCCCGGCGGGGATGGATGGGAGGGGAGGGGGGGCTGTCTTCGAAGATGCGCTTACAGACTTGGGCTACGGTTTTGACATTGATCTCCAGAAAATCGTGCAGGGCCCGAGAGATATCGACGTCGTAGGAGGCCGTCAGCGTCAGGGCCAGGAAGCGGGCCTGCATGGGGCGTTCGACGACAAACCGGAAATACTCCAGCCCCACGGCCCTCAGATAACCCCTGGGATCATCTTTTAGTGTGACCCAGAGTTTTCGATATCGCCCGATTAAATAGTCGGCGATCCCTTCCTGGAAGCAGGCCAGAAAGAGGGCTTTCTTGCTGGGAAAATGACGGTAGATGATCGCCTCGGAAACCCCGGCTTTTTCGGCGATCTGGGCGGTGGTGACCGTGGCATAGGATCGCCGGGCAAACAGTTCGATGGAAACGTCGATTAAATGCTGACGGCGCTCCGATGAACCCATCCGGGTTTTGGGGGGCGGGCTTGGCATGGCGGCCTCTCCTCTTTTTACTTTGGGTTGGTCTATTTGAAAGTAAGTACTTACTTACAACGGAGGAAAAGGCTTGTCAAGAAAAAAATAAAGAGGGAACCCTCTAATGGCGGGATCAGGCTTCCGGAGGTTGGGTGTGCCGGATCATGCGGCCCTCGGTCATATAGACCACCATTTCGGCGATATTGGTGGCGTGGTCGGCAACCCGTTCCAGATATTTGGAGATGTAGGAAATCTTAATGGCCCGGCTGATGGTCGTATTGTCCTTGATCATGAAAAAAAGGAGTTCATTGAAGATCTGCACGGTAAGCTGATCGACCTCGTCGTCCCTGTTGATCACCTCATAGGCCAAGGCGGTATCCCGATCCAGAAAGGATTGCAGGGCATCGTGGACCATGCCCTGGGCGATATCGGCCATACGGGGGAGATCGATATAGGGCTTGAGTTGTGGCTCTTCGTTGAGTTCCAAGGCCCGTTCACAGATATCGACGGCATAATCCCCTATCCGTTCCAGATCGGTGGTAATCTTCATGGCCATGGTCACGAACCGCAAATCCCCGGCCGTGGGCTGCCTGAGGGCGATGATCCGGATGCATTCTTCGTCTATTTCCACATCAAGGGTGTTGATCCGGTCATCACTTTCAATAACCTTGTTGGCCAGTTCGCTATCCCGGTCCACCAGGGCCTGTATGGCCTTACCAATGGCCTCTTCCACCAGGGAGCCCATTTTGAGGATTTTAACTCTCAGATCCTTCAATTCTTCTTCAAAAACGGTCATGGAATTTTTTTAACCTCCGGTTGCCGGGTTTAGGACGCAGATTCTGGCCGATAGCCGCTGATACCTATTTTTTTAAAACTGTGCCTCATTATTAAATATTATCCCAGTTTTGATATCAACTGACAAGTTTAATTTGGAAGGACCGGCAAAATAATGATATGATCCTTTTTATGGAAAACAGCCCCTTCCAATACCAAAATATCCGCATCCTGCCTATCCTCCACAACCGCCTGGAGTTTGCCCTGGAGGTCCATCGTCAATTCCTGGAATATAAACCCGAGGCTGTGGCCGTGGAGCTTCCTCCGACTTTGGAGGCCCCGGTCCTGGCTGCGGTCAAGAGGCTCCCTTTTCTCTCCGTAGTCCTTTATCAGGAAAAATCAGGCAACCATATCTATCTACCCATCGAACCGGTGGACGGAATCATCGAAGCCGTCCGATTGGGATTGGAAAACGATCTTCCGGTTTTTTTTGTCGACCGTGACACCGAAGGCTATCCTCAGCGGTCCGATCCCATGCCCGATCCCTATGCCGTCACCCGGATCGGCTATCCGGCCTATTGCCTGGCCTATCATAAGGAACGGGGGCAGGAATCCCCTGCTTCGGACGATTCCTTGAGGGAACGGACCATGGCCCATCAGGCCCTCAGGCTCAATAAGGTCTATCAACGAGTCCTTTTAGTTTGCGGCCTGGCCCACTGGCCGGGAATTTATCAACAATTGGATACCGAGCCGGAATTGCCTCTGGGAAGGCAGCGACGATCCGGTGTCATCGTAGGGTATCTGAAGGAATCGTCCAGCCGGGAAATTCTTTCGGAAACGCCTTTTATACAAAGACGCTATGAAGAAGAACGGGCCCAGGCCGGTTCCCCGGATGCCCATTTTTTACAGCTTAATCGCCTGGTCATCCAGGAAGATCTGCTGAACCGGGCCAAGGAACAGCACTTAAAAAACAGCCGCGAAAAGGTGGAGGGCAATCAAATCCCCTTGATCCGGAAATTTGCCCGTAATATTGCCTTACTTCAGGGGGGCTTAACCCCGGATTTTTACCAGCTCTTGATGGCCTCACGGGGAATCGTCAATGACAACTTTGCTTATGAGGTTTGGGAAATCGGTTCCAAGTATCCTTTTCAGGAGGCCGCCCAGGATTTACCGGAGGTCGAGGTAACGGCCGAAGACCTGCGCCTTAATCAAAAAAGGATTCGATTTTACCGCCGTTTTCGGACCTTTCGCCGACGCCTGGTGCCGATACCTTTAAAAAAACGCCCTTCCCCGGCTGAAAAAGAGGAATACAAAAAGCAGTGGGCCGGGGCTTATATCTGTTCCTATCCCCCGGAAGACATCCGGGTGGAAGGCTTGGGGGACTACGTCAAGAAAAAAGTCCGGGGGGTTTTGTCTCAGGAACAGGTGCGGGTGGTCCCTTTTACCACCTCCCTGTTGGATGGTCTGGATATCCGGGAAACCCTGCGGCAGGTCATCGAACAAAAGATTTATGTCCGCGAAGAGGTCCAGGTGCGCGGCAAGATAGGCTCGGTGGTTTTTATTTTTAAGGAGGATGAACCGGCGCCGGAAAATCCCGAGCGCTTCCCCTGGAAATTGACCTGGCTGGGGGAACACAATCAGGAATCGGACATGGCTTTCTATGCCACGCCGGCCGGGGAAGAGGTCATCGGCCCGGGCATCTCCCGCTGTGAATACGGCGGTTTTGTCTTAAGCTATCCGCCTTACCGGATGGTTGATATCTGGAAAGATCGCTTTTTCCAAATGGCCCGTTCCAAGGCCGAGCGGCTGCTTTTAGCCGGCATAGATTATAGTGAAGAACGGCTGGTAGCCTATATCGCCGCCCGGCCGCCCCGATCCTTCTGCCACACCTTTGCCCACAACCAGGGGCGGAAGGTTATTTATCTCCCCCTGGGTCAGTTCTCGCCAGTTCTTCTGACCAAGATCCGGTTTTTTCATGTCCTGGAAAGCCCGGATCTCCGCAAGGTAGCCCATCATTATATTCGATAAATAAAATTTCTAAAGTAATTGTTAAAAAAGACTGATAAGATAGAAAAGTTCGGAATTTGGAATAATGCAGGGTCGCCACGAAATATGAAAATTGATTTCGCCGAACGCTAAACGACAAACGGTATTTTCGAA
>CAZVHO010000171.1:0-3131 GCA_964627515.1 uncultured Thermodesulfobacteriota bacterium | reverse complement strand
TATTTTCGAACTAAAGGAGTGAGCCATGGGAACCAATAATGTCATTTTTTTGGAGATGATCGAATGGTTTGATGAAACCGGCCGTGAGCTGGTGCATCGCATTCCGGAACAGGGTTCGGGGGAAATCAAATACGGGGCCCAATTAGTGGTCCGGGAAAGCCAGGCCGGGGTCTTTTTCTACAATGGCCGGGCCTACGACGCCTTTGGTCCGGGAAGACACACCCTGACCACACTCAATATTCCGATCCTGACCAAGGTCCTGAGCCTCCCCTGGGGATTTACCAGTCCTTTAAGGGCCGAGGTCTACCTGGTCAACATGAAGAACTTTATCAACCTCAAGTGGGGGACCAGGGACCCGGTGGCTTTTAAGGATTCGGAATTTGGTTTGATCCGTCTCCGGGCCTATGGGGTTTTTAACTTAAGGGTGATTCAGCCGGTCCTTTTTATCAACAGCATCGTGGGGACCCAGGGGATTTATACCACTGATGAAATCGAAGAATATTTAAACCGGGTCATTGTCTCCCGTTTGAATGATCACCTGGGTGAACATCTGGATACCTTGATCAAACTCCCGTCCCGCTATGAGGAACTTTCTCAAGGGCTTAAAAAGCGATTGGAAGAGGACTTTTCCCATTATGGCCTGTCCCTGAGCAATCTTTACATCGTTTCCATCACCCCCCCCGAAGAAGTGCAGCAGGCTATTGACGACCAGAGCCGGTTGGCTGTTTTAAAGGATTTAGACGGGCTGGTTAAAATGAAAGCGGCCATGGCCATGGAGAAGGCCTCCCAATCTCCGGGCGAAGCCGGAGCCGGTATGGGGATGGGCCTTGGTTTTATGATGCCGGCCCTTTTTGCCGAACAATTAAGAAAATCGGGAAAAGAAGTTCCGGTACTCCTTAATTGCCCGGAATGCAAAAACCCGATAACCGAGGAGTCCCGCTTTTGTCCGGCCTGCGGCCATCAATTAGTGGTCCTGGATCAATGTCCGGAATGTGGGAAAAATCTGGCTCCCCAGGCAAAATTCTGTTCCCGATGCGGGCATCCAGCTCAGGAGAAAAAACCTGCGCCCAAATGCCCTCAATGCGGAAGCGAAAACCTCCCCCATTCGGTTTTTTGTAATCACTGCGGTGAAAAAATAACCAAAGATATTTAAAACTTATCTTGTTAATCCGTTACTTGTGTCTCGTTTTATCGAGCAACCAGCAACGAGCAACAAACTACCCCTAACCGTGGAAAGGTTAGAGATAAATTCACAGATGGGCTCTGTAAGCGCCTCTTATTATAATAATTCCTGGGCCGTTGAACTGAAGTGTCCTCAATGCGGGGCCCCGGTTACCCTGGAAGAGGCCGACCGGATCCTTTTATGCGCTTTTTGCCGGGTCCGGCTGCTCATCCTTTATCCGGGCCATCCCTGCTATTATCTGGAGCCCTATCAGGACCGGAAACAAGATAAGGGGTTAATCTATGTCCCTTACTGGCGATTTAGAGGGATTGCCTATGCCTGTTCTCAACCAAACCAGGAAAACCGGTTTATTGATACGACCTTCCTGGCGGCCGAAATCCCTTTTTTACCAATCTCTTTGGGGCTCCAGGCCAGGACCTTCAAGTTGCGGCTCCTTTCCTCCCAAAAGAAGGGACGATTTCTTCAGCCCCATCTTCCTGTTAAGGAATTTTTAACCCGGATTACCGAAGAAAGGATCTCTCTCCCGGAATCGGAAGAGGTGCCGGCCCTTCATCGGCAAGTTTTTGTCGGCGAGACCGTCAGTCTGGTCTATGCCCCTATTTTTTTAAAAGAAGGGATGGTCTTTGACGGACTCGGAGACCGTATCCTGGGTAAGGCCAGGGAAGCCGATTTCGAGCCATTTCCTGTCCATGTTCAGGAAGAGTCCTGGCAGGTCCATTTTATTCCCATCCTTTGTCCCTATTGCGGGGCGGACCTGCAAGGGGAGAAGGATACCCAGGTCCTGTTGTGCCGGAATTGTGACCGGGTCTGGGAATATTCAAAGGAGGGATTAAAAAAGCTGGATGCCGGGATCGTAGACGCTTCAGGGGGGCAGCCCCCTTATTTTATCCCCTTTTGGAGGATCCGGGCCAGGGTCAGCGGAAGGTCCCCAAGGGGATTAACCAAACTGGCCCGGCTGGTTGTCCCTCCGGAAGAAGAGGGGGCCAACGGGGAAAAGGAAGAATTATTTTTCTGGGTGCCGGCCTTTAAAATTTTCCCTTCCCTTTTCTTAAACCTGTCCAAAGCGGTCAGCTTTCGCCGGCCCCTAAAGGTTCAGTTCCTGGAAAAGGTGCCCAAAGGCAATTATTATCCGGTCACCCTTCCCTGGGATCAGGCCAGGGAAGGGTTGGAGGCTGTTTGGGCCGACCTTTCAAAAAACGATCTTTCCCTTAATCTTCCACAAATAAAAATCGAGCCCCTGGATCATCTCCTGGTTTTTATCCCTTTTCATCTCCAGGGCGGCGAATTGGTCCAGGAGGAAATGTCGGTCGGAATCAACAAGAATGCCCTCCATTTCGGGAGGTTCCTGTAAGGATTGCCTGGACCCGGCCCACCAGGCCGTTTGTCAGGCGCACCTTGATTCCATGAGGATGATGAGGAGATTTCGTTAGAATGTCCCTAACGATTCCTTTCTCATTCGAGAGGTGGGGTTTTTTATTTTTGGCCCTCCAACAGCCCCGCCGGGCATTGAATGGTTAGCTTCACCCTCTTAACCTGAAGGGTTCGTTTGTGAAGAACGAATTACTCTTGAGCCAACTTGAAGATCTGGCCAATAAGCTGGGAATAGCCGTCCGCCATTTCAAGTTCATCCGGGATGAATCATCCGGTCCAGGAGGGCTCTGCCGGATTCGAGGAAAATATGTTTTGTTTATTGACTCTCAGGCAACAACGAAAGAAAAAATATTGGTCACAATAGAGGCCTTAAAGCAGTTCGACCTTGGTGACATTCAAGTAATGCCGGTTATCCGGGATCTTTTGGAAGGATCTTAAAAATAATCTGGAATGGATTTCTTACTAACCTGGAACTTTAGCCATATTAACAACGCTCTTAAGAAATCCAAGATTATAAATACAATTGAAAAACTGGGCTTTATTCCACCTGAAATATGCTCACCAGAGGAATTATTAG
>CAZVHO010000170.1:7370-10428 GCA_964627515.1 uncultured Thermodesulfobacteriota bacterium | reverse complement strand
GGTTTTTTTAATGGAACGTAAACGGATTTTGAGCGGAATGCGCCCTACCGGAAAATTACATCTGGGAAATCTGCACGGGGCTTTGATGAATTGGAAAGAACTCCAAAAAGAGTATCAATGTTTTTTCTTTATTGCCGACTGGCATGCCCTGACCACCGAATATAAAGCACCTCAGGCCATTCATGAATATATCCTGGATATGGTCATAGATTGGATCAGCGTCGGGCTGGATCCCGAGGTCAGCACTTTTTTTCTGCAATCGACCATCAAAGAACATGCCGAGCTTCATTTGATCCTGTCTATGATTACCCCTTTGAGCTGGTTGGAACGAAATCCGACTTATAAGGAACAGCAACAGGAATTGGAAAGTAAGGAAATCGGCACTTACGGCTTTTTGGGATACCCGGTCTTGCAGGCCGCCGATATCATGATGTACAAGGCCCATGCCGTTCCGGTAGGCATCGATCAGGCCCCGCACGTGGAACTCACGCGGGAGATTGCCCGGAGGTTTAATTTTCTCTATGAGGAAATTTTCCCGGTTCCGGATCTCCTGTTGACCGAAACCCCAAAATTATTGGGCCTGGATGGCCGGAAGATGAGCAAAAGTTATGATAATGCCGTCTTTCTTTCCGATTCCCTGGAAGAGATTCGTCGTAAGATATCCCAGATGGTTACCGATCCTCAGCGGGCTAAACGTACGGACCCCGGCAGCCCGGAGGTCTGCAACCTCTTTCCCCTTCATAAGATCTATTCTCCCGAAGAGCGGATCGAGGAGATCGAACGGGAATGCCCGAAGGCCGGGATCGGTTGTGTCGATTGTAAAAAATGGCTGATCGATCAGGTTCTGGACGCCATGAAACCGATCAAAGAAAAGAGGGACTATTTAACGGAGAACCTCCAGGAAGTCCGATCCATCCTGGAAGCGGGCAATGATCGGGCCCGGGCCTTCGCCCAAAAGACCATGGAAGAAGTCAGGCAGGCTATTGGATTTTAGATTGCGGATTGCGGATTGCGGATTTTGTGACGAATTTCGAGTTCCGAATTTAGAAGGAAATCATTTTTTTCTAAAACGCGTCCCCCGCCACTCGTCACTCGTCACTCGTGGTTCAAATGGATTACAACGTTAAACTCGACATCTTTGAAGGGCCTTTGGATCTTCTGGTCCATTTGATCCGGAAAAACGAAATGGATATCTATGATATCCCTATTGCCGTTATCACCGCCCAGTATCTGGAATACCTGGACCTGATGAAGGATCTGAATATCAATATTGCCGGCAATTTCCTGGTCATGGCCGCCACCCTGATCCATATCAAATCCAAGATGTTGCTGCCCCGGCCTCCGGATGATGAGGAAGAAGAAGATCCCCGAATGGAATTGGCCCGGCCATTAATGGAATATCTTCAGATCAAAGAAGCGGCAGAACAACTCGGCCAACGTCCGGTTTTGTATCGGGATGTTTTTACCCGCGATTTTTTAGCCAAAGAAATGGAAGGGAAAGAAGAGGGGATGATCCGGGTGGGTCTTTTTGAATTGATTGCCGCCGTGCGAAAAATGCTTCTGGAAAAAAAAGAGGAGGCCTTCGCCCATTTACCCAGTCCCTTGATTCCCATCGAAAACAAGATGGAAGAAATATTAGCCAAACTGAAACAATTGGGGCGAATCCTTTGGGAGGACCTATTGCCCGGCCATTTTACCCGGTCTGAAATCATATTGGTCTTTCTCTCTTTGCTGGAACTGGCCCGCCAGCAAAAAATTATCATCTATCAGGAATTACAGGGAGGGAACCTTCTTATTTATGATTTTCTCCCGCCCGCCACGGTTTCTTGATAATATGGAAAAAGAATTTTGATTCACCACAAAGACGCAAAGAACGCAGAGGGATTAATATTGTTCAATCCCGTGAGAGGCGGGATTGAACAAAAAGACTCTGGTCTCCTCCGGCCCCAAAATTACCCCGAAGGGTAACGAAGGTTCTTGTTTGCCGGCCCCTCACCGGCAAACAAGAAAATATCTTCTTTGCGCCCTCTGCGGCTCTGCGGTGAAAACGGATTTTTAATAAAAGCTGATATAAAAAAAATACGCTATGAACGAACTCAAATCCCTGCTCGAAGCCCTGATTTTTGTCTCGCCTACTCCCCTGGGTCTTAAAAAGATCCTGGAAGTCATCGGGGACGGCTATCCTAAAAAAGATATAGAAACCGCCTTGTCTCAATTGCAAACCCAATATGAATCCCCCGACCGGGGCCTTTACCTTCAGGAAGTGGCCGATGGTTTTCAATTTCGCACCAAACCGAGGTACAGCGAGTGGATCAAAAGGCTGAAAAAGATCAGCCCGGCCCGGCTCAGTAAAGCCGCTCTGGAAACCCTGGCCATTATTGCCTATAAACAACCGATCACCCGGGGGGACATGGAACGGCTGCGCGGGGTGGAAGTCGACGGGATCGTCCGGACCCTTCTGGAAAAAAACCTGATCCGCATCCTGGGACGAAAAGAAATTCCCGGCCGCCCTATCCTCTATGGGACCACCCAACGATTTTTAGAACTCTTCGAATTAAAGGATTTATCTTCCCTGCCTTCATTGGAAGAAATAAAGTCCTTGAGCAATGATACAAATGACTCAATTGAAGGCGAAACCGACTGAATCCGAACAACGTCTGCAAAGGATTCTGGCTCAGGCCGGTCTGGCTTCGAGGCGTAAGGCCGAAGAGTGGATCCGGGCCGGCCGGGTGTCCGTCGACGGCAAGCCCGTTACCCAGCTCGGTCTAAAAATCGCTCCGGGGGCCCACCGGATCGAAGTCGATGGTCGTCCTATCCCATCCCATGAATCCAAGGTCTATTATCTTTTTAATAAACCCAAAGGGGTCCTTTCGACCTTAATGGATCCACAAGGACGCCCCACGGTAAAAGACTTTTTGTCTCAGGCCCAGATCCGGGAACGGCTCTTTCCCGTGGGCCGGCTGGATTGGGATGCCGAAGGATTGATTTTACTGACCAATGACGGGGAATTGGCCCAAACCCTGCAGCATCCCCGATTCCAGATTCCCAAGACCTATCG
>CAZVHO010000170.1:1918-7270 GCA_964627515.1 uncultured Thermodesulfobacteriota bacterium | reverse complement strand
AAGGAAATCCGGACACTGCCGAGGCTCGGTGTCACCAATCTTCAGGTCGGGGCGGTCTCTCCGAAGCAGCGGGTGGACAAATAACAGTAAATAAGGACGGCCTCATGGACCTGAAGCAAAAATCGGCCTACGGTAAAACAAAAAAGGGAGCGATTTCACCCAAAATAGAAATACAAAGACAGAAAAAAATGAAGCAGGCCCTGGGCGAAAACGACAATATTTATAAATCGATTTGGGATAGTTCCCTGACCGGCATTTATGTGGTCCAGGACGGGAAAATTAAGGCCTTAAATTCCATTGCCTTATCCTATACGGGTTATAGCCTTAAAGAACTGATCGGAAAAAAATCGGACCGTCTTATTTTTCCTGAAGACGAAGAGCAAGTAAAAATAAATGCACGGGCCATGCTTTCCGGAAAACGTTCCTCTCCTTACGAGTTCAGAATCATTACCAAGCAAAAAAAAATTCGCTGGGTTATGGAAACCGTCACCTTCACGTTGTTCAAAGGAAAATCGGCCATCTTGGGCAATTCCATGGATATCACCGAGCGAAAAACGTTCGAAGAAAGATTGCAGGAATCCGAAAACCTGTATCGGGCCATCTTTGAAACCACCGGGACCGCCACCTTTATCATTGAAGATGATATGACCATATCCCTGATCAACTCGGAATTTGAAAAATTAACCGGCTATCGGAAAGACGATTGGGAAGGCAAAAAGAAATGGACGGAATTCGTGGTCAAAGAACAGCTTCCCAGGATGAAAAAATTTCATCGTTTGAGACGCATTGATCCCAATGCAGCACCCAGGAATTACGAATACAGTTTGATCGACAGCCAGGGAAGTATAAAAATTGTTTTCAACACCATTGCCATGATCCCCGGAACCAAAAAGAGCGTCTCTTCTTTAACCGATATCACCGCCTGGAAAGAGGCCGAAAAAGGATTGAAAAAAAGAGAAGAGGAATTGCAGATCAAATCCCATAATCTTCAGGAATTAAATACGGCCTTGCGGGTTTTATTGAAACAAAGAGAAGACGACCGGCTGGAGTTCGAAGAAAAAGTTCTTTCCAATGTGAAAGAATTTGTTTTACCTCACATAGAGAAAATTAAAAAAGGCAAAATGGCCGCTAAAGAGTTGGCCTATGTCGGTATCCTGGAATCCAATCTCAAAGAAATCATCTCCCCCTTTTCCCGCAAACTCTCCTCAAAATACCGGCAGCTTACCCCGAGGGAAATTCAAATAGCCGATTTTATAAAAGAAGGTAAAACCAGTAAAGAAATGGCCGATATCCTGAATTTATCCAAGAGCGCCATCGATATTCACCGATATCGGTTAAGAAATAAACTCGGACTGAATAATAAAAAAATTAATCTGAGATCCCACCTGATTACGTTCGTATAACGTATTACTTTTTATATATAATAATTGTAATATATATTTAGTATTGCTTTTTCTTTTCCATTATCATAGTTATTAGCTTTAATTTACGAATGGAGGTGGTCTGAAGGGTAAAAAGAAAATTTTCCAGGAATAGTCATTTCAAGAACAAACCGGCACCTTAAAGCTTTTTCAATTCATTCATCACCCTTCCCGAAAGGAGCAGCACATGAGAAGAACCGTTATCATTACGCTAATCGCAACGCTCTTAGGCTTCCTCGCTTCTGTGCCTATCTATGCCGCCGAACCGATCAAATTTGGATTCCTGCACAGCCTGAGTGGCGGGGTCGGACAGGTTTACGGGATTCCCGATCAAGAGGCCGTCAAAATCGCCGTGGATGAAATCAACAAGGCCGGGGGTATCTTAGGCCGTCCCCTCGAGATGATCGCCCGAGACGACAAATTGAATCCGGAAAATGCCATCCGGGAGGCCAAGGATCTGATCCTGAACCATAAGGTCCAATGGATTCAGGGAACGGTCAGCAGCGCCGTGGCCCTGGCCGTTTCGGCCTATTGTAAGGAAGCCAAAGTTCCTTTCATAATCACCACTTCCCAATCAGCGGCCATTACCGAGGAAAAAGGTCATCGCTATGTCTTCAGACTCACCACCAACACCGACACCTATACCCGTTCCATGGCCAATGCCGCAGCAAAATATTGGGGCGGCAAAAAGGTATTCATTATCGGTCCCGATTACGAGTACGGCCATAAATCGAAAGCCGACTTTATGGCTTCTTACACCAAGCTGGTTCCCGAGGCCAAGATCGTAGGCGAACTCTGGCCCAAGCTGGGCAACCAGGATTGGACGCCCTATATCTCCAAAATCATGTCCGCCGGCGCCGATTTTGTTTATTGTTCCCTGTGGGGGGGCGATGTCATTTCTTTTACCAAGGCCGCCTGGGCTTTCGGTTACTTCGACCGGGTAAAACATTGCGGACAGGACTGGGGCGGGGTTGAAGCTCTGGGCAAAATGGGCAAAGATATTTTTCCCAAAGGGGTCTTAGGGGGAAGCCACTATCCTTATTGGATCATTGACAATCCTATCAGCAAGGCCTATTGGCCCAAATTCAATAAGGCTTCCGGAATGTTTGCCGGGGTCTCGGTATCCGGATACACCACGGTCTATGCCCTGAAACAAGCCATAGAGAAGGTCAAGGCGGTTGATATCGAGAAGATCATTACCGCCCTGGAGGGCATGGAACTCAACACCGTGGTCGGCAAGCTGCAGATCAGGGCCTGCGACCATCAAACCCTCTGGCCCTTCTGGGTTGGCCCGGTGGCCGTAACTCCTGAATTACCGTGGCCCCATATCACCAATCCCGTTTTGCTGGAGCAGGCCAAAGCCTACTCCGGTTGCGCTGAAATTGAGGCCCTTAGAAAGAAAAAGTAAGGGGAACCATGACGCTTCAAGGGTTAGTCATTCAGATCTTAAGTGGAATCAGCACCGGGATGGTCATATTCCTCATCGCCGTCGGCCTTTCCCTGGTCTTCGGCACCCTGCGTATCCTCAATCTGGCCCATGGCGCCCTCTATATGATGGGCGCCTATATGTGTTACTGGATCAGTTCGGTCATCGCCCAGTTCACCGGGGCTTTTTGGTGGTCTTTACTTCTGGCCCCGGTAGGGGTGGCGATTTTCGGAGGTTTGATGGAGGTCCTTTTGTTGCGCCGGATCTATGATCGGGAGCCTTTGGACCAATATCTTCTGACCTTTGCCCTGGTCCTGGTCATCGGCGACTTATGCAAATTGGCCTGGGGGGTGGAATATCATCTGGTTCCCGCCCCCTGGCCTCTCAACGGACCGATATTTTTTATGGGAATGCCCTTCCCCAGCTATAATGTCTTTCTGATCTTTTGCGGACCTATGGTCTTTATCGGTTTGTGGGCACTGATCAGGTACACCCGGTTGGGAAAGGTCATTCGGGCCATGACCTACAACCGGGAAATGGCCAACGCCCTGGGGACGAATGTCCCCCTGGTCTATACGGTGGTCTTCATGCTCGGGTCCTGGCTGGCCGGGCTGGGAGGCACCCTGGTGGTGCCAACCGCCTCGGCCATGCCCGGCATGGATATGATCATCCTGATCGAGTGTTTTATTATCATTGTCGTCGGAGGACTGGGCAGCCTGTCCGGTGCCTTTTTGGGGTCTTTGATTTTTGGGCTGGTCAACGCCTTTGGGATACTGGTCGCCCCAAGACTGGCCGTGGCTTTCGGATTTATTTTAATGATCGTGGTCCTGATTATTCGCCCCTGGGGGCTGATGGGAAAACCTGAATGAGACAGTCGTTTGCAAAAATGGACTTGTCGGGAAAGGCGCTTGGGGTAATCGTCTTGCTGGCGGGTTTCCTGGCTTTGCCGATATTTCTTCCCGTCGGTTGGCTGAGCCTGGTCACCGAGATGTTGATCCTGGCCCTGGCCGCCGGCGGGCTCAACCTGATGTTGGGTTATGCCGGTATGGTTTCCTTCGGACCGGCCGGTTTTTATGCCGTAGGCGCTTATGCCACCGCTTTGATTTTGACTAACACCAAGCTTCCTTTTGTCCTGGCCTTCGCGGCCGGTCCGGTCATCGCGGCCTTGACGGCCATCCCCATAGGCTGGTTTTGTGTCCGCCTGACCCATGTCTATTTCGCCCTCCTGACCCTGGCTTTTGCCCAGATCATCCATACCATCATTTTTGAATGGTATGATTTTACCAAGGGCGACAATGGTATTGTCGACATCCCCCTGCCTGAAATTTTAAGATCCATCCCACATTATTATTACTTCAGTTTAATCGTGGTCGCTTTTTGTCTTGCCCTGCTGTGGATGATTATTAAGTCTCCCTTCGGCAAGACCCTTCAAGCCATGAGAGAAAATGCCCAGCGGGCGGAATCCATCGGTATCCCGGTCCGCCTCTATCAGTTATCCACCTTTGTCCTTTCCGGATTTTTTTTAGGGGTGGCCGGGTCCTTGTTTTGCGGGTTCAACAAGAATGTCTTCCCCAACTACGCCCACTGGATAAAGTCCACAGAGATGCTGGTGGTCTGTCTTCTTGGCGGCATATATAACTTTTTCGGACCCATCGTAGGCTCGATCGTCTATTTGTTTCTGGACAAGGTTATCACCGGCTATACCCAATTCTGGCCATTAGTCCTGGGCCTGATCATTATCATCCTTTTGCTTTTTCTTCGGGGGGGCATAGCCGGATTTATAGCCGAGCGCCTGGCCTTACGTCGGAGAAGGGGGGAACAGGCTTAACCCATAATGTTTCGCGTTGAAAAACTAAAAAAAACCTTTGGGGGTCTGATGGCGGTCAACAATGTCTCTTTTGCCATGCAGAAGGGGGAAATCAGCTCCATCATCGGACCTAACGGAGCCGGCAAAACGACCCTGTTCAACCTCCTGACCGGCCATCTTAAAGCAGATTCCGGGGTCGTCTATTTCAAAGACCGGGAAATCACCGCCTTGTCTCCCCACCGGATCTGTCAGACCGGTATAGGCCGGTCTTTTCAGAAGACCAATATTTTTCCCAGACTGACGGCTTTTGATAATATCCAGGTGGCCTTAATGGCCTGGCAGAAAAGGACCCGCAATCTTTTTCAAAAAGCCGACCATTTTTTCCAGAAAGAAACCGATGAAATCCTTGGTAACTTGGGGCTCGGGGACCAAAAGGACAGGCTGGCCGGTCTGCTGGCCCACGGGGACCAGAGGTTATTGGAGATCGGGATAACACTGGGAACCTATCCCGAGCTTATTTTGCTGGATGAACCGACCGCCGGAATGAGCCCGGAGGAATCCCATAAAACCATGGAACTGATCCACCGGATCGTGCGATCCCGGAACCTGACCCTCCTGTTTATAGAGCACGACATGAATATCGTCTTCGGCATATCGGAAAAGGTCAGGGTCATGCATTACGGGACCGTTATCGCCGA
>CAZVHO010000170.1:0-1818 GCA_964627515.1 uncultured Thermodesulfobacteriota bacterium | reverse complement strand
CGGGTTTATCAGATATTTCCGATCTTAAAAACCAGACAGACCCAAATGGGGGGGACCCTTTCCGGAGGGGAGCAGCAAATGTTGACCATCGCCCGGACCCTGATGGGCAATCCCGAACTGCTGCTCCTGGATGAACCCACCGAAGGCCTTTCGCCGCTGATTGTTAAAGAGCTGGAAGTTCAGATCAGGGCCTTGAAAGAGGAAGGCATGACCATCTTGCTGTCCGAGCAGAATTCCAAGGTGACCCTCAACCTGTCCGACCGGGCTTATATCCTGGAAAAAGGGCAAGTCAAATGGGACGGTGCAGTCGGCCTTCTTCGGGAGAACCAGGAGATCTTAAAGAGATATCTGGGCCTTTGATCAGGCCGGCCATAATCAACTGACTCGCCCCCCTTAACCGTCACCCGGCGGAAGCCGGGGTCCAGATTAATCCTGTCAGATAATTTTTTTAAAAGTCCAATCGGAGAACATCATGCTCGAAACGATCCAACATTTGAATAAGGTTTCTGTATTATTATCCCCGCAAAAAACCATTTTGGGAAAAGGGGTGCTGGAGTCCCTGGGTAAAGAGGCCTTGGCCCTGGGCGGACACCGGGTGCTTATCGTAACCGATCCCGGGGTAATGAAATCCGGAATGGTGGCCTGCCCCCAAAAAGTTTTGGAATCCGAAGGCCTGGAGGTGGGAATTTTTGACCAGGTTGAACCCGATCCCCCGGTACGCGTTGTGGATGCCTGCATGCGATTGATACAGGAAAAAAACTATGACCTGGTGGTTGGTCTGGGCGGAGGCAGCACGCTCGATGTGGCCAAAGGCGCCGCTGCCCTGGCCCCTTGCGGTAAATCAGCCCTGGACTATGTAGGCCTGGATACGATTCCGAAACGGGGCCTTCCCAAAATCCTGATCCCCACCACCGCCGGCACGGGCAGTGAAGCCACCAGGGTTTTTGTGATGACCGATGAAGCCGATAATACCAAAAAGGTGGTCTATAGTAATTATCTTCTGGCCGATGTAGCCATTTTAGACCCTTCTTTGACGGTCTCCCTGCCCCCTTGGGTAACTGCCGATACCGGCCTGGATGCCCTGGTCCATGCCATAGAGGCTTATGTTTCGGTCAATACCACACCCTTTGCCGAAATCCTTTCCATGGCGGCCATAACCTTGATCGCCCGGAACCTTCCGAAAGCCTTTGCCAAGGGGAGTAATATAGAGGCCCGCTATAACCTGTTATTGGCCGCCAACCTGGCGGGAACGGCTTTCACCAGTGGAGGGCTTGGGGCAGTGCATGGACTGGCCTACGTCCTCGGTACGGAATATCATCTCTCCCATGGCCGCTCCAATGCCGTCATGCTCCCCCATGTCATGGCCTATAATCTTTCTGGGAATTATGAAAAATACGGAGAAATCGCCTCAGCTATGGGCGAGCCGGTAGCCGGACTCTCAACCCAGGAGGCAGCCCGGAAGTCCGTGGAGGCGGTTAAAAACTTGTTAACGTCCGTCAACATCCCCTGGGATCTTTCCGCTTACCAGATCCCCAGGTCGGCCCTCCCGAAATTGGTGGAGGGCGGGATGAAACAGGCCCGGTTGTTTATTCCCAATCCCAGGGACCTCTCAGAAAAAGAGGTGGAATTGATTTACTCCGGGGCTTTTTAGATTCTTTCCTGTTATCCATTTTCCCCTTGAAAAAATTCCCGATATTGGGTAGAAAGGGATTACATCTTTCGGGCGGTTAACTCAGCGGTTAGAGTGCCATCCTCACACGGTGGAAGTCCCCGGTTCAAATCCGGGACCGCCTACCATGATAAATCAAGGGGTTAGCT
>CAZVHO010000169.1:6213-10432 GCA_964627515.1 uncultured Thermodesulfobacteriota bacterium | reverse complement strand
CCTCCATCCCCGATCTTTTTATCGGCGGGGATCTCTGGCGGGGCCCCCAAACGGTCATACAAGCCATTGCCGACGGACGCACAGCCGCCCTTTCCATCCATCAATTTCTGACCAAGGGGACGGTCCAGGCCGCGAAGAAGCCTTTTAACATCAGCAAGGGGAAGCTGGCCAAGGTGGACCAGGCGAATTTTGAAGGGATCCCGGAACAGCCGCGGGTCCATCAGCCCCATATGCCTTTACCCGAACGGCAGCATAATTTCAAGGAAGTGGAGGGCACCATCGGACAGGCCGAAGCCATGGAGGAAGCCGGCCGCTGCCTTTCCTGCGGCTGTCTGGATGTCAATGATTGCCGTCTCCGGGCCTATGCCGATCTGTATAAGGTCGAGGTGGATAAACTGCCCATCTGGACCAAGCGGATGTATCCCCTTCAAACGGAACATCCCTTCATCACCGTAGATCCGAATAAATGTATCACCTGCCGGCGGTGTGTCCATGGCTGCTCGGAATACCAGATTCAACAGGCCTTCGAGCTTCGGGAAGTCCCACAAGGTTCCGAAGGGGGGCCTCCCTCATTTACGCCGGCTATTAACGAACGCTGCGTCTCCTGCGGCTATTGCGTCGCCAACTGTCCCACCGGGGCCTTGACGGAAAAGTCGGCCGGTCTGCCCGGACCCTGGAATTTAAAAAGAATAAAAACCACCTGTACTTATTGTGGGGTAGGATGCCAGCTTTATCTGGAAAAGGTTGGGGAGCGGATCGTCAGGGTCAATGGAGTGGAAAATGTTCCTCCCAATTATGGGCATTTATGCGTAAAGGGCCGTTTTGGTTTCGATTTCATTAATCATCCGGAACGGCTGGCCTATCCCCTGATCAGGGAAGGGGATCATTTCCGGAAAGCCTCCTGGGATGAGGCCCTGGATCTGGTGGCCAAAAAATTCTTGGAAATCCGGGACCAGTATGGACCCAATGCTTTGGCCGGTCTGACCTCGGCCCGGGCTACCAATGAAGAAAATTATCTGATGCAAAAGCTGGTACGGGGCGTTTTTAAAACCAACAACCTGGATCATTGCGCCCGGCTTTGACACGCCTCCACCGTAGCCGGTCTGGCTGCGGCCTTTGGAAGTGGTGCCATGACGAATTCCATTGCCGACATCGAGGCAGCTAAAGTCATTCTAATCACCGGTTCCAATACCACGGAAAATCATCCGGTCATCGGGGCGGCCATCAAAAGGGCCGTCCTCCACCATGGGGCTAAACTCATTGTAGTTGATCCGAGAAAGATCGAATTAGCTGAAATGGCCGACCCTTGGCTGAGGCCGAAACCCGGAACGGACCTGGCCTGGATTAACGGCCTGATCCATCTGATTATTCAAGAAGGCCTTCTCGCTCAAGACTATGTCAAGGAAAGGACCGAAGGATTTGAAGAATTAAAGGCCTCGGTTTCCACCTTTACGCCGGCTTATGTATACCAGATAACCGGCATCCCGGAAAAGGATTTGATTTCAGCGGCCCGTCTGTATGCCAGCGATAAGGCGGCCATCTATTACACCATGGGAATCACGCAACACAGCCATGGGACGGATAATGTCAAAGCCCTGGGTAACCTGTCCATGCTTTGCGGAAATGTAGGATTCCCCGGTGCAGGAGTCAATCCCTTGCGGGGCCAGAACAATGTCCAGGGGGCCTGTGATATGGGCGGATTGCCCGACGTGTTTTCCGGTTATCAAAAAGTTAGCGATCCTGAAGTGATTGAGAAGATGGAAAAGGCCTGGGGGGTAAAAGACCTTTCCAACCAGCCCGGGCTCACCCTGATGGAGATGACCGATGGGGCTTTAAAAAAAGAGGTCCGGGGACTCTTTATCTTTGGAGAGAATCCGGTGGTTTCCGACCCGGATACCCATCACTTGATCCAGGCCTTAAAGGCCCTGGACTTTTTGGTGGTTCAGGATATCTTTTTAACGGAAACCGCCCAATTGGCGGATGTGGTCCTGCCTGGCGGATCTTTTGCCGAGAAGGAAGGCACCTTTACCAATACCGAGCGTCGGGTCCAGCGGGTCAGACAGGCCATTTCTCCCTTTGGGGAATCAAGGCCCGATTGGCGGATCCTGGCCGATCTGGCTACCCGCATGGGGCTGGCCATGGACTATAAAAACCCTGAAGAGATCTTTGAAGAAGTGCGCTCCCTGACCCCTTCCTATGCCGGGATAACCTACCAGCGTATCAACCGGATGGGTCTTCAGTGGCCCTGTCCAACCCTGGAGCACCCTGGAACCCCATACCTGCACAAAGATCGGTTTACCCGGGGGCTGGGTAAATTCCATGCCCTGCCCTATCAGGGTCCGAAGGAAGTCCAGGATGCCGACTATCCTTTCGTTTTGACCACCGGACGGGTTCTCTATCAGTACCACACAGGAACCATGACCCGAAAGAGTCAAGGGCTGGAAAGGATGGCCCCGGAATGTTTGATCGAAATCTCCCCCGCCGATGCCGAGGCCTTGAAGATAGCCGCCGAGGAATTAGTCAGGGTTGTTTCCCGTCGTGGGGGCCTGGAGGCCAAGGTCAAAATCACCGACCGCTCTCCGGAGGGTACTATTTTTATCCCCTTTCACTATGCTGAAGCAGCGGCCAACCGCTTAACCCAAACGGCTCTGGACCCCGTGGCCAAGATTCCGGAATTAAAGGTTTGCGCTGTACGTATCGAGAAATTGTGAGTTGCTTTAAAAAAAATTTAATCCAATTTTTATATCAGACCGGCCTTTTCTTAGCTGGAATATGGATTGTAGGGTCTCTTTTTCTTTCGCCGGAGACCTGGGCCAAAGGGGCCTATCCTTACCGCTTCCCCGACCCCAAAATTGATCTGGATCCCAAGGCCGATACGGTTATCGGCCTTTTGGGAGAATATACGGTAAAAGAAAAAGACACCTTCCTGGATGTGGCCCGGGATCATGACCTGGGTTTTAATGAGCTGGAAGCCCTATACCCCGGTATCGATCCCTGGGTTCCGCCCCGGGGGATGAAGGTCCTTATTCCCAGTCAGTGGATCCTGCCCCAAACCCAAAAGTACGGGATAGTGATCAATATAGCCGAGATGCGGTTGTATTATTTCCTGAAATCCATCAAGATGGTCCGAACTTATCCCATCGGAATCGGGGACGAGGGCTGGTTCAGTCCCGAAGGGACCTGCTTTGTGGCTGAAAAAAGGAAAAATCCCACCTGGTACATCCCCAAGTCGTTGCAGGAAAAATATCAGATGAAAACCATGCCGCCCGGGCCGGACAATCCTTTAGGGGACTATTGGCTGGGTTTGTCCTTTTCCGGCTATGGTATCCATGGGACCAATTTCCCATGGGCTATCGGCCGGTTGGTGACCCATGGCTGTATCCGCCTTTATCCGGAAGATATTGAGAAATTCTTTCCCATGGTGCCCATAAAAACACCGGTTGAACTGATTTATGAACCGGTTAAAGTGGGCTGGAAACAGGGGAGGGTTTTTATGGAAGTTCATCCGGATATATACAACAAAAAAGGTGACTTGATTCAATACGGCCAAAACAAGATCAAATCTTTGGGCCTTCAGGAAAAGGTGGATGAGGCCTTAATGATCAAAACCTTGGAAGAAAAACAAGGGATTCCGGTCGATATTCATTTAGATTAATTTTTTCCTTGACAAAGCAGGGTTTTACGCTTAATTTTCCTATATTAACAGTACGATTTATTTAACTAAATTAGGTAAAGTGAACACATATCAGTTATTTGTGAGAGGAGGTGAAAGAGAATGATCCGACCAGGAAAGGCCATAAAAACAGTAGTTATCTTATCTTTATTATCCTTTGTAGGTGCCTTTGGGTTGGGATGCGCTTGTTTTAAAGAGGCCACTGCCGAACCTCCAACAGCAGCCCCGGCCCCTGCGCCAGCACCAGCACCAGCACCCGTTGTGCAGCCAGCACCTGCCCCGGCGGTAGATTATGACAAGATTGAAAACGCCGCCAAGCGCGCCGAATCAGCAGCCAGTTTAGCTGAGGCAGCCGCCAAAAAGGCCGAGATGGCAGCCGGGAAGGCCGAGATGGCAGCCGGTAGGGCCGAAAAGGCCGCTGAGAAAGCCGAAGCCGCAGCCAACAAGGCTGAAGCCATTTTTATGAAAAAAATGAAAAAATAACCCCTCGGGGCGAAGAAAAACCTTCACGGCCGATAAATCTTTCAGGATCTATCGGCCGTTTTT
>CAZVHO010000169.1:2125-6113 GCA_964627515.1 uncultured Thermodesulfobacteriota bacterium | reverse complement strand
ATTTTTGGAAAAAAATTATGAGGTCATCGTTGTCGGAGCGGGACATGCCGGTTGCGAAGCGGCCCTGGCCGCAGCCCGGATGGGCTGCCCTACTCTCCTTCTGACCATTAATATCGACCACATCGGGGCCATGTCCTGTAATCCGGCGGTTGGTGGGCTGGCCAAGGGACATCTGGTCAAAGAGATCGACGCCCTGGGTGGCGAAATGGCCAGAAATATCGATGCGACGGGGATTCAGTTCCGCCGGCTGAACACCCAAAAGGGACCGGCGGTTTGGTCTTCCCGGGCCCAGGCCGATATGGAAGATTATAAACAACGGCTCCGCTGGGTTGTTGAAAATCAGGCCGGGCTGGATGTCAAACAGGCCATGGCCGATTCTTGTTGGGTAGAAGGAGGTAAAGTCAAGGGCCTCCGCACCAGCTTGGGCCAGATTTTTTTGGCCAGGACGATCATTCTGACGACAGGGACCTTTTTACAAGGACTGATCCACATCGGTTTTCATCATTTTCCGGCCGGGCGGATGGGCGATCCGGCTTCCATGGCCCTGTCCGATTCCTTAAAGAATTTAGGATTGGAATTGGGGAGGCTTAAAACCGGGACCACCCCCCGTTTACAAGGTAAAACCATTGATCTTCGATCACTGACCCCTCAAGGCGGGGATGACCCCCCAATCCCTTTTTCGTTCCTCACCGAAGCCATTACCCAAAATCAGGTGCCTTGCTATATGACCTATACCAATACGAAAACCCATGAGCTGATTAAGGCCAATCTGGACCGTTCCCCTTTGTATGGCGGCCTTATCAAGGGGACCGGGGTCCGTTATTGTCCTTCCATCGAAGACAAGGTGGTGCGTTTTCCGGATAAAATAAGACATCAGATTTTTTTAGAGCCCGAGGGACGACGGACCACTGAATATTATCCTAATGGGATTTCAACCAGCTTGCCGGTAGATGTTCAGTTGGCCATGCTCCGGTCCATCCCCGGCTTGGAGTCGGTGGAAATGGTTCGTCCGGGATATGCCATAGAATATGATTTCATCTATCCCACCCAGCTTAACCCTTCCCTGGAAGTCAAGTCGATTGAAGGACTCTATCTGGCCGGGCAGATCAACGGCACCTCCGGCTATGAAGAAGCCGCTGCCCAAGGCTTGATGGCCGGGATAAATGCCGCCTTGAAATGCCAGGGGCGGGGTCCTATGATCCTGGATCGCTCTCAGGCCTACATCGGGGTCCTGATCGATGACCTGGTGACCAAGGGAACGAAAGAACCTTACCGCATGTTTACTTCCAGGGCGGAATACCGCTTGTTGCTGCGAGAAGATAATGCCGATCTGCGTCTGACCGATTTGGGCCGGGAAATCGGCCTGGTGGATGATGAGCGCTATCGAGTTTTTTCCAGAAAAAAGCAGGAAATAAAAAAGGGCTGGGAATTATTAAACCAGACTCAGGTTACCCCGACGGCCGATCTTATTCAAGCGTTAAAAGATTTGGGGAGCCAACCCCTTAGAAAACGCCTGTCTTTGAAAGATCTCTTGCGGCGCCCGGAACTTGAATGGAAAGATCTTTTTCCTTGGTGTCCCCCTCTATCACAAATAATGCCCCTGGCGGCAGAACAGTTGTCCATTCAAGCCAAATACGAAGGCTATCTGGAAAGACAGGAAGAACAGGTGAAACGTCTTGAAAAAAACGAACAGACGCTGATTCCTGAAGAAATAGATTATCGGTATTTGTCAGGATTATCCAATGAAATCAAAGAGAAACTTGAGTCTGTCCGTCCCCGCTCCTTGGGTCAGGCCTCCCGGATTTCCGGAGTCACCCCGGCGGCCATGACCATCCTCCAAATTCATATAAAAAAATCAATTAGTAACAAATTGAACAAAAATACTTGACAAGGACGCTTCCTTGGAGCATATTAAAATTCATTTTAAATTGGATAGGTTATGTGAAATACGGCTCCCCGGCAAAAAAATTTCAGAATAAAATATTTTTAGATTAAGGTCTTGATGGAAAGAAAGGAGTGGGATTATGGCCCTGACCAAAGAAAAGATTATTGCGACCATTTATGAGAAAATAGGTTTTAGCAAAAGCCAATCCAGGGATGTAGTGGAACAGTTGCTGGAAATCATGAAGAAGGCTCTGGCCAGTGAAGAAAATATTCTCATCAGTGGATTCGGGAAGTTTGTGGTCAAAAGAAAAAGGGCCCGGCGGGGACGGAATCCCCAGACCAATCAAGATTTACAACTAAAGGCCAGGAAGGTGGTTGTGTTCAAGACATCGGGTGTTCTAAGAAAAGGGGTCAATACCGGCCAGGATTGAAAGAAAAAAGCCCTTTTCCCTGAAAAAACAGGCCGAGACCTCAATTATTGAACGACTACCAAGGCTTGTATAAATCCCTTACCCTCTAACTCCTTTTGCAGACGAATAGCTTCCTGGAGTTGAGGACAATTCGTTAACCGGACTCGGAAAAAGGTTTCTCCAAAATGGACCGTTTCCGAGACTTCTACTCGCGGATATTCTTTAAGCAGCCTTTCCTTTAAACGCAAGGCATTTTGCCGATCCTTAAAGGCCCCGATCTGGACCGAAAACTCTCCCTGTCGGAAATCCACCTGTTGGACCAGGCGGGTGACCTTTTGCCCATTTTCTTCCCCTTCTTCCAAAATACCTAAGGCCTCCAGTTCGATCCAGGCCGTTCCCGGACCAATAAGTTCCAAGGCCTTGGCCCCGGTATAGGAAAGGTCCAGGATCCGTTCCTTTACAAAGGGACCGCGGTCGTTGATACGCACCAGAATTTTTTTGTCGTTAGCCGGATTTTTTACGCGCACCTGGGTATTAAAAGGCAATATCCTGTGGGCTGCCGTGTATCCGAACATGTCATAGGTCTCCCCGGAGGAGGTCTGTTTTCCGTGAAAATCAGGACCATACCAGGAGCAGACCCCCTTTTCCTTATACTCAATCACAGAATCAACCGGGAAATACCACTTTCCATTAACGGAATAAGGCTTATCTTTCCGGTCCGTTTTTTTTGAAGCCACTGTAGGAGTTTTAGGGGGAATCGAGGAGGGTGGTGCCGGGCTAAAGACCGGTTGGCGAACCCCCGGTTTGGAGCAGGCGGTTATCATAAAAACTGAAGTGATTAATAAAGAAATAGACCAAAGATAACGCATAAAAATAATTTACCACACCTCCTGTCGTTCTGGCAAAACTTTTTGATCCTTTCTTTTGCAGGACTGACGAAAAATGGGTTCCAGCGGCTTTTTGCGAGTTTATGAATATTGAAAACTATTCAAAATATAATTGAATATTATTCAATAAAAAATACTTGACATAAAAAATAACTTATAATATTGGTTTAATACTGTTCAATAAATAATTAAATGACATTCATTATGAGAAAAAAAACTATTCGAAAACAACAAATCATTCAAGCGGCGATTGAGGTTTTTAGCAAAAGCAATTTTCAAAATTCAAGTATTTCTGAAATTGCCCAAAAGGCCGATATTGCCGAAGGTACGATTTATCAATATTTTAAAAATAAGGAAGATTTGTTTTTTTCAATCCCTGCCCAAAAAACCAAGGAGTTTTGCGAGGAGCTTGATCTGCATCTTCAAGGGATTCATGATGCCGTTAGTAAAATCAGGAAGCTTGTCTGGTACTATCTGTATTTTTTTAAAATGAATCCGGATTATGCCCGGACCTTAATGCTTGAAATGCGGGTCAGCAAAAGTTTTATCCAATCGAAAACCTACGGTTCGCTAAAAGAATTCACCGACAAAGTTATCGAAATCATTAAAGAAGGTCAAGAGGAAGGGATCGTTAGAAAAGACATTAACCTATACCTCATCAGGGAGTTGATGCTGGGTATTTTAGAACACCGGGTGACCCGATGGCTGCTCAAAGAGGAAAATTACGATTTGCTGGAAAATTACAGTGAGGTCTTCGACCTGATTTTTAATGGAATAAAAAACAGGCTATAGGCAATGGGCTATAGG
>CAZVHO010000169.1:0-2025 GCA_964627515.1 uncultured Thermodesulfobacteriota bacterium | reverse complement strand
AAGAGAGAAGGTAATGGAAAATACCAAAACCATACTGACCGATTGTACGCTTTGCTATCATAGTTGCGGGACAAAGGTAACCGTAGAGGACGGGATCGCCGTTAAGGTTGAGGGACTGAAATCTCATCCGCTCAACAAGGGGGTCCTTTGTCCTAAAGGACGGGCAGCCCTGGAGAACGTCTATGACCCGGCCAGGCTGAAGCATCCTTTGAAGCGCACGGACCGGGGCTGGGAGGAGATTTCCTGGGATACAGCCCTCAACGAAATCGCCGAAAAGCTCCTGTCATTGAAGGAAAAGCATGGTCCATCGGCACTCGGGGTCTTCAGTGGGTCCATCGGGGTGGAAAACCTGGAGATGGCCGGTCTGACCCAATTATTCAAGGCCGCTTACGGGTCACCGAATTTTTTTTCCGTAGAGAGTATCTGTTACCGGATGCGAATCCGTACCAGGCAAATGACTTTTGGAAGGTATCCTACCGAAGAACTGCATTCGAATCTTTACGTCCTGTGGGGCCACAATCCGGATGCCTCTGATTTTCCTCTGAGGATGGCTTTGAATGAGAGCTTGAAAGCCGGGGCTAAGCTTATCGTCATAGACCCCAAGAGAATCGCCTTGGCGGACCGGGCCGATATGTACCTGCAGATCAGGCCGGGGACGGATGGTGCCCTGGCCCTGGCCATGATCCATGTGATCCTTGAAGAAAATCTTTACGATCGGGATTTTGTTGAAAACTATACCTCAGGATTTGACCAGCTCATCCCCCATATACAGCAGTATAAACCGGAATGGGCCGAAAAGATTACCTGGGTATCGGCCGACAATATTCGAAAGGTGGCCCGAATGTTTGCGACAACCCAAGGGGCCGGTATTTATCAGGGCACCTGCACCCAGGATCAAACAGCCAATGGAACACAGAACAGCCGGGCCTTTTCGGTGCTGCAAGCGATCACGGGTAACATTAATAATCCCGGAGGCTGGGTCATAGGACCAGGGTTGCGGCTTGGGAATGTAGGACTCGGCGTAGAAGGAGAACCGTTGGGAGGTGAGCGGTTTCCCTTATTTACCACCCTGTTCGGGAGGAAAAGTCCCTATGGAGTGGTTACCTGTGTGCCGGAGAGTATTCCGGGGAAATTGAAGGCTTTTCTGGTGGTCGGTGGCAACCCGGTGATATCCATGGCCGACTCCAATGCCTTCCGGGAGGCCTTTCAAAAGTTGGAGTTACTTGTTGTCCATGATCTTTTCATGACCGAGACTGCTGAACTGGCCCATTATGTCCTGCCGGCCTGCTCCCACCTTGAGAAGTGGGGACTGGGCTATTCCTACAATGTCTGCCATGGCTTGCCCTATCTGATGTTAAGAAAGAAGGCCATAGAGCCCCTTTTTGAGGGTTGGTCGGAATGGCAACTCTATACGGAGCTGGGGAAAAAGCTGGGCCTCGAGGCCTATTTCCCCTGGAAATCGGAGGAAGAATTCGTGGCTTTCGAATTGCGCCCCACCGGCTTAACCTTCGACTTACTTTTTAACGAGAAACCGGAGGGCGCCTACTTCGGAGAAAAGAAGTACGAAATTGAAGACAAGACCTTTTCAACCCCTTCCCGCAAAATTGAAATCTACAGCCAGGAACTGGCCAGCCTGGGCTTTGATCCTCTCCCGACCTATCTGGAACCTCACCGAAGCCCTTTGAGTACCCCGGATTGGTTTGAAAAGTACCCGCTGATCCTTTCGACGGGGAATAGAAATCTTTTTTATACCCATAGCCAGTTCCGGGGGATAAAGGCCTTAAAGGAAAAAAACCCGGAGCCTAAGGCCGAATTAGGCCCGAAAACTGCCCAGAAGTACAATCTGCAAGAGGGTGATGCCGTGGTTATTGAAACCAACAGGGGAACGGTGCACATGAAGGTACGGGTGGATCAAAGGGTGGCCGAGGGCGTGGTCCTGGTGCCTCATGGCTGGCCGGGGGAGGCCAATGCCAATCTACTTACCGACACGGAGTGCCGGGAACCTATTATGGGCTATCCTGAGAT
>CAZVHO010000168.1:0-10502 GCA_964627515.1 uncultured Thermodesulfobacteriota bacterium | reverse complement strand
TTCGTGCCTTCGTGTCTTCGTGGTAAGCTTTTGGTTCCGGCTTGTCCGGGTTAGGCCGATAGTCCCGGAAAAAGTTCGGAAAATCCCAAATTCGTCATTCGTGGAAGCTTGTCCCCGAATGTCTTAATCGGGGACGGGAATCCAGTTTTTTTAACCTGTTGCAATCTATCTGGATTCCCGCCTGCGCGAGAATGACGAGTTATTACGAATTCATCAATAATTGAATGGTATAGGAATTTCCTTTTTGGACGCAGATCGACTCGGATCGGCAGAGGGCCGATCGTGCAGATTGCCAAGATTTTGAATATAAAGAATAGTTATCTGCGGGTATCGGCGAAAATCTGCGTCCTAATTTTTTATGGGTTGTCCCCCGTCCCTATTTTTAATATACTGGAAGCAAATGGACCATCAAAGAAAACCCATCTCTTTTTTCTTCCCGGCCTTAAAAAAAGTCGAGGCCCCGCCGTTTCCCTTAACAAAACCCTGCGGGACAGGGGCCGTATCGGTGACGGGCAGCCATTGTGCACTGACGTGTAAGCATTGCGGAGGACTCATCTTAAAGAATATGCAGGCCGCCAGAACCCCCCAGGCTTTAAAGGAAGCAGCCCGCCGAATGGCCGAAAAGGGGGGGCGGACTATCCTGATCAGCGGAGGGGCGGATCAGGAGGGAAAGGTCCCCTTGCTGGATTTTACCCCGGTTATTAAAGAGATTCGCTCTGAATTGGGGTTAAAGGTTCTGGTCCATACCGGCCTGGTATCTCCTCCCATGGCCGATGCCCTGGCAGAAGCCCGGGTGGATTTGGCCCTACTGGATATCATCGGGGACAATCGGACCATTCGGGAAGTCTACCATCTTAAGGCCACGGTTGGAGATTATGAACAATCCCTTAGACGACTTACCGATCGGGCTATCCCAACAGCCCCTCATGTAGTGATGGGACTCCATTTTGGGCGAATCCTGGGAGAACCGCGGGCCTTGGAGATGATTGCCCCTTATCCCATAAAGACCCTGGTGCTGGTCGGATTTCGACCCATCCCCAAAACGGTCATGGCCAAGACGTCCCCCCCCTCCCCGGAGGCCATGGGAGAATTGTTTTCCTTAGCCCGAAAATTATTTCCCCAAACACCGGTCGTTTTGGGCTGTGAGCGCCCTTTGGGGCTTCACCGCCGCAAAACCGATTTGCTGGCCATCGAGGCGGGGCTGGATGGCATCACCTATCCGAGCGACCGGGCCGTTCAGATGGCCGAGGATTTGGGGATGAATATTTCTTATCATACTGAGTGTTGCGCCCTGATCAATTCATGATAGAGCATGATACGGCCATGATACGGCATAATAAGGCCATGCTAAGAATTATCGATACCGGTCTCTTAAGCGGGGCGGAGAACATGGCCTGGGATGAGGCTTTGCTATCGGCCCGGGTCCATGGGATGATCCCCGATACCCTCAGGTACTTGCGGTTTTCCCCTCCGGCGGCCCTGGTGGGCTATCACCAGGCCGTGGCTGAGGAGATCCGGGTGGACTACTGCGGTCAGGAGGGGATTGATATCAATCGTCGGATCACCGGGGGCGGGGCCGTTTTTTTCGATGAGGGTCAATTAGGCTGGGAGTTGATTGCCTCCAGAAAATCTCTTTCCCTGGGCCTGACCATGGAAGAGATCACCGGTGCCATCTGCCGGGCCGCGGCCCGGGGATTGCAAACCTTGGGGCTTGAGGCCCGATTCCGTCCCCGGAATGATATTGAAATCCAGGGCCGAAAGATTTCCGGCACCGGGGCGGCCTTTGAAGGAGATATTTTTCTCTTTCAGGGCACCCTGCTGATTGATTTCAATCTCGAACACCTGATCAAGGCCTTACGCATCCCCGTTGAAAAACTGAATCACAAGGAATTGACCTCGGCACGGGAGCGGGTGACCAGTCTGAAGGAACAGCTCGGTCGGGTCCCTTCTTTGGAAGAAGTAAAAGAATCCCTGGAGAAAGGCCTCGGCAGCGGATTGGGCATTCGATTCCAAGCCGGAGAAATTACCGCCCAGGAAGAAGACTTGTTCCGGCAACGACTGCCCAGGATGCATTCAAGGGAGTGGATTCAGGGCAACAGGATCCCCTTCCGGCCTCAGGAGGTGTTTCGCTCCATCCATAAGGAAGACGGGGGACTGATCCGAACGGCAGTTAAAGTCGACGTAAGGAAGAAAAAAATCAAAGACCTTTTGATTACCGGGGATTTTTTTATCCATCCCCGCAGGGCGGTTTTTGATTTGGAGACCGCCCTGAAAAATACGGCCATAAAAGACCTGGACAGGGGCGTGGAAGGATTTTTTAAAAAAAACCGGGTGGGGCTCATGGGTTTGAGTCCCGGGGATTTTTTCCGGGCGATTCAATTAGCCGTGGCCAAGACGGCCTATCCAGATCTGGGGTTTTCCTTTGAAGAGGCCGATTTTATGACCACCTTCAACGGATCCCTGTCGGAGATTTTGGAACAATGCGAATTACTCCTGCTGCCTTATTGTTCCAAGCTGCCTGAATGTGAGTACCGCGCCAAGGATGGTTGTATTCAGTGCGGAGGATGTACCATCGGCCAGGCCTTTGCCCTGGCCGAGGGAAAGAGCCTCAAGGTGATAACCATCCAGAATTATGAACACCTGGTCGAGACCCTCGAAGAAGAAAAGCGAAAGGGCCTCAGGGCTTATATCGGCTGCTGCTGCGATGCCTTCCAGCTCAAAAGACAGGAGGCCTTCAAGCAAGCCGGTCTGCCCGCCTTGTTGATTGATATTGAAAACACTACCTGTTATGAATTGAACAAAGAAAAGGAGGCCTATCAGGGGGCCTTTGAGAAGCAGACCCATTTGCGGATAGGGTTGTTGGAGAAGGTTTTGAAATTGGTAGGATCAGAGAATGTCTGAGTATCAACAGTGGACCTGCGATGTCCTGGTGGTCGGGGCCGGGCCGGCCGGGAGCACGGCGGCCCGCTATGCCGCGCAGAAGGGGGTCTCGGTCATTCTCCTGGAACGGCGGGAGCGGGTCGGTCTCCCGGTGCGTTGTGCCGAATATGTGCCCCTGCCCGTGAGCCGATATGTGGAATTAAACCGTCCCGACCTGATGGTTCAAACGGTCCGGTCCATGCAAACTTTCATTGACGGAGAGCCCGTTAGAGAAACGACCGTGCCCGGGGTCATGATCAACCGGGATCGTTTGGATCAGGGATTAGCCGATTTGGCTATTGATGCCGGTGCCTTCTTAAAGACGGGGATCCAGGCCTGGACCAGGCAGGGCGATCAAGTCATTGCCCGAAAGAAAGACGGTTTGGTCAAGATTTCAAGTCGAGTCATCGTCGGGGCCGACGGACCATCCTCCCAGGTGGGCCGGTGGATGGGAAACCGGCAAAAGGAATTTTTGATTTCCGCCCAGTACCGGGTTCCCTTAAGGGAGTCTTTGGACCATACCAGAATCTATTTCCGACCATACATCCAAGGAGGTTACGGCTGGCTTTTTCCGAAAGGAGATGAAGCCAACCTCGGAATAGGAATCGATCCTTCTTTGCCCAAGGGCTTAAAGCCACTTCTCAATCGTTTTAAGATGGAATTAATCCAGGAAGGTTTGATAAAAGATGAGATTAAAAGCCAGGGGGGCGGACTTCTTCCGGTTGGCGGATTGACTCGAGTGGCTGAGGAAGATATGATCCTGGCCGGCGATGCGGCCGGGACCTGTCACCCCATAACCGGGGCCGGTGTCGGCAATGCCCTGATCTCCGGGGAGATGGCCGGAGAAGCAGCGGCCGAGGCGGTGAAGAAGGGAGCCCTCGGCCCTCTTAAAGAATATGAAAAAGAGTTGACCGGGCACCTGGGCCATAGTTTGAACCATGGGGTCCAAAAGAGAAGGGCCATGATGGCCCAATGGGACAGGCCGTATTTTTCCGAAACCATCCGTCAAAACTGGATCGCTTTCAGCGAATATTATAAATAGCGAACAACGGTTTGCTGACAGCAGTCAGCTTATGCCTTTTTCAAAGATTTTAAAAATGAGGTCTTGATGCTTTCACAAAAAAAACCACCTCCGATCAAACCACTCAGCAGTCCGGAATATCTTCAAATGAGCCTGGCTGCGGCCATGACCCTGGGGCTGAAAGAAGGATTATTTTTCAGAAACGCCCGGCTATACTGCCTTAATCTTTTATTGACCTATCCGGAAGGATGCCGGGCCAATTGTGCCTATTGCGGTTTACAAAAATCCAGGGAAGGGGCCTTTGGGGAGAAAAGTTTTATCCGGGTATCCTGGCCGACTTATGATCTGGAAACCATCATCCAAGAGACGATCGCCCATAAAGCCCGCCTCCATCGGGTGTGTATCTCCATGATCACCCATCCCCGGGCCGTTAAGGACACCCTCTATTTAACCGAGAGATTCCACCGGGAAGTGGGCCTCCCGGTTTCCATCCTGATGAACCCAACCAGCATGAAACCCTCCGACCTTCAGGAAATGAAAAAGAATGGGGCTCAGATGGCTGCCGTGGCTCTCGATTTGGCCACGGAAGATTTATTTGACCTCCGCCGGGGGAAAGGGGTGGGCGGTCCTCACCGGTTTGATCAATACTGGGAAATGCTCTCAGCCACGGTCACGGCCTTTGGAAAAAATAGGGCCGGTTGTCACCTGATCGTCGGGATGGGGGAGAGAGAAGATCTGATGGTCCAAAGGATCCAGAAGGTCAGGGATCTTGGTGCCCGCACCCATTTGTTTTCCTTTTATCCGGAAAAGGGTTCCCGAATGGCCCACGAGAAGCCCTGTCCGGTGGATCGATATCGCCGGATCCAATTGGCCAGATACCTGATTGATTTTGATCATTGCCGGGCCGAAGACCTGGAATTCGATGACCAGGGAAGAATAATTTCATTCGGTTTGAAGAAATCCGAGGTGGAACAATGGATTGATACGGGGAAACCCTTCATGACCAGTGGTTGTCCGGGAGGAGGAATGGAAGCGGCCTGCAACCGGCCCTTCGGTGACGGCCCCCCCAGCGACATCCGGAGTTTCCCCTTTCCCCTTGAAGAGCACGATATCGCCCTGGTAAAACAACAATTGGGTTGGGAGTGAGACCTTCCTTTATGGTAACGATCTATCCCAATCAAAAGTATATCAAAATATTTTCTTGACATCTATCCTAACCTATGATAATCATTCCGATAATCCTACAAAAGCAAAAGATCATCTGAAAATATCGGCTTGAAGTAATTTGCTTTAAACTTGCAACCCATAGCAGTTTAGGCAGGGTTCCATGATAAGAAATCAAATGGCCCATTTCTTGCTTAGCCAGCCAGCCAGCCAGCCAGTTTATACTGTTTAACCAGTATAGGTTTTTTGCACTTAACGAAGCATCATCAGGTATTAAACTTAACCCGGATATCTGACCCTGAAGGGAAGGACTTCGGGTTTTTTTATTTGAAATTTGTAATTAATTTGCCCGAAAGAAGTACCTTTACCTTAAACCTTTTTCGTTCAGATTCGTTCTGGATAGGATGTTTGAATAGAGAGGATTTGGAAATGAACAAATGGTTAAAAGTCGGGAATATCCTCGCGGTATTCCTTTTTTTATTCCTACCCATGTTGCCATGAAATATGTGGCTATTTCCTCTCTATATTCCCATTATGAAAATTAAATTTATGGATTAACGGGCACCATTGAGGGCGATCCCGCCGCGGGCGGGATTGATGGGCCTTTTTCTGCGATCTGTTACCTATATTTTGGAGAGCTCATTTTTTTATGGCCTTTTCTGAAACTATTCTCATCCTTTTCGGTCTTATCCTTGGGACGTTAAAATATTCCGAACAGGATTGGGCGGAAGATGCCCGGTTGGTCAGCCGTCTAATAAATGGTGAAAGAGAGGCCTTCGCCCAGTTAGTATCGAAATATCAACAAGATATTTATAAATTGGCCTATTTCAAGTTATGGAGCAAGGCCGATGCCGAAGACGCCACCCAGGAGGCATTTGTTCGTTCTTTGGCTTCCATCGGCAATCTGCGGGATGGGAAAAAATATTACGGATTTCTTAAGACCATCTTGCTCAACTATTGCAACGATATGATTTCCATAAGGATTAGAGAGGGCGATCCCTTACCCGATTACGAATCGGGAGAGAAGGAGCCAATCAATGTATCCAATCCCGGTTTACCGGATGAGATCATAATAAAGAAAGAGATCATAACTCAGGTCAGAAAGGCCCTGGATTCCCTTGATGACGACAAAAAAGAAATCGTAATCTTGAAATACTATCAGGGATTGACCTTCCACCAGGTGGGTGCAAGACTGGGAATCCCTGAAAACACGGCCAAGACCACCTTTTATAAGACCCTGGGAAAATTGGGCCAGGCGCTGCAACCTTCGTTGGGGGGCAAATGATAGACTGTAACGATATAAAAGACCTCCTCTATGAAGAACTGACCGGTGTTAAATTGGAAAAAGAGGCTTTAGACATGATCGAAAGACATCTTCAGGGATGCCAAAGCTGTCGGCAAGAAAGGGAAATAATGTCCCACATCTTAAAAGCTCTAGATGCCGTTACCCCCCCTCCCTTATCACCCGGTTTTCAGACAATTGTCCTTAAAAAGGCCCAAAACATACCGTTACCCGCAAATCCTTTATTCCAGCGGTTTAAGGAATGGTTTCATGTTCCATATATCAAATGGTCCCTGGAAGGACTGGCAGCCACAGCCGTCATCCTGATCGCCTTGGCCATATATAAAGATCAAAGCTTGACCAAACCATCAAAAATTGAAATGATCCCCAGAAGTTTCCAAATGGAGATTTCCAAGGCAACAGCCAACCACCCGATCATCATTCCGACCAAGGATTTAGATAAAACTCTTTCAAGTCTTGATAATCTCATAAAGAAATACGACGGCCGAATAATCCAGACCCTTCCCCAGGATCAAGAGATCAAGGTCACCTTCAGTCTGAACAAGAAAAATGAGCCGGCCTTTTTGCCCCAACTTAAAAAAATAGGGTCGGTCCAGAAGAGCCAAGATGGGTTTCGGGATGACGAAGGGAATATGGTGATAGTATTGAAATTGGTAAAATAGCAGGCCTCCATCGAGATATTCTTTATCGGTCATTCTGGCGAAAGCCGGAATCCAGGTTGGGTAAAATGAATATAAAGATCATAAAAATTTTTATTGTCCCCTGTTTCTTTTTCCTACTCCCTTTATCCATCGCCCTTGCTAATGATTGTTCCGGTGCCATCGAGTTATTCAATCAGGGGACCCTGGCCCAAGATATAAAACAAAAAGAGGACCTCTTGAAAGATGCACTAACCCGGTCCTGCGATGGCCCAAAGATCCTGGCCAAGATCCATAATAATCTGGCCGACGCCTATGAAAATCAGTCCAAACTGCAAGAAGCCATTATCGAATATAAAAAGGCCATCGTATTGGACCCGACCCTGCCTACCCCTTACATCAGCCTGGGGGATGTTTTTTCTAAATTAAAGGACTATAAATCCGCCGAAGAATATTACAAAAAATATGGAGAGCTAACCCATTTCAAAACCAGAGGGCAATTGCACACGGCTTTAACTCTAAAGTCGATCCAAGTTAAACCCGCCAAAGGAGATAATCCATCCCCTTCCGAAGATCTTTATTTCGGTTTTAATGAGGCATTCTTGAATAAAGAATCGGAACGTCAGCTTCAGGAACTGCTGGCTGCTCTGGGCGATATTGAATTGAAAAATTATCGCTATCAATTAGCCGGCCACACTTGCTCCATTGGTTCTGATGCTTATAACCAGAAGCTTTCCGAAGATCGGGCCAAGGCTGTCAAAGACTGGCTGGTGAAAAACGGCTATCCGGCAGCCCAATTGCTGATAATGGGCTGCGGCAAGAAGAAACCTGTAGCCGACAACAGCACCGAAGCAGGCCGGAAACTGAATCGGCGTGTGGAGATAAAGACTTTGGGAGTAGGTATTCGCAATGAAACCGATTAGAACCTTCAGCTTCTTTTTTCTTTTCGCTCTCTTAGGGATAGAGGCCTCTTGGGCCTTTGAGCAACAATTTGAAAAAATCATGGTCAACGGAGTTTCTTTAAGCACTCATAATTCGGCAGAACAATTGGCCCTCCAAAATGCCTTCCAGAATGCTATCAGTCAAGCCGTGGGGACTCACATCAAAACGGACTCAGAAAAAGATCGTTTCAAAGCCATTTCCAACAGATTCTATGCCAAGGCTGAGAACTATATAAAATTAGACCAAAAATTAAATAAACGTATTGAAGGGGACCGTCTTGTTATTGACGCTTTGGTGGAGGTGGATCAGAGGAAACTGAATAAAGATCTGTTTTTAAGCGGCCTGGATGTTGAATCCATATACGGCTGGGTAGAAAAACCAAGATTGGCTATTGTCATTAGTGAATATATTGACAATCAGGTTTCTTTAACCCGGCTTGGTCAAGCCTCTTTAGAGGAGTTATTTAGCAAAAAGGGGATCAAGCTTTTGGATGATAATAGGCTCCGTACTATTCGAGAAAATGAAAAAGCCGTGTATTTTGATAATGAACAACAAGCAGCAGCTTTTGCCAAACGATTGGGGGCGGAGATCTTAATCGTTGGAAAAGTCATTTCAAATTTTAGCCGGGAAGTCGAAGTCTCGGGGTACCGTCAAAAATTTTACCACACTGTTTTCCAGATTAAAGCCATAGCCGGTTCAACCGCAGAAATTATTTTCTCAAAAACCTATCAAACCTCTTCAGGTTCAGCAGACCACAGCGCCTTAGGGAATTTTGATGCGGCAAACAACTCTATTCAAGACTGTTTATCTTTTGCGAAAAAGGAAATTTTTTATCAGGTTATTAAAACCTGGTACGAAAAATCATCGCGGCTTAATAATTTCTATTTAATTGTTTCGGGAATCGATGATTATGGCCTTGATTCCTTAGAGAGACGCCTTGCGAATCTATCTGTTGTCAAAAATATCTTCCGAAGAGCCTTTAATAATAATATGGCCGAAATCGAAGTAGAAACCAAAAGTTCAAATAAGGATTTTTTAAAAACCCTTAGGAGCATTCGGGGACTTAAAATTATTGGTTCAGAACAATCCAAAATTGTCATCGAAATAAAGAAGTAAGAGGTAATTTTATGAAGCCCGTCTCCAGCATGAATTGGTTTCCGGCTATTGTATTTTTGTTTAATTTTTGTGCTTCTGAAATTAATTTTTGTAATGCCGAGCAACGGGCTAATGACCTATCTTCGTCTTCTGGTTCCAGTATCTCTATTAAGTTAAAAAATATCTTGGAAACAAAAACAATAATGATTGTTTTTGTAGGACCGGATAATCTTACCAAATATGCCGAAAGCCTTATTAAGGAGAAATTGGTCCAAAGGGGTTCAAGAATGATTAATCCGGAGATGATGGAAAAAGTGAAAAAAGATCAACTGTTATGGGAGGCTATACGAAACAGAAATGCCACGGCAATGGCCCGGATCAGCACCAATTATGGAGCGGAGATTCTGATTCGGGGTGATCTGAACGTAGAAAGTCATCAACGCTTTGCCCAACAATGGGGTGCCATGGCCACTTTAAGTATTTCAATTATTGATACCCAAACCGCCGAAGAAATTTCGATCCCAAGTGGTGAATTTCCGGTCCTTATAGAAGAATCGGAACTTAGGGCCAGACAGGCCGCCGTGAAGAAAGCGACGGAAAGTGTAGCCATGAAGTTAGGGTTTAAAATATTGGATCCACCGCCGCCAGATTCGATCACTTTTTCTCCCAGATTCTACAGAACGTTTTTTTCCGACCAGAAAATCAAAAAGGTGAAATTTCTACCCGATTCCAAGACCATAGCGATTATTACCCAATATACGGCAGAACTCATTCAGATAGAAACGAATGTTCGGGCAGCTAAATACAAAGCGGATGATACCATCCTTTCGATGGACATCAGTAAAGACGGCCAATGGATAGCCCTCGGTTTAAGTAACAACTCAATAAGTTTTTATAATCGAAGAAACGGGGCATCAATAAATTATATGGGAGAGCGAAGTATCTTAACAAGTCTTGCCTTCAATAACCAAAGTTCTTGCCTGGCTGTTGGATTCAAGGACGGGCATATCGAGCTAATAGATGTCGCTCAGTCAAAAATTATTGGTTTTTTAACAGGACATTCCCAAAAAATTCATTCATTAACTTTTTTCCCCGATGATCGAATATTAGTTTCAGTAGCTGACGACTTGCTGACGACATTTTGGGATATTCATGTGAAACGAGAGACCCGGTCTTTTAAGGAATCGGCTGATAAAATTAACTCTGCCTGCCTATCGAAAGATGGAAATTATATGGGTTTGAGCATTAAAGAAATTATCGTGTATTTCGACTCCAGAAATCGTAGTACACATAAAAGATTTTTGGTTGTAAGAGATACAACAACGGGAAAAGAAATCAAAAGATTCAGTCTATTAACAGAATATAAGGATATTTTAGCCATCGGCTTCCATCCCAATAAAAGATATCTGGCCTCATCTTC
>CAZVHO010000167.1:0-10524 GCA_964627515.1 uncultured Thermodesulfobacteriota bacterium | reverse complement strand
GACGTAATGCGACTTTTTACATGTTTATCTTACTTAATGAACTCGTAAAAACTCGTCATTCCCGCGCAGAGCCTGTCCTCGACTCGATCGGGGACGGGAATCCAGGCTTATCCTAACCCATTAGAAACACTGGATTCCCGTTTCCACGGGAATGACGACAATGGGCTATTTATGACTTTTTACGAACTCATCATACTTAATATTTAATTTAATAATCTATCTAACTTTTTGTCAAGTTAATTTAATGAGATAAGATAAAAAAAATAAACTTTTTCGTAAAAAAATTCTTGACATAAGAAATACAACCTGTTATCCAAAAGGAACGATTCCAAAAAAATTCGGATAAAGGGGGTGGTCGGCAGATTTTAGAAATATAATAAGGAAGTTGGCAGTATCGTTTTAAGGATTGGAGTTCATGTTTTTAGAAGAAGAGATTGTTTTAAAAACACCAAAAAGGAGAAAAAGAGATGATGAAAAAATTAGGCTTGATTGCATTGGTAATAGGCCTGGTAACCGCTTTGGCCATGCCGGTTCTGGCCTTTAGCATCGACGGTGCCAAAGGTCAAAAGATGTATATCGGCGGTTTGATCCAGACTGATTTCGGTTACTGGAACCGCGACAAGAATTTAACGGGTGTGGATGATCAGACCCAGTTTATTACCTCGGTAATCAACAGTTCCCGCGTCAGAGGGTCCTTTGAAGTGGGGAGCGTCGGCGGTTACTGGGAATTAGGTAACGGCGGTGAAGTAACCGGCGCTACTGGAGTCGGTGTGGGAACGACCAACTACATCGAAACTCGTAAATTATATGGCTGGTATAAGTTCGGCAATTGCGAGATTTTGGCTGGTAAAAATGATGCTTATTTATTCTCCCTGGTGGCCGCTCCGGTTATGGGGTTGAATAATAACCTCCATGTGGTCGGCTTCGGTTGGGGTTCCATTTATGATACCCGGAATCCGCAAGTGCGATTCACCCAGAATATCTCCAAGCAATTCGGGTATGCCGTTACCTTACTGCAGCCCAATACTTTTGTCGATCAAACCAGAACCTCTTATGCTACCTTACCTGCCGTCGCCGTCAAGTTAATGATGAATTTTGGCGCCATCAGCCTGTTCCCGGCCGGTTTGTATCAGCAGATCAAATGGGACAAAATGCCCAGTGGATATGATGATAACATGACGACCTGGTATGCCGTATTACCGGTGAAGGTATCTGTGGCCGGTTTTACCGCTACGGCCCAGGTTGGCTACGGCCAGAACCTGAACGGTGCCCTGGGATTGCAAAGTGCTTTTCATACCTATCTGCGGGATTCAACCGGGAAGGTCAAGAATACCACGGGGTTGAACGGCTTTATCGATCTGGCCTACGCCTTCGGTCCGGCTACGCCCCACCTCTTTTTCGGTTATGATAAAGCCGAAAATAGCGATATCTGGAAGACCGGGGATAACAATGTGGTCCGAAACATGTATGGTGTCAGCGTCAATTACAAAGTGGCTGACAGCTTCTTTTTGGTCCCGGAATTTACGATGTATGATTACGGCAAGAAACCAAACGACGCCAACAAAACCGATCTTGGTAAGGAATGGTTGGGTGGTGTGGCCTTCCTGTTCGTATTCTAAACTTTAAATCGTATCTGAAAAAAACCCCGGAGGGTCGCCCCTCCGGGGTTTTTTTTTGGCCATAATCAGGTTAATTCAGGGTTAATGTATTGACAAAACCTTACCCAATTGATAAAAGAAAAATCATGTAATTTTTTTCACCAATTATATTTTTTTAAACTCTCATGCCCCTTGGGGGCGCCACGTGGTATGAAAATAGGTTCAAGGTAAAGGGTTTAAGGTTTTTCATACTTGAAACTTGCATCTTGAAACTTTATTTTCGCACTAAATTTCTGGAGGCGTTATGCAAAAACGTTATTTGATGGCCCCTGGTCCGACACCGGTGGCTCCGGAGACCTTGCTGGCCATGGCCGAACCTATAATCCATCACCGATCCCCCCAATTTTCGGCTATTCTGGCCGAGGTCGAGGAAGGACTGAAATTCATTTTCCAAACCAAAAACGAGGTCCTTATCCTGGTTGCTTCCGGGACCGGGGCCATGGAAGGGGCGGTGACTAATTTTCTATCGGCCGGAGACAAGGCCCTGGTGGTCCGGGGCGGTAAATTCGGCGAACGATGGGAAGAAATCTGTACGGCTTACGGGGTGAAGGCCATTACCCTCGATGTGGAATGGGGCAAGTCTGTCCGGCCCGAACGCATTGAGGCCGCTTTAGAAAACGATAAGGCAATCAAGGCCGTTTATATTCAGGCCCATGAAACGTCCACCGGCGTCAAGCACCCGGTGGAGGCCATCGGGAAAATAGTCCAAAAGTACCCGGGGACCATCCTGGTCGTGGACGCCATCTCGGCCCTGGGGGTTTATGATCTTAAGACCGATGATTGGCATATTGATATCCTGGTTTCCGGTTCCCAGAAGGCCTTGATGCTGCCCCCGGGATTGGCCTTCGCCAGTGTCAGCGAAAAGGCCTGGGGATTGAACAAAGCCGCCAGCCTGCCCCGGTTTTATTTTGACTTTGCCAAGGAACGCAAATCCCTGGCCAAAAATACCGGCGCCTATACTTCAGCAGTTACCTTGATCATCGGTTTGCAGCAGGTCTTAAGACAGATCAAAGCCCTCGGTTTGGAAGCCGTCTTCGCCCGGAATAAACGTCTTTCCGAGGCCACCAAGGCCGGTATCAAGGCCCTGGGGCTGAAATTCTATGCCGAAGAAAATCCTTCGGAATCCCTGACCGCCATCCGGGCCCCGGAAGGCATCAACGGACAGGATGTGGTCAAGATCATGCGGGAAAAATACGGGGTGACCATCGCCGGCGGCCAGGCCCAGGCCAAAGGGAAGATCTTCCGCATCTCCCATATGGGTTATGTCAATGAATTCGACGTGATTGTTGCCTTGTCGGCCCTGGAATTGACCCTTAAGGACCTGGGCTACCCGGTAGACTTGGGGGCCGGAGTGAAGGCTGCGGAAATGGTTTTTGGGGGGTAAGTGACAAAACAAAAACATTGTAAATTAATAATGAATTCGTAATAACTCGTCATTCCCGCGCAGGCGGGAATCCAGGCTAATCTTGACATGCCGAAATTTCCCTGCGTGTACATTCTTGCCAGCGGTCGCAATGGAACTCTATATATAGGGGTAACTTCTGACCTCATAAAACGTATATGGCAACATAAAAACGATTTGGTGGATGGATTTACGAAAAAATATGGGGTTCAAAGTCTCGTATGGTTTGAACCTCACGAAAATATGGAAAGTGCCATTAAGAGGGAGAAAAACATCAAAAAGTGGAATCGGGAATGGAAATTAAGTTTAATTGAGCGATCGAATCCTCAATGGCAAGATTTATTCGAAGATTTGACCTGACTGGATTCCCGTCCCCGATTAAGGCATTCGGGGACAGGCTCTGCGCGGGAATGACGAGATTTTGCATAATCATTAAAATTATTGATGAATTCGTAATAAGCTCGAAAGCCCCCATTTTCGTCGTTCCCGTGGAAACGAGAATCCAGTGTTTTTAGTTAGTTACTCATGTCCAGGGTTATCGCTCCCCGATTAAGGCATTGGGGACAAGCTTCGCGGGAATGACGATTAATTACAATTCCATCAAAATTGATACAGGTCCAAAGTACAAGGAATTACGATAGGAGATTAAGAAATGAAAATTCTGATCAGTGATAATTTATCGGAAAAAGGGGTCGAGATCTTTGCCAAGGCCAAGGGAATCGAAGTGGATGTCAAAACCGGCCTGGCCCCGGAAGAATTAAAGACGATCATTAAAGACTATGACGGTTTGGTTATACGAAGTGCCACCAAGGTTACCGCTGAAATCATCGAAGCGGCCGCTAAATTGAAAGTGGTCGGGCGGGCCGGGATCGGCCTGGATAATGTCGATATACCGGCTGCTTCCCAGAAGGGTATCGTGGTTATGAACACCCCGGAGGGCAATACCATCACCACGGCCGAACATACTATTTCCTTGCTGGTGTCGATGGCCCGAAAAATCCCCCAGGCCACGGCTTCCCTTAAAGACAAAAAATGGGAGAAAAAGAAATTTCAAGGGAAGGAACTTTTTAACAAGACCCTGGGGATCATCGGCACAGGCAAAATCGGCAGTATCGTGGCCGACCGGGCCAAGGGTCTCAAGATGCAGGTTATTGCCTTTGACCCCTTTATCCAGCCGGAAATCCTTTTGAAGCAGGGGATCGAGCCGGTCACTCTGGAAGAACTCTATCAACGGGCCCAGTTTATTACCGTTCACACCCCCAAAACCAAGGATACCCTGGGATTGATCAATGCCCAGGCCATTGAACGGATGCAGGACGGTGTGATGATTGTCAATTGTTCCCGAGGCGGGATTGTGGATGAAAAGGCCCTCTATGACGGATTGGTCAGCGGAAAGGTTGGGGGAGCGGCTCTGGACGTCTTTGAAACCGAACCTCCGGGAAACAACCCGCTTCTTTCTTTGGACAACTTTATTTGTACCCCCCATTTAGGGGCTTCCACTGCCGAAGCCCAGGAAAATGTGGCTGTGGCCATTGCCGAACAGATAGTCGATTTTTTGCTACACGGGGTCATCAAAAATGCGGTGAATGTCCCTTCGGTCAGCGCCAATCTGCTGGAAAGGGTCAAGCCCTATCTGGTCCTGGCCGAACGGCTGGGAAGCTTCCAAGCTCAGATTTTGCAAGGCGGGATGACCGAGGTCTCGATTGAATACCTGGGTGAAGTTGCCGGATACGATACCAAACCCATGACCGTTTCCCTGCTGAAGGGTCTATTGACGCCTATTTTGAAAGATGTGGTTAATTTCGTCAACGCCCCCATCCTGGCCAAGGAAAGGGGTATACGGGTGATTGAATCGAAAACCGATACGGTTGATGATTTTTTAATTCTCATAACTTTAAGGGTAAAGACCCAGAAAATGGAAAGTTCCATCTCGGGAACCTTATTCGGAAAATACGAACCACGCATTGTCCGGTTGAACAACTTCCGGCTGGAAGCCAATCCCGAAGGGCATATGCTCCTGATTCATAATGAAGACAAACCCGGGATAATCGGAAATATCGGCGTGACTTTAGGGAAACATAGAATCAACATTGAACGGATGCAGGTCGGACAGGAAAAAGAAAAGGGAGAAAATATTATCCTTTTAACCACCGATCAGGCTGTTTCGGCCCAGGCCCTCAAAGAACTTACGGCCCTGCCTTCGGTTATCTCGGCCAGGCCGCTGGAATTGTAGGGTTCTATCGTTTGGGACGAAAATTTGAATGATAAAATTGTGGTCCCGTCAAAACTCGTCATTCCCGCGCAGGGCCTGTCCTCGGCTCGATCGGGGACGGGAATCCAGGCCATCCGTAACCAGTTAGAAACACTGGATTCCCGTTTCCGCGGGAATAGGGAATAAAAAAATGCGGGTCCAGAATTAAAATGGACCCGCATTTCTATCTTGAGGACTAAATTAACAACTGCAGGAAGTCCCGCAGGAACCGCCACCCAAACTCAATCCGGAAGTCACTGAAAACCCCGACCGCCCCATCTGATCGACATAATCTACTTTTATCTCTTTGGCCTGTTCTTCCAAGACCTTGTCTACCAGGTAGGTGATTCCGTCAATAGCATAGACTTTATCATTTTCTTTGGACTCATCCAGAGCCAGAGCCAATGAAGGCCCCGATCAGCCACCCTGGCTTAAAAATACTCTTATAGCCGAACTTAGATTTTGTTTTTCAAAATAATCTTTCAGGGCTGTTTGTGCCGTTTCGGTTACTGTTAACATAATGTTTCCTTTCCCTTTTTAAAATCTTTTCATTAATTATAGGAATCAAGGGCCTTCTTGTCAAGAAGGGCTATCGATTCTTTCCAAAACCGGATTGAGACTGATGCGATGGTCTTCCAAACCGAGATTGCCCCGCTCCAAACCAAGGGCCAAACCGAGGAGCTGGGAAATAAAGAGCGTGGGTAGACCGAAGCCGTCATGATACTTCCTTTCCAGCATCATCTGGCCCCGGTCAAACTGGTAAAAGCAGGAAGGACAGGCCACGGCCACGGCTTCGATCTGATGCTTTTTCATGTGCTGCAGTTTTTCACGGGTAATCTCATTGGCCGCCTGGACGTCAATATTAGTCCCCAGGGCCGAGCCGCAACAAAGGAATTTCCGGGAATATTGGGTCGGTTGGGCCCCAAGGACGGCCAGGATATGGTCCATACTGACCGGCACGTAACTGGCCGCCTCGGAAAGGTCTTCCGGATACATAAGACGGGGAGGCCGATATAAATGGCAGCCGTAATGGCAGCCGATCCGGATCCCGCTCAAGGGAGTGCGAACCTTTTCCGCTATCCGGTCCAGGCCGATTTCTTGATAAAGGACGTCCAGGAGGTGCTTGACCTCGATCTCCCCTTTAAAACAATGGCCGGACCCTTCCAATGCCTGATTGACCTGATTGCGCCTTGAGAGGTCCTGTTTCAGGATCAGGTTGACTTCCTTCAGCGTATTGACACAGCCGTTACACATGGCCAGAATAGGAAGTCCGGCCTCTTCAGCCAGGCAGAGATTACGGGCCGCCAGGGCCAGCCAGGTATCGTAATGGGCCAGCTTCAAATTGGTCGGGGAGGGACAGCAGGAAAAGGGCAGGTCTACCAGCTCGATATCCAGGGCCTTCATAACTTCCCGGGTGGCCTTTTCAAATCCCGTATATTTGACCGGGATGACACATCCTAAAAATAATGCATATTTCATCATCAACTCAATTCAATCACTTCATTTAAACCGGTTTTTTTAAGGATGCCCTCAATTTCGTCGATATTCAGAGGACTAAGGGGAGGCAAGGACAGCTTCTGGCGGTCTTTCAATACCTTTTCGTTGACAATCAAACTGCGGCCGGTTTTGGCAATCATATCCACGGCGAATTTTATTTTTTCCGGCAGATTACCCCGCTGGGCGGCTAAGTTAAAAATAGCCGTTAATAATTCCGGGATATTGATTTCCTGGGGGCAACGGTCTTCGCAGACATGACAGGTAGTACAGTACCAGACCCGTTCATCTCTCACCACGGTCTCTTGGCCCAGGTTCAAGCAGCGCAGCAGGATTTCCCGGGGGCCATAGGATTTCATGACCATGGCCGCCGGACAACTGCCCGTACAACGGGCGCACTGGTAGCATTCAAACAGGTCTTCTTTATTAAAAAGTTCCCAGATGCTTTTGATCATTTGCGTATCTCGTTGTTCGTATCGCGTATCGCGTATCTCGTATCTCGTATCTCGCAAACCAAACCATGCATTGTCCTTCGAGATACGATTCACGCTTCACGAGATACGAATTACGAATTTTCCTCTTTCCCCTTTTTCTTCGGCACCAGGACCTGCCTGGTCTTTTCGATCTCTTCCGGCTGCACTCCCTGGATGATCTCGGCCATTTCTTTCATTTTTTTGGCAAAGAGATTGCCTTCGGCCGCACTGATCCAGGCCAACTGCAAGCGGTTTTTGTCCAGGCCCAGCCGTTCCATCTTTTTCCAGACTCTTTTGACCCTTTTTTCAGTCTGGTGGTTGGCGTTGATATAATGGCAATCACCGATATGGCAGCCCGATACCAAAACGGCTGCCACCCCGCGCCGGAAGGCATATTCGATGAAATCGGTGCTGATCCTGCCGGAACACATGGTTCGTATAATCCTGACCGGCGCCGGGTATTGCATCCGGCTGACGCCCGCAAAATCCGCCCCGGCATAGGAGCACCAGTTACAACAGAAGGCTACGGCCTTGGTCTCCGGGGCCTGTTCGGTGATGGCATCGATCTGGGCATAGATCTGCTGATCGGTAAAGTGCCTTTGCGTTATGGCCGAAAAGGGACATTCGGCCACACAGGTTCCGCACCCGGCGCAAGAGGCCTGGGTAACCTGGACGACTTGGGTCTCCGGATCCTGACGGATGGAAGAGTATGGACAGACCTTGAGGCACATACCGCACCCCTGGCACAGCGTCTCATCAACGACGGCCGTAATAGCTTCTACAGTGACCTTCCCCTGGGACATCAGGATGTTGGCCCGGGAGGCCGCAGCACTGGCCTGGGTGACCGAATCCTTGATGTCTTTGGGCCCTTCGGCACAGCCGGCCAGAAAGATCCCGCTGGTCGGGGTATCCACAGGCCGCAGTTTGGGGTGGGCCTCCAGGAAAAAACCATCGGAAGCACAGGAAAGGTTTAAAAGCCTTTGGACGACCGGGCTGTCTTTTCTGGGTTCGATCCCCACGGAAAGGATGGCCATGTCTACTTCGGAGCGATAGAGTTGAGAAAGAAGGGTGTCTTCACCGATCAAGGTCAGATCGTAGGTTGCCGGATCCTCGATAATCTCTCCGGGGACCCCCCGGATAAAGGAGACCCCTTCGCGGCGGGCCCGCTGGAAGAGGTCTTCAAAGCCTTTCCCAAAGGCCCGGATATCGATATAAAAAACCAGTATTTTGGTCTCCGGCCAATGTTCCTTGATCAGCAGGGCATCCTTGATGGTATTCATGCAGCAGATATTACTGCAGTAGATATTAGAGCGCTTGGAACGGGAACCGATACATTGAAGAAAGGCCACGGTCTTGGGGATTTTCTGGTCCGAGGGTCGGATCAGGTTGCCTCCCGAAGGTCCACCGGCATTGATCAGGCGTTCAAATTCCAGGCTGGTGATGACATTGGGAAATTTCCGGTAGCCGAATTCGGTTAAAGGCGTCGGGTCATAGACGTCGACTCCCGTGGCTACGATAATGGTCCCCACCTCCAGGGTCAGGAGCTGATCTTTCTGGGAATAATCCACACACTGCCTTTGACAGGCCTGAAAACATTTATCACAGGCCACAATGCCGTGTTTATTCAAACACAGATCCATATCAATCTGATAAGTGGAGGGTACGGCCTGGGCGAAGGACATATAGATAGCCCGCCGCATGGAAAGACCGGCATTGAATTCATCCGGGGCTACCTGGGGACAGGCCTTGGTACAATCGCCGCAGGCCGTACAGGAGTCCGTTACAAAACGGGCCTTTCGTCGGACCTGAATGGTAAAGTTTCCCACATACCCTTCGACCCTTTCGATTTCGCTTAGGGTCAATAATTCAATGTTGGGATGACGTCCGGCCTCGGACATCTTGGGGGCCAGGATGCAAATGGAGCAGTCCATGGTCGGAAAGGTCTTGTCGATCTGGGCCATGCGGCCGCCGATACTGGGCTCTTTTTCGATCAGGTAGACCTTGTAGCCGCTATCGGCCAGATCCAGGGCGGCCTGGATGCCGGCCACCCCGCCTCCGATGACCAGGGCCTTGCGGGTTACCGGGACCTCGAAGGTCTCCTGGGGGGCCAGAACCCTGGCGCGGGCCACGGCCATCCGCACCAGGTCTTTGGCTTTTTCCGTGGCCTCTTCCTTGTCGTGGAGGTGGACCCAGGAACAGTGCTCCCGGATATTGGCCATCTCAAAGAGGTAGGGGTTTAATCCGGCCTCCTGGCAGGTGGCTCGAAAGGTCGGTTCATGTAAACGGGGGGTACAGGAAGCCACAACCACCCGATTCAGACGGTGTTCTTTTATATCGGCCTTGATCAGTTCCTGCCCCGGTTCAGAGCAGGTATAGAGATTATGTTTGGATAAGACCACCCCTGGGAGTTCGGCGGCAAACTCCGCCACCCGGGCGCAGTCCACTACCCCGCCGATATTTAATCCGCAATGACAGACATAGACCCCGACCCGGGGTTCTTCCTTTTCTTTACGTAGAATTTTTTTGGGGGTCAACCCGAAAACTCCTTTTATTTTAAGTGACGTGTGCCGTGTGACGTGTGACGAAAGACCATATATTTTGCATTTTAGTTTTTCCCGAAAAAGACCGTCGGAACTCCAGAATCATTAAAAATACTGTATAACCATCCCCTTTTCACGTCACCCGTCACTCGTCACCCTTTACTTTCCTTCCATACTCATAGCCTTTTTCAAAGGCCTTGAGGTTCAATTCTTCTGTCCCACGGGGGATCGAGTCAAAGAGGGCCTGTTTCATGGCTTCATAACCGACTACTTCGGTGACAGAAGTAATAAACCCCAGCATAACGATATTGGCAACGATCTTCCGGCCTAACTTTTCGGCCAACCGGGTGGCCGGAATTTTATAAAGCCGACATCCTTCCGGAACGATATCCAGATCGACCAGATTCTCATCGATCAAGACCGTGGCCTGATTGGACATGAGACCGCCATAGGTGTGTTTGGCCTCTTCGGACATCAGGACCAGGACATGGGGACAGGAAACCCGGGGATAAAAGATCTCTCCTCCGGAGATAATCACGTCAGCGCTGCAGGCCCCGCCCCGCGCCTCGGGGCCGTAACTCTGGGTGAAAACGGCATTGAGTTTTTCAAAAAGGGAGGCCGCCTTGCCCAGGATATGCCCGGCCAGGACGATCCCCTGGCCGCCGAACCCGGCCAGGCGTATTTCGGTTTTATTTGTATCGGTCAT
>CAZVHO010000166.1:0-10550 GCA_964627515.1 uncultured Thermodesulfobacteriota bacterium | reverse complement strand
AAGCGGGTTCAATTTTGTAAATTGAACCCATTCCTTTGGGTCTCGCTTCAAGCAGGATTAGAACCAGCCCACATAAGGAGCAAGTTACAAACTTGCTCCCGCAGGAGTTACAAACTTGCTCCCGCAGAAACCGACTGTCCCTGTTATCCCTTCCTCACTCTCTCTAAAAATACCTTGACATCGATGATCTTGATCCCATGAAATTGTTTCAGGTTCCTCAAGTGCGGGTCCCGGGAGACAATAAAATCTGCCTTGGCTTCCATGGCACAATTAAGGAACATATCGTCAGCAGGATCGACAGAGCCCTTCTGAAGACTGTATCGCCCCTTTGAGACCATGGCTTTTTCGATTACCATACCGATAAATTCATCGATATCGTCCATTGAGGGCTCAAAATGTTTCAGGATATGGGGATAATGGAGCACCCGGTAAAGTTCAGCCATAATTTCTTTTGAGGTAACCAGAATAAAAGTCCCATCTGCAATCATATCCCTCAGCTCTCTGGCCAGCCCCTCCCTGGCGAAAGCCACACTGACCATAACACTGGTATCTATAACCGCTTTAATGGTGGGCATGGGCCCCTGACCTGACCGCCCCCACTGCTTCATCGATCACCTTATCTATCTCATCCTGGGTATGGCCCTTCGCACCTTTAGCGAGTCGATCCGTAATTTCCCTGAATCTTTGAGACCAGGACTTCTCGGGTTTCAGCCTCATAATCTTATTGACCTGATTTTTCACGATAACTCCTTCGAGGATCTTTTTTACCGCCTCTCTTTCATCCGCATCCAGGGCAGAAACCATTTCGAACTGTTCCAGGAGATCTCTGTCCATGATTTTGCCGGCGGCTATTCCTGCCTTACCATCAAAAACCATCTCGTCAATGGAAACCCCCAGGGTCCTGGCCAGCCGGGTTACGACTTCAAGGGTAGGAGAAGACTTGCCTGCTTCATACCGCCTGATCTGAGAGATAGCTACGCCACTTTTTTTAACAAGATCCTCCTGGGTTAACCCTTTCCCTTTTCTGATTATTGACAAATTCTTTCCAAACGACACAAAAACCTCCTTTAACCCGTTAGTCTTGCGGGATTTTTTCCCTAAGGCTTTTCACTGCCCGCCTGTAATGTAAGGATAAATTGATGAAATGCTCTTTCCGATTAATACCTTATATGGCATTATACATACCATATAAGGTATATAAATCTTTTTTAAGATGAAGTCAACCTTTTTTATCTTGAGAACTCATCGGGTTCAGTCTTTAGGCGGGTTCTTAAGCGGATTCAATTATGCGTAATACTCTCAAGCGGGTTCAATTATGCAAATTGAACCCATCGATTAGAAATTTTTCTCTCTATGTCCTTTTTACCCCGTTAAATTTGGCCTTTATTCGACCTGGGCGCCTCTGTGGCGAAAACAAGTTTTTCAAAAAGTTAACCCGATAATAATCCTAAACGTTTCTAAAAAATTCCAAGAACCGGAAAAAACTTGAAACTTTTTTGCTTTAAACCTGTCTTGTAAATAAAGTTCGGAGTTCAGGGTTCGGAGTCCTAAGCGGGTTAATGGTGGGGGACCAGGTTGCAAACCTGCTCCCGCAATAGGGGCGGGTTCTCAGCGGATTCAATTTGGCGTAACACTTTAGGTGTTTGAAAAGAGGGTTTTTGTTCACCGCAAAGCCGCAAAGTACGCAGAGAGATTTTTTTTGAACAATCCCGTGAGAGGCGGGATTGTTCAAACCAGCTCTGGCCTCCGGCCCCGCTTCCAGCCCCCTAAAGCGGGTTCAATTTTGCAAATTGAACCCGCTCCTTTGGGTCACAATGCAAGCGGGATTGAATCCGCCGGACATAAGGGGGAATTTACAAATTTGCTCCTGCAGGGAAGTTGTTCCCGCAAACTTGTTCCCGTAGGGAACCGGCAACCAACCTGCTTTTACAAATTGAAAAATTTGTCTTTTAAACGACAAGACCAATCGATGAAACGGTTTCTATTTTTCTTGACGACTTTCTTTTTCCTCTTTGGGGCGGTTCTATCTTATCGTGCAGATGGAAAAAAGCCGCTACAGGAAACCACCTACCATGCCCTGATCATCGGCAACAACCAATATAAATATCTGCGCGGGCTAAAGACGGCCTGGAATGATGCCATCGAGGTGGAGAAGCTTCTATAATACGCCTCAGTTTGAATTTGTTCTGAAAAAAGATGAGTTGGTAGAATCCCGGTGGCATAGATCCTCTACCAGATGGGGTACCCTGACAAAAGTACCGCCGGATTAAATTATTGGGCTACTTTCCAATATACCCACTCTATAGGTTTCTTGCTCGCGATGACTCACAAACCTGCAACTATTATCCCCATAGGGAGGCCTTGCGATGAAGCGGTTCGTATTTTTCGTGATAATTTTATTTTGTTTCTTTGGGGCGCCGGCGGAGAACTTCCCTAACCCTAAGATAAGGATTTTAAAGGTTCTTCTCCCTTTCTCATTATCTCATCAACAGCTTGTAAAAGATTGGGGATTGGGCAAATATCTATCCCTTTCGGGTTATGTTTGTGAGATGGTTGGGATAAAGATGGGCGATGGGCAGCATTGTCATATCTGAATATCAAATTTTTATGAACATCAATGCATTGGTAGGCAAATGAGAGTTTAGGTTCGGGCAGTGAGGTATCAACGAATTCTCGAAAATGTAATTCGGAGTCGTCTTCAAATATGATGAGGCCATGAATGAGTCCTCTTAATATGGATCGCTGGTCAACTTCAAGATTGATTAATTTGGCCTGTCCGGTGGTTTCAAGGGAGTTTAAAAGGTTGCTGATCCCTGAAGCATAATCAGGGAAGTTGGTAATGGGCATGTTCCAGCTCTATCAACTCTTGTTCCAAACTCTTTAAGAGTTGCGCTTCCCCCGACCATTCGACATATTCCAAGTCGCCCTCTGCCAAATCTTCAGCGGCCATATACTTCAAGAAATAATCGGTTGAAGTCTTATATCGTTGTTCGAATTCTCCTAAGCGGCGTTTGGTTCGTTCAATGCCTGCTTGGAGACGGGCCTTATAACTTTCAAGGGCATGGAAGACTACTTGAGCCCCTTCCTTGTTCGGTAATTCTATTAACAGTTGCGTGCTCATCTCTATGTTCCCGATACTAACAGTTTGTTTTTTTATAGAATTATAAGGAGTCCGATAATGGAAGTCAATAAATAAAATACTTAACACTTTCGAAGAATTAAAAAAAACGAGAAAAACTTGAAACTTTTTTGCTTTAAACCGGTCTTATAAAGAAACAAAGTTCGCGTTCGGAGAATAGAGGTCCCTAAAGCGGGTTCAATTTTGCAAATTGAACCCACAACTTGGAGCGGGTTTCAAACCTACACATGTAACGACCTGCCCTTGTTGAAAAAAAGGATGCCTTTTTGTCTTGTGGGTTAACCTTGCCCCGACATAATAAAATAATTGTATATTTTTTAAACGATTAGTGGTAAATAACTAAATTGATTTTTCCTACATTCTTCTGCTTAAGTACGGCTTGAAGGACCGCTATGCGGGTTCAATAAACAAAGGGAGCAGATTACAAATCTGCTCCCGCTTGAACCTATGCGCGTTCAATTTTGCAAATTGAACGCATCGCTTGGGTCCCGCTGCAAGCGGGAGTGAAACCTGTCCGACATAAGGGGAGCAAGTTACAAACTTGCTTCCGTAGGGATTGGGTCAAGATGATATCAAACCTGCTCCTGCACGTGTTTAATACTTTCTCTTCCATAAGGATCGCCTTATGAGAAAAGCATGTTTTCTAATCGTTTTTCTGATCGTTTCGTTGGGAATTGTTTTCCCTCCCTCCTTTTTTGCTGCAACCGACCAGAAGAAAAAAACGCGGCAGGCTATCCCTCCTATTACCTCCCCCCGTATCGACCCTTCGACCAGACTGGCCCTGGTAATCGGCAATAGTGCCTACGAATCTTCCCCATTAAAGAATCCGGTCAATGACGCTTCCGATATAGCCGCGGCCCTTAAGGAACTGGGATTTGAGGTCATCCTGAAGAAAAATGCCAATCTTCGGACTATGGAAGAATCTCTAGAAGAATTTGGGAGTGGATTGAAAAGGGGCGGTGTGGGCCTCTTCTTTTATGCCGGCCACGGTGTCCAGGTTCAAAATACCAATTATTTAATTCCCATCGGGGCAAGAGTGGATAAGGAATCGGCTGTGAAATATGTCGCTCTGGATACTGGGAAAATATTGGATGAAATGGACTATGCCAACAACGGCCTGAATATCGTCATCCTGGATGCCTGCCGGGACAACCCTTTTGCCCGGCAGTTTCGTTCGGCCTCCCGTGGTTTGACAAGTATAAGGAATGCCCCTGCGGGGACTTTCATCGCCTATTCGACCGGAGAGGGGAAGGTGGCTGATGACGGACGAGAAAGAAACAGCCCCTTTACGGCAGCTCTCCTGGAAGCGATCAAGCAACCCGGCCTGACCATAGACCAAGTTTTTAATGAAGTACGGAATAAAATAAGGAAGTTGATAGGAAAAGATCAAGTTCCCTGGACGCAATCTTCTCTTAACATAAATTTTTCTTTTAATCATCAACTGGCCGCGTTAGGGATCCAGGGCCGAAAGGAAGAAGACAAATTCACTATCGATGATCTGGAGAAGAAAGACACAGCGGACAGGGCTACCTGGAATACGAAGCTGAAGAATATGAAAACCGCCTTTGCAAAGGCAGAACAATTTGAAAAGAAAAAGGGAGACCCGGGCCTTAAGGTGGAAGCCTGGCAGCGTTTCATGGATACTTATCAGGAGAAGAACCCCTACTCCGATGAGGATACAAGGCTCAGGGAGAAGGCGGGAGAGCGGATTAACCACTGGCAGAATGAGAAAAAGGCTCTGGAGGAAGCATGGGCCAAATCAGAGGCCAAAAAGAAGGAGGCGGAGGAGAAGAAAAAGCAGGCCGAAGAAGAAAAACGTCAGGAGGCCGAGCGGCTCAAGGAAGAAAAGAAGCAGAAACAAATCGAGGCTAAGCAGAAACAGGAAGAAGAGCGGCAGAGGTTGGAAGAGGAGAAACAACAGAAAGAGGGGATGAAAACGAAGAAGGGGGATAAGGCGGCCTGGAATGCCGAGATGAAGAAGATGAAAGCCGCCTTTAAAAAAGTGGAAGAATATGAAAAGAAAAAGGTGGACCCGGATCTTAAGATAGAGGCATGGATAGGTTTCCTTGGCACCTACGAGATGAAGAACCCTTATACGGATGAGGACAGACAGCTCCGAGCAAAGGCGGGAGAGCGGATTAGCCATTGGCAGAATGAGAAAAACGCCCTGTTCGCAGATAAGGCCAAAGAAGAGGCTAAAAGGAAAGAAACGGAGGAAAAAAGAAAACAGGCCGAAGGGGAAAAGCGTCAGGAAGAGGTAAGAAAAAGAATCGAAGCTCAGAAGCTGAAAGAAGAGCGGCTGAAATTAGAGGCTGAAAAAAAACGGATCGAAGAAGAAAAGGCTCTGGTCAAACAGCCTCCGGAGATGCCCAAAGATTTCAAGGATCCCGTTACCGGCATGGAATTCGTTCTGATTCCGGCCGGCAGTTTCGTTATGGGCAGCCCGACGGATGAATCGGGCCGCTGGGATAAGGATGATCGTGAAGGGCCGCAGCATAAAGTGGAAATCGCCCAACCTTTCTACCTGGGGAAACATGAGGTTACGGTCGGGCAATTTCGAAAATTCGTTCAGGATACGGGATATAAAACAGAGGCGGAGACCGGAGGCGGGGCTTATGTTTGGATCGAAGGCAAATGGGAAAAAAAGGAAGGAACTTACTGGGACAATCCGGGGTTTAGCCAGACCGAACGACATCCGGTAACCTGTGTTTCCTGGAATGATGCCCAGGCCTTTATCAAGTGGCTCAACCGGAAGACCAGCCGATCATACCGTCTTCCCACCGAGGCCGAATGGGAATATGCGGCCCGGGCCGGGACAAAGACGGCTCGATTCTGGGGAGATAATCCTACCTATGCCTGTTCGTATGCCAATGTGGCAGACCTGACCAAAAGTCCTGATGGAAAATACCATTGGAATAGCAAACATGAATGTAGCGATGGATGAATGGTGTGGGGACTGGTTCGGAGAAGACTATTATAATAACTCCCCGAACCGTAACCCTAAAGGACCTTTAATGGGAGAATTCCGGGTGGTCCGAGGAGGGTACTTTGCTTTATACCGTAAAGGCGTGCGTACATCCGTTCGCTTCAAACACCAACCTTACTCTGGATTTCGCGACCTCGGCTTCCGCCTTGCATTTCCGAAGTAGCCTTATGGATTTTTATCTGTTTAGTTTTTCTGGGGGTACGGGGATGAAGCCTCTGGTCGTGGTATTTTCTTAAGCGGTTTCAATTTTGCAAATTGAACCCGTTGCTTTGGGTCCCGCCCAAGGTTTGGTTCCCGCTTCAAGAGGGATTGAAACCTGACCACTTTAAACCCAAGAATTAGCGGGACCAGGTTGCAAACCTGCTCCCACAGGGACTTCCAACAAAGCGAGTTTTATTTTAACGGCTTGGCCGTCATGCGTTTCAGACACATGGATACCGGATCAACGGCAATTCCCGTATTTTCCAGGGCGACGACACCGAGGATCGGTTCAGCGTCCTCAGGCCCGAAAATAACCTGGGTCACAGTCTCTGCTCCCATAAAGGAAATCCTGGCAAATCCATAGGGATATTCTACGGGTTGGCCGTTAGCCAATTCATACACTTCTTTTCCTTCCACTTGAATACCGGCCTTGATCAGCTCACTTGCCGGTGCCATGCTATCAATTGCCCCGGTATCAACCAGAAAAATCGATTCATAAGGAGGGAAATTTTTAGATAAATTGGTAATCGTCGCGGTTACTTTTGTTACTCCCATAGGTGACCTCTTTGCGAAAAATCAGGCGGGAGCAAGTTTCAAACTTGCTCCCGCATTCTAAATCCCGTTACTAATACCTGATTGCTATTTCCTATTGTCTCTGGCCTCTAATTTAACCATAACCTTTCTCTAAAGACAATAAGGATTTTTTGCAAATTGAACCCATTGCCTTGGGTCCCGCTTCAAGCGGGATTCAAACCTGCCCGACAATAGGGGGAGCAGGTTGCAAACCTGCTCCCGCAACGGAACCTGCTCCCGCCAAGGGAGGTTTTTAAAAGGATTGGATAGCCGGGACCTTCGGGAAGTCAAGGAACTGCCAGGGCGAATTTTATTGCCGAATTAACCTGCGACATCTTTTCTTCCCGCAGGATTGCTATTCTATCCTTCAGGATCTCTTTTCGAATTGTGATTATAGTATCAAGGTTGACAATGCATCTTTTGGACATTCCATCCTCGCGATCCAATTCAACTTCCACCGGGATGCCCCTGATAGTTGAGGTCACCTCCGCCACCGTCACGGCATTTCTTACTGCATAGGCCTCGTTTCGGCTGAGAAGAAGAACGGGACGGCGGCCAATGGGAAGGGGTAGTTCCGCCCACCAAATCTCCCCTCTTTGCATTACCAGTCTCCTTGAGAAAGGGTGCTGAGCGAAGCCTTTTCCCACCCTTCAAGGTCATGGAGCTTTTCTGGAATCCTCCGATACCCTTCTTCATATATTTTTACCAGCCGTTCTTTTTCCTTGGCTTCTTTCCATAACCGTATTGCATCAAGGACCAACTTGCTTCGACTTATTCCTCTTTTCTTTCGATATTTCTCCAATTCTTGGAATTCCTTATTCGGAAGACTGACTGCAAACTTAACAGCTCGGTCCATTATCCCTCCTTGGTATATTTTTTTCATACTTAAGTATGACTATATTTTAAGGCTTATGTCAATCGAAAAAAATCTGGCTGGCATTTTCCTGAGCGGGTTCAATTTTGCAAATTGAACCCGGAATTAATGGAGCAAGTTTCAAACTTGCTCCCGCAACAAGTTTCAAACTTGCTCCCGCAACGATGAATAATGTAGATTTATGACACTATTAGTGGTAAATAATTAAATTGTTTTTCCTATAAAAATTCTAAAGGTGTGGCATGAAAAAGTATTCGGCTTACAAGTTTCTAATTTTATGCACTACCTTTTTTCTCCCTTTCCTTTTATCTCTCCTCTTCTTCGATTTTGCCCAGGCCCGACCTCCCGGAGAGGTGGCCAAACAAGGAAATTCTTTGCCTGAGGAACAGGAATGGACTGAAGTCGAAAGGAAACTTCAGGAAGCTGAAAAGAAAATAGAAGAAGAGCGTCGCAGACTCTCGAAGGAGAAATCGAAATCAAAGCCAAAGAAAAAGAAGAAGAGGAGGGGAGGGGAAAACCACCCCTATTGATGGGACCAGGTTGCAAACCTGCTCCCGCAAAGCTTTTCCTTTCTGTCCTCTCAACAGAAAGGAAAAATTATTCCTTTAGACTCCCAAAGGGAGTCTCTTATTAAGATCGGCAGATCGGCAGATCGGCTCCCGGCCGGGAGCCTCTGCAAAAGCTCGACAAAGTCGAGCGGACCGATCGACCTTTGCGTTCTTAGCGGCTCTGCGGTGAAAACAGTTTTCAAATCAAAATAACTTCTGGATTCCGGCTTTCGCCGGAATGACAAAGGAACTCTCATGAAACCAGCCGACGACCTGAAAAAAACCTTATTCCGTATTCATGACAAAGGCTACAAGGCCTATCAGGATATAGAAGGTCTGTACCTTTTTTCTCAATATGAACTGTCCATCGACCGGGTCCAGGCCGACCCCTTTGCCCCCCCTTCCCGGGTCCGGGCCATCATCTCTTTAAAAAAGTGGAAGATTTTTTCCGATCTCTGGGAAAACAAGACCCGCCGCATTGCCTTTTGTGATTTTATCGGCCGCCAGGTCCAGCAGGCCATCCGCAATCTTTCCTCCAAACACCGGGGGACCGGCAAGAGCGGTATGATCGCCATCGAAGCCGGGGGGCCGGAAATCCTGGAAAGGACAGCCGTGGTGATCAACGGAGAAACCCTGGAATTGCGTCTGACCGTGGGATTGCCTGCTTCCGGCCGGACCATTTCCGGAATGGAAGCCGTTTCCATCTTTTTCGATGACCTGCCCAAAGTCATTCAACAAGGGGTTTTTCAGTTTCCCAATATGGGCCTCGCGGTCAAACATTATGTGGATGCTTATGAAGACCAGGAGTGGCTGCGCCTAGCCCTTAATGAAAAAGGGTTGGTGGCCTTTGTTCCCGAAGGGGCCATCCTGCCCCGGGAAAGCGGCATCAGTTCCCGGCCTCTGGCCATGGGAGCGGTCCCCTTTTACCCCCCCCAGGAATTATCCGTCTCTTTCCATCTCCCCCATAAAGGGGCGATCACCGGTCTGGGACTGGCCAAGGGGGTGACCTTGATCGTCGGCGGCGGCTTTCATGGAAAGTCCACCCTGCTCAGGGCCCTGGAATTGGGGATCTACAGCCATGTCCCGGGGGATGGCCGTGAATATGTGGTCACTGATTCAAAAGCGGTCAAGATCAGGGCCGAAGACGGCCGCAGTGTGGCCAAGGTCAATATCAGCCCCTTTATCAAGAGTCTTCCCCTGCTTCGAGATACGCTCCGGTTCAGCACCGAAAACGCCAGCGGCAGCACCTCCCAGGCAACCAATATCATGGAGGCCCTGGAAATGGGGGCCAGGGTTTTACTGATCGACGAAGATACATCGGCTACCAACTTCATGATCCGGGACCGGCGGATGCAGGAGTTGGTCCAAAAAGCCCATGAACCCATTACACCCTTTATCGATAAGGTCCGTCAGCTCTATCAGGAAAAAGGAATCTCTACAGTATTGGTCATGGGAGGGTCCGGGGACTATTTTGAAGTAGCCGATACGGTGATCTGGATGAATAATTACCGCCCTTTTTCCGTTACTTCAGAGGCCAGGGCCGTTGCCGAAAAATTTCCGGTCCATCGTCTTCCCGAAGGCGGGGAAAGCTTTGGTGAGATCACCCCCCGTCAGCCCAAGCCGGACAGCTTTGATCCCAGCCGGGGGCATAAGGAGGTCCGTATTGAAGCTAAGAGTCTGGAAACCATTTTTTATGGGGAACAGGTCATTGACCTCTCTTTCCTGGAGCAATTAGTAGAAATGGGACAAACCAGGGCCATCGGCCGATTCATTCATCTCTATGCCATGAAGTATTTGGCAAATAGCACCTGTCTCAAAGAAGGATTAGAAAAAGTTTTGGCCGAGATCGAAGAAAAAGGGCTCGACGACCTGATGCCCTATAAAGTTGGCAATTTAGCCAAACCCCGGCTCTTCGAAATCGCCGGGGCCATCAACCGCCTGCGCAGCCTGCAGATAAAATCATAATATTGAATTAGGACGCAAATTTTCGCCGATACCCGCAGATAACGATTCTTTATATTCAAAACCCTGGCAATCTGCACGATCGGCCTTCTGCCGATCCGAGTCGATCTGCGTCCAAAACGAAAATTCCGAAAAAGAAGCTTGAAGTATCGGGAAAATAACTGGTATATTAACCCTCATGCCCCGCTGGGGCACCACGAAGCATGAAAATAGACCAGTCAAAGGCTTATTTAGGCACGGGTCAGGCACAAAGCCTGACACAGGGGT
>CAZVHO010000165.1:0-10575 GCA_964627515.1 uncultured Thermodesulfobacteriota bacterium | reverse complement strand
AATTTTGAATCCATCCACAACCATAGCGCTTACGCTTATATAGAACGGCAAAAATGATTAAACCCGGTCTAAGGTTTGAGGTCTAAGGTTCAAGGTAATAAAAACCGAAATCCAATATCATAACCTTACACCTTATACCCTATACCCTATGCCCTATGCCTGGAGTTTTCATGGATGATTTAAAAAAAATGTACCGGACGGTCATGGCCGATCACTTTCCGTCCGACTTGACCATTACCCTGGGAGGGCAGTCCCTGATTTATCGGAAAAGGACATGGAAGCTGCCCCAGGCCGATGGGATCCTGGAAGAAAAGGGCCTCCGATATGGGGAAAATCCGGGCCAGGAAGCGGCCCTCTATGAACTCATTAATGGGAATCTGGTCCTGGGGGAATGCCGATTTATTCAACCCGGGTCCGGGATGGTTTCAGCTATCACCGAGGCGGAGATGATCCAGGAGGGGAAACATCCGGGCAAGACCAACCTGACTGATGTGGACAATGCCTTGAATATCCTCAAGTTCCTCATGGCCAAACCCGGGGCCGTGATCGTCAAACACAATAATCCCTGCGGGGTGGCCTATGGAGATACCTTGTCTGAGGCCTACGTGCGGGCCAACCGGGCCGACCGGATCGCCGCCTTTGGCGGGGCGGCTGTTTTCAATCGGCCGGTTGACAAGACTACGGCCGAGTTGATCGCCCGGAATTATTTGGAGGTAGTGGCCGCCCCGGATTTTGAGGAAGGGGCGGTCCCCATCCTGGCCAAACGGGGTAATTTGAGGATCATCAAGGTGCCCCGGATGGATCTCCTGGAAAGCCTTCGTCAGGTCCGGTTTATCGATTTTAAGGGCCTGCAGGACGGAGGATTAATCCTTCAGCAATCGCCCATCAACGCCATCCAGAAGAAAGAAGATTTCAGGCCGGCCGTCTGTATTCATCAAGGGCAGGAATACCGGATCCAGCGGCAGCCCACAGAAAAGGAACTCGAGGACCTGTACTTCGGCTGGTCCGTGGAGCAGGGGGTGACCTCCAATTCCGTTCTTTATGTAAGAGATGAATGTACCGTCGGGATAGGCACCGGAGAACAGGACCGGGTGGGTGTGGCCGAGATAGCGGTTTTCAAGGCCTATACCAAATATGCCGATGCCCTGTGCTTCGATCAATACGGCCTTTCTTATAAGGAGTTGGAATTAGAAATCGAACAGGGAAAAAGACCTGACCAGGAAAAAGAATCCATCGACCGGAAGACCCAGGAAGATCGGGCCGGTCTTCCCGGGTCGGCGATGATTTCCGATGCCTTCTTCCCCTTCCGGGATGGGTTGGATGTGGGCCTGCGCCAGGGGATCACCGCCGTGGTGCAGCCCGGAGGATCCATGAGGGATTATGAAGTCATTGAGGCCTGCAACCAGGCCCTACCCCAAGCCACTATGGTCTTCACCGGGCAGCGGGCCTTTAAACACTGATTTTTATTTAAAAATAAAGTTACAAGATGCAAGTTTCAAGTGTGAAAAACTTTGGACCTTGCATCCTTCCCATGCTTCGTGGTGCCTTTTGCTCCGAACTCCGAACTCCGAACTTGATCGCTGTCTATTTCAAGGGAATAAACTTCTCTCCAAATAGGACGAATTTGAGCCATTGAATGGCCACCTTGAGGAGTTCCTCATCATCTAATTCCAGTTTTCGGATGGTAATCAGTCAATCAATAACCCCCTAGGAAAAAGGGTTTGCATAATATAATTCATAGTATTATAATTCATAGTGTCTGATGGGGGTGATGTGCAGCTTTTTAAAACAAAATGGTTCATGCGTTACGCGCGGCAGGAACAGCTTGAGGATCACAGCCTTTGTGGGGCTATCGAACGCGCGGAGCGTGGGATTGTGGACGCCGATTTAGGCGGCGGGATCATTAAACAACGGGTGGCGCGAACCGGACAAGGCCGCTCGGGCGGCTACCGGCTGCTGATTGCCTACCGCTCCGGCAATCGAGCGGTGTTCCTTTACGGCTTTGCAAAAAGCGAACGGGAAAACATCGAGACGGACGAACTGGAAACACTACAAGAAATCGGCAAAGCATGGCTTGAGACGAAAAAAGAGCGCCTCGAACATGCCATTAAAGAGGGACTTTTAAAGGAGGTAAACTATGACAACGGGAAATAAGAAATATAGTCGGCTGACGCAAGCGCTGCTTGAAACAGCCAAGGACATGAAAAACGCGGGCCTTCTGGATAAGAGGGCTTACGGAAAAATCACCATGCGGCACCTCGGCGTGAAAGATAAAGCCGATCTTGAGCCGTTGACAGGTGAAGACATCCGCAAAATGCGCGAACAAGCACACCTGAGCCAAGCGGTTTTTGCCCACTATCTTAATTTAACGGTCGGGTACATCTCGCAATTAGAGCGCGGCGCGAAGCATCCGACAGGTGCGGCGCTCGCACTCCTGAACGTGATCCGCCACAAGGGAATTGAGGCTATTCTTTAGACAAAATAGCGTATTTTGTCCAATCAATACGTTCGCAAGAAGTGGATGGCGTATAATCCATATCACCCACCGGAACGCACCGCAAGCGTTCCAACGTTGGTTTGATAAGAAGTTCCTTTTTGATGGTAAGAATATAGAACAAGAAAAAGGCACGGTCAAGGATAAAAATAGGGGAAAAGGCAGGGGATCAAGGGAGACTTCTTAAGAAAAAAGGACTTTCCCGAGCTGGATTTAACAAACAGGAAGGAATAAGAGGAAAAAGAAGGGCTGACTTCCAAAATTTGGCCGAACTACTCGCTCTGCATCCTGATCTTCCCTTAAACGGTGGAGTAATCGTCAGAAGCCCCGAAACCTTGATCAAAAGCTTCTTCATAGAAAGGAAGCTGGGAGTCCGAGTAGTCTATCGGAAGTTCGATGGTTTTGGGTTTGGGTGGGGGTCTCTGGTTCTTTTGCCACAAACCCAAATGACTTAAGATTTTGTCAATCTCTTCCGGGTCTTCAATAATGCTAATCCGCATCAACCCTTGACACTGGGGACAGGTTAGGGGATCTACCTTCCCGGATCATGTCCGGGACAGGCTGCAATCTTTTGGATCAGTAGCGCCAAAATTAGGCGCTATTGGGTTTTCTGTTTTCATCGGGTTCCAGGACACAGGAGATGAGGTTATCCTGATTTTCCTTTTGACGATGGCCTCGGGAGGCGTTACTATAGAAGCCGTAATATCGGACCATTTGTTCCCCCTGATTGGGGATATGAGTGGTCATGGTGGTTCATCCTGTTAAATGGAATCAACTCGGTTTGAGGTGACTGCGCTACCAGAAAAAGTCGGAATCACAAGAAGAAAATCGGCGGCCCCTATTTAACAGGACAGGGCCAATCTAAGGCATCAAAGATTTTTTCTTGGCGCTTGTCCTTAGAACGGTAGATGATCCGGGACTCTTCCGGGAGATAGGTCATTCTTTCTTGCGAAAAAGAAGCCCGGATGATGTAGCGGGCCAGGTTTTCCATGGCCTCTTTTTTCCTGGGATGGATACGGGGACCGCAATAAACCTGAAATCCCGAATGCCTCCAGGATTTCAGCAGATTAATATGATCAGGAGTGATCTTACCTTTGGAGAGAAGCAAGGTAAGGACTTTGGATCTGAATATTTTCTCCAGATTTTTTAGCCTAACAGCCGGGGCGACTTTAAATAAACCCTTTTCGGGGAAACAGCCGTCGGTAATCAGAACATGGCCGTGGGGGTTAAACCCCAGGAAATCTCCAAAGGTTTGAATGGCTATGACCGCTCCGGGAACGGATTTTTTACCAGGGACGTAATTTTGATAATGGCCGATGAAATCTGTTTGCCCATAGCGGTTTGCCATTTTCCCCCAGGAACGAGTAAGTGGAATAAAGTGGAGCACCGTCTTTTTTCGTTTATTTCCTCCAACTGGCGCGGAGAACCACTTCGTGATTATGAAACTATTGTTCGTTTAATTGCCAACACTACCACAGCCAAAGGATTGGCCGTTATTTGCCGACTTGACAGAAGAAAATATCGAACTGGCCGAAAAATTAGCAACGCCGAAATGGCAACCATTAATCTCGTTCCTGGTAAATTTCATGGCGAGTGGAACTATGCTATTTATCCGGAATGTCGGAATGGGGGAATGGGGTCGGGCCCAATGCCATTAACTTAAGCTTTTATTATCTGATTTCAACGTGTTGGACTCATTTCGGCAGAAGCCGGAATCCAGATATTTTTAAGCTTTTCTGGCCCCCACCCATCGCTGGGGTGCCCATGTGGCCACGGAAGTCTCCCTTAAGGTAGGGCATTGGGGCGATTTAAAAAACTATTAACGATAACATACTTAAATTATTATATTAATCATTAAGTTAGCAGCATTAGGTCGGGCCACGCGAACTAATTGATTTGAAAAATAATATAAATTAGAATGCCCAATAAAAAAGGCCTATATCGAGCTTTTGGGGGCCTAAAAGAGGGTTTTTAAAAATGGCACGGGCCAAACGTCACTTATATTCCGGGACAAATCTGGTATGTCACCCATCGCTGCCATAAACGGGAATTTCTTTTAAAATTCGCGAAGGATCGGCATCGTTATTTGAAATGGTTATACCTGGAGTATCTTGCGGCCGCGCTGGAGCAAGGCGACAGCGAACTGCTTATCGAAGCCCTGGGCAACGTAGCCAATTCATATTCGGTTACAGCGGTATTACTCGGCGGTAGTCGGATCTATCATGCGCTTGACTTCGGCTACGCTGTTGGCCGGGAAACCGCCCTGCTTGGCGTGCTCAAGCACCATCTCCTTGTTAGGGGCGATATAGATGCAGTAGATCTTGTCGTCGGTTACAAAGCTCTCCACCCACTGAATTTGCGGCCCAAGCCCTTTAAGAACACTACAGGATTTCTGCGAGATTGCCTGCAGGTCTGCTGAGCTGATTTGCCCTGCTCCTGGTAGTTCCCTCTCGATAACATACTTTGGCATATTTCCCTCCTTCGGTATTTTCCTTGTGACGCTGCCCTCGGGAAGCGTTACTATTCATCCTAAACTGAGCTACTCCCCATTGTCAAGACAAAAAACATGGGTATATTTAGTGCATAGTTAGTGCCTGGACCGGGTTAAAAGTTGTTTGTTCCTTGCCATACATCTGACTGGGAGTAGAGTAACCCAGCGCTTCATGGAGCCGCTCCTCGTTGTAGAAGTGGAAGTAGCGACCCAGGTTTTGTATGGCCTCCGAGACCGTCCGGTATTGGTGGAGATAGACCTCCTCGTATTTCACGGAACGCCAGAGCCGTTCAACGAAGATGTTGTCGAAGACGCGTCCTCGGCCGTCCATGCTGATCTGAACCCCGCGGTCCTCCAGGCGCCGGGAAAAGTCCAGGCTGGTAAACTGGCTCCCCTGATCGGTATTGAAGATCTCCGGTTGGGCGTTCGCCAAAGCCCGATCCAGGGCTTTTTGATAAGAAGTTGTTTTTTCATGTGAAGAGTATAAAATAAGCAAAAAGCAGGGTCAAGGAGAAAAACAGGGTGGGAAGGCAAGGGAGCAAAGGGGGTCTTCTGAAGAAAATAGGACTTTGCAGGTCTGAACTTTACAGATAGAAGGCGATAAAGGAAAAAGCAGGGTAGTCTTCCAAAATTTGGACAAACTACTCCTTTATCTCCTGATCTTCCTTATCTCAGACGGACGAATGATCCGAGGAAGCCCCGAAATCCTGATCAAAGGCTTCCTCATAAAAATGAAGGTGGGAGTCCGAGTAGTCTATCTGAAGTTCGAGAGATTTGGGTTTCGGTGGGGGTCTCTGATTAGTTTGGCATAAGCCCAAATGTCCTAAAATTTTGTTGATCACTTCCTGATCTTCAATAATGCTGATAACGCGCATCGATCCCTGGCATTTAGGGCAGGTCAGGGGATCGACCTCATATATTTTTTGAATCAATCTGGCCCAATTCCGGTTGGGTTTTGCGTTCTCCCCTGTTTCTATGACACAAGGGGTGAGACCATCCACATTTTCTTTTTGACGAAGCCCCCGGGAAACGTTACTATAGAAACCATAATAGCGGACCATTTGCTCTCTTTGGTCGGGTATATGGGAGGTCATGGCCGCCAGCCAATCCAAGGCGTCAAAAGTTTTTTCTTGCCGGTTGTCCTTGGAGCGGTAGATGATCCGGGATTCCTCCGGGAGATAGGTCATTCTTTCTTGCGAAAAAGAAGCCCGGATGATGTAGCGGGCCAGGTTTTCCATGGCCTCTTTTTTCCTGGGATGGATTCTTGGACCGCAGAAGACCTGAAAGCCGGCCTCTGGCCCGTAGGCCTACGCCCCGGAGGGAATGCCTCCAGGATTTCAGCAGATTAATATGATCAGGAGTGATCTTACCTTTGGAGAGAAGCAAGGTAAGGACTTTGGATCTGAATATTTTCTCCAGATTTTTTAGCCTAACAGCCGGGGCGACTTTAAATAAACCCTTTTCGGGGAAACAGCCGTCGGTAATCAGAACATGGCCGTGGGGGTTAAACCCCAGGAAATCTCCAAAGGTTTGAATGGCTATGACCGCTCCGGGAACGGATTTTTTACCAGGGACGTAATTTTGATAATAGATTTTCAGAGATTCCCAGATACAGCGGCTGAGTTCTAAAAGGAGTTTCCGATCATAGAGAAAATATCTCCGCTCAAAACGATCTTCATAAACTCGCTCTAAGGATTCAAAATGATCTTCAACGCAACGATAGTAAGGGGTCTGTTTGGGATTTCGAGGGCGATATACGGGTGCAGGCACAGGCATGTGCCTGGAGATTGCATATTCTTTGCCATTCAACTTTAGTCATTAATCTTAAATAGATAACAGGTAAATGAGGATTTATTTTGAAGATAAAAGTGAATCTCTATACCCCATAGCAGCCCTTCTTGGCGGGATGGGAGAGTAGGACGCTGCCGGGAATTTATTTAAGCCCGTCTTCAATTTTGATTGAAGACGGGCTTTTTTTATTGGTTTGCCTGTCACTTTTAACCTCTTTTCGGAAGGCCCGGTAGCTTCCTGACCTGCTGAACCCCGCGCCGATTAAGCTCGTCCAATTCCAGTTAGATGGCTTTCCTCCGCTCAAAAATTATCTCAAAATAGGACGCCATTATTTGATTTTGCAACAATGGTTTGAATGCGTTCGATTTCATAACCCGATACCTCCGAATATGATTATCATAAAGATAACCGCCGTGATCACGGGCCACGTTCATCAATATCCGGTGCAGCCGTTCTTCCAATGAGGGAATGGGCCATATCGCCCAGCCGTGTAGACAGGGATTCGATCAGTTCGCTCTGCTTTCGAATCACTCGCAAACCGATGGAAGGATGTTCCAGGATCAGTTGTTCGAAATCGGATTTTTTAAAACCGCAGGTATAGGTGGCTTCCAGGCACCATGCCGTTACGGGATAATGGGTCGCTTGGCCGAATATATTCTCTCCAAAGGTATCGCCGGCTTTTCGATAATCGAGGGTTACCTCGCGGCCGTCTTTAAAGATTTTGCTCAGTTTGATCCGCCCCGATTTGATAAGAAACATGGCGTCAGCGGCATCCCCTTGGCGGAACACTGCATCGCCTTGGCGATACGCTTTCCTTCTGCCCACGCTGCTCAAGACCGACAGATCTTCGGATTCTAATTCACCGAAAAGCCAAATATCCTTTACGCATTTGGGGGATATGGCTACTCCATCAGGGATATTTTTTTCGCAAAGACATGATATCGCCAGGCCTTCTAACTCTCTCCATGTGCAAACATTGTCGTTTAATCCAGCAAGTTCCGAACCTGTCAGGGTATATCAGTTGATGCCAATACGTTGTGATTAATTGGGAATATCTCACTAAAAGCAGACCGTTATGAAAGAGAGGTTTTTTGCCATTATCCCTTGTCCGTCCCCTACAAGATGTGCCGGCGACGGCGCTGAGCGGGAGTACATCGGCAACCAGCCACCGCATGAGGCCCTCCGCAGTCAGTGTAGCTCTTCACCTATTCCGACCCAATCGATCGTCGCCGAGGCAGGGGGCACGGTTGGTCGCGATCACGACTCGTTCCAGGGGATCGGCTTGCGGAATTGAAGCAGCTCGCTGTAGGGCGCGGTGGCGCCGTCGGGGAGAGTCACGGCCCAACGCACGTCGGGCTCGGCGTCCTCAGGGGCCTTGGCCACGATTCCGGCGGGCAAGCCAGTAAGGTAGGGGCGGCTGGCATCGGTGATCATCCAACCCGGGCAAGCCGCGTTGATGAGCACGCCCGGGACGCGCGGGGCACGGGCCCAGTCACGCGCAAAGATACGCATCGCCGCTACTTGCCCAATCTTCGACGGGACGTTGATCCAGTTGGGCCAGCCCTCGGCGACGGCCCGGCCTTGCTCGACGGCCTCGACATAGGCGAGGAGGTTACGGTCAAGCTCGGCAAGGGAGAGGCGCTCGGTATCGAAGCGGTCACGCAGGTGCGCGGGCAGATTCTTGAGCACGCCGAAGGCGCTGGCGACGACGAGAACGCGCGCGTTCGGGCGCAGCAGGGGCTTGAAAGCCTCGAGGACACGCGTGGTGCCCAGGTTATTTGTCTTGATCATGACGCGCGCCTGAGTCGCCGGCGGCACGTCGGGGAGCGCCGCATAGGCGCCATTTTGAATGAGGATGTCGACGCCGTCATGCTCGCGCCCGAGGCGCTCCGCCAGCGTCGTGATGCTCGCGGGCTCGGCAAGATCGACCAGACCCAGGGCCGGAGTCAGCCCTTCGGCGCGCAGGGTGGCGATGGCCTCGCGACCGCGGCCCTCGTCACGCGCGGTCAGGACGACAGTGACGTCGGAGCCGAGCTCCCGGCACATGCCGCGCACGAGGGCGCGCCCAAGGCCCTTGTTGGCACCGATGACGACAGCGATACGTTTTAGCATGTGACACCTCGTTTATAATTTATATACGGTCCGTATTATAATCTTTGATAAGAACTTCCTTTTTGATGGAAGAGTATAAGGAAAGAAAAAGGCACGGTCAAGGGGAAAAATAAGGCCAAAGGGAAGGCGACAAAGGGGATCTTCTGGAGAAAATGGGATTTTGCAGGTCTGAACTTTACAAATAGAAGGGGATAAGGGGAAAAGAAGCGGCAGACCTTCAAAATTTGATCGAACAACTCCCTCCGCCTCCTGAATTTCCCTTAAACGGTGGGGTGATCTGCGGAAACCTCAAAATCCTGATCAGGGGCATCCTCATAGAAAGAAAGTTGGGAATCCGAGTAGTCTATCTGAAGTTCGAGGGATTTGGGCTTGGGTGGGGGTCTCTGATTGGCCTGCCATAAACCCAAGTGGCCTAAGATCGTATCGATCACTTCCTGGTCTTCTATAATGCTGATAACCCGCATCAATCCCTGGCACTGGGGACATGTTAGCGGGTCAACCTTCCCGGATCATGTCCGGGACAGGCTGCTATTTTCTGAATCAATCTCGCCCAATTCCGGTTCGGTTTTTTGTTTTCATCAGGTTCCAGGACACAGGGAATGAGACCATCCACATTTTCTTTTTGACGAAGCCCGCGGGAAACGTTACTATAGAAGCCGTAATAGCGGACCATTTGTTTTCTTTGATCGGGGATATGGGAGGTCATGGCCGCCAGCCAATCTAAGGCGTCAAAAGTTTTTTCTTGGCGCTTGTCCTTAGAACGGTAGATGATCCGGGACTCTTCCGGGAGATAGGTCATTCGTTCCTGAGAAAAAGAGGCCCGGATGATATAGCGGGCCAGGTTTTCTCTCCGAGGCGTAGTCTCGCCTCTACGAGCCGTAGGCCCTGGCCTCTTTTTTCCTGGGATGGATTCTTGGACCGCAGAAGACCTGAAAGCCGGAATGTTTCCAGGATTTCAGCAGATTAATATGATCGGGAGTTATTTTACCTTTAGAGAGAAGCAAGGCAAAGACTTTGGATCTGAAGATTTTTTCCAGATATTTGAACCTAACGGCAGGGGCGACCTTAAAGTGGGTTCAAGATTACCGACCGTGTCTTTGGGCTGGAGGTGGGAAGCTGCCTAAGCGATGGCGTTCTGTTGACAGACTTCGGCAATCCAAGCGTTGATGCTCTTGCGTTCCCTCTTGGCCGCTAAGGCGATAGCACAATGAAGTTCAGAAGGAACTCGCAGCATAAAGCGACCAGAGAAAGGCTTTTCAGGCACTCGGTTGATCTCTTTACAGGTTTTCAAGTATTCGTCCACGGCAGAGCGAAAATCTTTTTCCAGTTCTGAAACCGATGCCCCTTCAAAAGTTATAATATCCGTAAGGCCCATGAGACGGCCATGGAAAATACGGTCGTCGGCATCAAACACAACCGTTCCAGTATATCCCTTGTATTTTAAAGTATTTTTCATTTTATAACCTCCGTGTTAATCAAAAAATCCCTGATGGCCTCGACAGCATACTTCTTCAGCTCTTTCTGAGGGTGCGGTTTATGAAGGCGTAACACCCGTGTATTGAGAATGATCTGTACCCTTGACCCTTCACCTTCGCGAACATTGGCACCGATTGCCTTGAAAAAAGACCGCGCTTCATCCCAAGTAATATACGCACAGGTTGGTTTGTTCGTGATGCGTGATAGTATT
>CAZVHO010000164.1:3840-10596 GCA_964627515.1 uncultured Thermodesulfobacteriota bacterium | reverse complement strand
ATCGTCCGGCCAGAGGCGGATGATCTCGCGTTTTAGGAGAGTCAGAGATAAACTCTCAGAATAAAGAATGCACAACGATATGAACATTCTGGACATCGGAATCCTTATTATTGTCGCCCTGACCACCTTCCGGGGTTTTTTTAGAGGGATTATTCAAGAAGCAGCCACTCTTTTCGGAATCATCGCCAGCTTTTTTCTGGCCTCCTTCTATTATAAAGAACTGGCCTCCTGGCTGGGCCGTTACTATCCCCATCATAGCCTTTTGGCAGGGATTTTTTGCTTTATTTTGATCTTTGTCCTCAGTTTTTTTTTGTTCCATTTTTTTGCCATCATAATCCGGAAGGCGGTCCACCTGGCTTTGTTAGGGTGGCTGGACCGGGTTTTGGGGGGCCTCTTCGGTCTGATCAAAGGGGCGGTCATTGTCTTTTTCCTGGTTACCCTCCTAACCCTTTTCAGCCCGAAAAGTTCTCCTTTAGTCAAAGATTCCCGTTTTTTCCCTTCTATCCAAACGGTTAATGAAAAGCTGGCCCTCTTGATCCCTTTTAAGATAAAAAACGACTATATGAATAAAAAAAAGGAGCTTCAGGAATATTGGACCGGCAAAAAAAGAACCATCAAAAAAATGCAAAAGGTTCCCGGGGATGAATAAACAGGCCGAGAGTTTGAAAACCCTAAAGGATCTCAGAGAACTCATGGATCGGTTGCGAGATGAAAACGGTTGTCCCTGGGACCGGAAACAGAGTGCCGAGACCCTTAAGATCTATCTGCTGGAGGAAGCCTATGAACTGGCCGATGCCCTGGACCGGAAGGACCAGGCGGAAGTCAAAGAAGAATTGGGGGACCTCCTGTTCCAGATCGTTTTCCTGAGCAGGGTTTTTGAAGAGCAGGGAGATTTTGATTTGGACCAGGTCATAGATACCATTTATCAGAAGATGGTGCGCCGTCATCCCCATATCTTCGGAGATAAAAATTGGGAAAATGCCGAACAAGTCGTGCAAGGCTGGCAAAATATCAAGGCCGGGGAGAAAGAAGGACAGGACCCCTTTGAGTCCATTCCCGTTGATGTGCCTTCTTTACTGAAGGCCCATCGGATTTCTCAAAGGGCCGCCGGCCTGGGGTTTGAATGGCCTCATATTAATGGTGTCCTGGAAAAGGTTCGAGAGGAATTAAAGGAATTGGAAGAGGCCATAGGGGAAAAAGATTTGACAGCGGCCGGAGAAGAGTTGGGGGATCTGTTGTTCACCCTGGTTAACGTGGGACGATTCCTAGGGGTCCCGGCGGAAAACGCCCTGCGAAAAACCAATCAAAAATTTTTAAGGCGTTTTCGATCTATGATGACCGAACCGCATTTCAAGGCTAAGGGTGCTTCCTCCCTCTCTCTTGATGAATGGCAAGTATTATGGGCCAGAACAAAGGAATTTGAGGAGTCATAGTTACCGGAGCGACGCAGGGGGAATGGTCCAATCAAAATAGATCGCTAACGGGTTTATGGGGTCGTCGATCCTTTGGAATCCTTGTTGATTTCTTTAGGGTTGGCGGGATCTTCTTTTTCCCCCTCCCCACTGATACTGCTTTTAAATTCCCGGATACTTTTCCCCAGTCCCTTGCCTATTTCAGGCAATTTTTTGGCCCCGAAGATGAACATGGCGATGCCCAAAATTATTATCAATTCTTGTGTTCCTAAACCGAACATTGGATCTCCTTGTTTGATTTTTATGGGTTGCTCTCCTGGTTTTTTCAAGCCAGGCTGCTTTTAAATGTCTACTGATTGGGTTTTCTCAGAGACCGCCGGGTTCTTAATGCTGCGAGGCCCAGGGTCACCCCGAGAATACCCATGACCAGATAAGTCAGGCCGAGAAAAAAGGCGTGCCCCACATCCCAGGGTACATCCCAGGGAAGGATACTCCAAATGCTGTGGGTAGTAAGAGGTCCCGTGACGATAACCTCCTGAAATATTTATAGACATATTCTTTTTAACAGAAATGGAAGGGGCTGTCAACTTTTTCTTGACAGAATAACTCGGTTTGATTATATGAACTTTATAAACAGGCGATAGGCACGAGGCAAGAGGGAAATAAGAAGTGCTTTGTGTCGTCCTGCCGGGTTATAAAAAAATATTAATAAATTTTTGTATTTTTCGATAAGTAAGAGGAGGAGGGAGGTGAAACAAAAGATGAAAAAAGGCCTGGTAATAATGTCGATAATAACGGCGTTTATCTTTTCTTTGGGGTTGATGGCCTGGGTTTATGCCGCCGATAAAGCTCCTGATTCCTTTAAAATAGATAATGATAAGGCATTATTTAAGGATGGCAAGCGGACCAAACCGCCGGTGGAATTTACCCACCTGAAACACGAAAAAGATCACAAAATAGCTTGCGCCGAATGCCACCACGTCTATAAGGACGGCAAAAATACCTGGAAGCAGGGGAATAAGGTCCAGAAATGCAGCGAATGTCACAAGGCAGCGGAGGAAGGCAAAAAGTTGACCCTCCAGAATTCCTTTCATAAAAATTGCAAGGATTGCCACACCAAATTGAAGACAGAAGGCAAGAAAACAGGGCCAACCCTATGTGCTCAGTGCCATGTAACGGAAAAGAAGTAGGCAATTTTAGATAAAAAAAACAAAGGCCTGCTGGAAATCCTCCAAGCAGGCCTTTGTTTTATATCTCTGTTACCGTAATCGCCTGGAATTCGCAAACCTCGATACAGCTTTCACAGCCCAGACATTCATCGGCTTGAACCGGAACAGCTTTGCCATCTTGAAGCTCAAAAACATCCACCGGACAAACCTCTACACATTCTTCATCACCGACACACTTATCCGGGTCCACTTCGACCTTAAACATAATTCATCTCTTTTCTGGTTTTAATTTTTGACGTCTTGTAAAAAGGCACTACAAGTCGCTCATATTTGAACCACTGGGGTTTCTAAGACTATTTATTTAGGAGAAATAAAAAAAGTTGTCAAGTGAAAAGCATCCTAAAAGATAGGGATCTCAGGGATTAGGGGGAAAGCAGGATCAATTGGTCTGACCCCCTTTGATTCGAAGAAGGCTTTACCGGGGGAAGTACAAGATTATATCTGCCGCCGGCCGGCCATCCCAGGCCGGATAAAGACTTTTGAAAATCGAGGATTAATTCTTCTTGAGGAGAGGCTATAAGGGATCTTAGAAGGCCTGGGAGGTCCTTCGCCGGCTTAGAAAAGCGTGTCTCTGATTGTTTCAGGAAATCATCCAAACTCAGGGAACCCAAATCCGGTAAAGGAATGGAAATGGTCCGGCCTTCTTCGGGATCCTGGCCATAGTTTTCGGCCCAAACCCATAACTGATTGGTAAAAAGAATTAATGGTTCAGGGACCAGTCGATTCTTTAATTCCCGCCAGGCTGTCAGGGCCAAGGGGCAAATGATCTCGACGGCCTTTCTTTTTAAAACCGGATGGTCGGGGAAACTGAAATCCAGTCCTTCCTCGATATTTTCCTGCCAGCCTTGGGCCAGGTTTTTTTCCTGTTCCTCGATTCTGGCTAAAGAGGCCTCCAGTTCCCATTCCTCCAGCATCCATTCATGGATCAGGGCCAGGAGGGTCTGGCCGTCAATGGCCGAAGAATCCTTTGCATCCTGCTGGAAAGGTTGTCCTTTCAAAAGGCCGAAGATTTCTTCCTGGGTCTCCTGATTCTCCCCGTGGGATACTTCCTTGAGATATTTCAGCATCCCCTGATCCGGCTTGCCGGCTATATAGGTCCGGATTGACCTCAGGCTTCTGTCCTTTGCCCGGATTTCCTCCTGGGTTCGCTCCAGGGAACGGACCTGTAACAATCCCTGATCCATCAGGGATTGGTGGGACGGGGACAAGGGTAATGGAAAAGGGTGCAGTAATAGGGCCTGTTTAAACAATAGGATAGACCAGGCTAAGGCTTCTTCTTCCAGCAAGGTGTAAGGACATATTAGGGCCGGTTGTATGGGATCGGAAATCATGGATGAGAATTTATTGGAAAAGATGGTCTTTGTCAACTAAATCTCCCATTCGCCTCTTTACCCCGGCGGCCTCTAAAAACTTGCCCATTTTTTCATAAGGCTGGGCGCCAACCAGAGAATTGCCGTTCAATACGAATGTCGGGACGGCTTGGATTCCCAGGCTCCGGGATCTGGCCCAGTCCGAATCGACCGCCATTTTAAAGGCCCTTTTTCCCAAAATTTCTCCGGCTTCCTTTCCGGGGAGCCCGATACATTCGGCAAGCTTTTGGAGTTCATCTATTTTTCCGATATTGATACCCTGGACAAAATTAGCCTGGAAAATCGCCTGGTGGAAGGGACCTTCCTGCCCTTTGGTGCCGGCCCATTTTGACAGTTCCTGGGCTAACCGGCTGTTATAGATCATCTTCTGATCTCCAAAGGGCAATCCGCTATCCTGGGCCGCCTTTTTCAAACGGGTCATGATCTGCTGGATATCCAGACGTCCGGCAAAAAATTCTTCCAGGGTTTGTCCCTCTTCAGGGGTTTCGGGATGGAGCGGGAAGGCCGTCCATCGGATGTCCAATTCAAATTCTTTTTGTAAACGATCAATACGCCCGGTAATGAAATAGCACCAGGGTCAGACATAATCTGAAAAAATTTCTAAAAGGGGGAAATCAGGCATGGATTTCCTTTCCAAATAATACGGAAAAAAAGTTTCAAGATGCAAGATGCAAGTTTCAAGTATGAAAAACCTCATAATAGCTATGGGCTATGGGCGAAGAAAAACCCTTAAAATCAATTAACCTATAGCCTCTGGCCCATTGCCTACAGCCTTGTGAGCCATTTTTATGCTTCATGGGGCACTGAAAGCCACATTTTTTAAATACCATGTTCTGCCGGAAGTTCAAAGGGGAAAATTTTTTACGGGTTATTAAAGTTGGGGTATAAATATGTCGATAAAACAAGAGACGGAGCGGAAATTTTCAGGATCCAGGGGAATAACATTTAACCCCTCCAAGGGGAATTTTTAGCGATGATCAAAAAAATTGAGGCCGACCATTTAAATATCGGGATGTATGTCAATCAATTGGACCGTCCTTATCTTGAAACCCCGTTTTTGAGCCACAAGTTCTTCATCAAAACCCCGAAACAGATAGATCAGCTCCATAAATATTGCCGGTATGTTTATGTTGATACAGAGAAAGGGATGGATATCGATCCGGTTCAGGAAGTCCCCAAGGCAGATCTTGTTGAAAACGCTTTCTTAAGTGTCGGAAACAGCAGGAAAAAGGATGATAAAACTTCAATCCTGGGGGATGGAGAGATCCATCGAGCCTTAGAGGTTCATAATCAGGCCCAAAAAGTTATCGGAAAAATTCTGGAGGATGTAAGACTCGGTGAAAGCATAAAAACGGCTGAAGCCAAACAAGCGGTTAATGCCATCGTAAACAGTCTTATAGAAGATCAAGATGCCCTGCTCTGTTTTTCGCAGTTGAAGACCCGGGATGAATATACGGCTTTTCATTCCATTAATGTCAGCATCCTCTCGGTCGCTTTCGGCAAGCAGTTGGGATTAAGCGTCAACGAATTGCAAATACTCGGTTTAGGGGGTTTGTTGCATGATATTGGAAAAATGAGGATCCCTCTTGAGATTTTAAACAAACCCGGCAAACTGACCGATGCGGAATTTGAAATCATGAAAAGTCATGTCCTTTTGGCCAAAGACCTGCTGGAAAAAGCCGGGGATTTCCCGGTGAAGGCCATGGAGGTCGTGCTGCAGCATCACGAAAGATATGACGGCCGGGGGTACCCTTTCGGTTTGATCGGCAACCAGATCGATCTTTTTGGAAGGATCGCTTCCATCGTAGATGTTTATGATGCCATTTCCAGCGATCGGATTTACCGAAACGCCATGCCCCCTCATGAGGCCATAAAACGGATCTATGAGTGGAGTGCAACGGACTTTGAACGATCCCTGGTGGAACATTTTATCAAAGCCATTGGGATATACCCTGTCGGGAGCCTGGTGGAAATTAACCGTTCCGATGTCGGGATGGTCGTCTCCACGAGTCAAAAAGATGCCCTGAAGCCGGTGGTCCTCCTCCTCTTTGACAGCCAAAAACAGAAATACAAACCACCCCGGTTGATTGATCTCACGGAAAAAGATCCTGTTTTTAATAGTTCTTTTTGGTCAGTCAGTAAGGTTTTGGGCACGGCCGGGAAAGAAATTTTATCCGCCCTGTAAACAGGTTCGAATCCAATCTCCGGGAATTATTATTCCCAGCGTCCCTGATAACATTCCTCGACCCAAACCCCCGGCCTCGGACTATAATAAGTACAATGGCCGGGAACCCAGACCGGACTATGGGGCGGATACCACTCCCGATCAATATAGGGAGCCGATTCAAATGGATTGTTCCATGAGGACGCATAATCGTCATAAGGCGGATCATATTCTTTAGCCGGAGGATAATAGACCGGTGGTGGAGGGGGCGGGTAATAGGCCGGCGGCGACTCATAAGCCGGAGGATAAACAGGCCGATAATTTCGATAGTAAGGTGAAAAGGTCCAACCCAAAACGCCTCCGATAATCAATCCAGGGAGGAACCAATCAAAACCAGGACGATGGTGGCCCCTGGACCAATGATAACCGCCCCGGGGACCGTGGATGCCACGGGATGGAGCCCTTCCCTGGCTGGAAGGGACAAAAAAGGTCCAGGCCAATAATGTTGCTGCTAAGAAAGCCGTTAACTTTTTCATTTTTTCTCCCGACTCTTTACAGCTTGGGGAAAATAGTTCATAATT
>CAZVHO010000164.1:2583-3740 GCA_964627515.1 uncultured Thermodesulfobacteriota bacterium | reverse complement strand
TCATAATTCATAAGACCAACAACAAAATAAAAAGTTAAAAAATAAACTTCGAAGGAGGTCAGCAGGAAAATGCCTTTCAATCTTCCCCCTTTCAGCCCTCCAGATTTTACCAGGCCCCCTTTTATTCAAGCCCCCACGGTGATTTTTGAAAAAGTAACTCAAAAGGGGAGCGCACCGGAGAATTATCATGCCACTTCCATTTATCCGGAATTTTTCCAGATCCGCAAGGGCCTATGGCTGCTTCCGGAAAACTCCCGTATGGACTGTGTGGTGGTCCTGGAGGACCAGGACCGTCTGAGTGTTAAAGAATTCCGAAATCTACAGAAAGGAGACCGGGTTGCCCTGGGCCGGAGGGAAAACGGAGAAGAGGGTATTTTTGTGCATACCGGCGGCTTTGGTTTTCCCGAGGACTACTCTGAAAAATTCGCCTTTCGAAAAAGGATAACCCGGGAAACCTCCTTTTCCATCGATTACGATGAACTTTATGAACTGCTCGAATATGACCGGCAAGAGGGCTTCATCCTCTGGGTCCTTGGGCCGGCGGTCGTTTTCGACTATGATGCCCGTCAGGCCTTTGCCGGGCTGATTGATCGGGGTTATGTTCACGGACTTTTGGCCGGGAACGCCCTGGCCGCCCATGATCTGGAAGGGGCCCTTTTCGGAACGGCCCTGGGCCAGGAGATCTACTCCAAAAAATCAGTGCCCCTGGGCCATTATAAGCACCTGGATGCCATCAACCGGATCAGGGCCTGCGGTTCCCTTAAAGGGGCGGTCCGCAAAGGCCTGATACAAAACGGCTTGATGCGGGCGGCCATCCTGAAAAAAATTCCCTATGTGCTGGCCGGATCTATTCGCGATGACGGGCCTTTGCCGGAGGTTATCGGAAATGCCTACACGGCCCAGGACCGGATGCGGAAACTGACGACCCGGGCCACGACCGTTATCGCCATGGCTACTCAACTCCATGCCATTGCCACAGGCAATATGGTGCCTTCCTACCGGGTATTACCAAAGGGGCAAGTACGGCCGGTCTATTTTTATTCGGTGGATATGTCTGAATTTGCTGTGACCAAACTGGCCGACCGCGGGTCTTTGACGGCCCGTTCCATTTTGACCAATGTCCAGGATTTTGTGGTTACCGTGGAAAGGGGGCTTAG
>CAZVHO010000164.1:0-2483 GCA_964627515.1 uncultured Thermodesulfobacteriota bacterium | reverse complement strand
TGAACCTTGAACCTGTTTCATGATCCGTGGTGCCCCGTTAAGGACTTTCTTCTTACCTGACGAATTCCGTGCCGGCCTTTCCGGCAACGGCCTCTTCTATCTGCTCGATGGAGGTGATCACGGCCCTACGGCCCCCCTGGGCCATAAATTTTATAGCCGCTTCCACCTTGGGGCCCATGGAGCCTGCTGGAAAATGGCCTTCGTTGAGATAACTACGGGCTTCGACCAGGGTCAGACGGCGCAGGAAATCCTGATCCGGACTTCCATAACCAAGGGCCGCACCCGGTACATCGGTGGCCATCAGAAAAAGGTCCACCCCGACCTCCTGAGCCAAGACCGCGCTGGCCAGGTCCTTGTCGATTACGGCATCCACCCCGCAAAAGGTCCTTCCCTCCCGGATTACCGGAATACCTCCCCCTCCGCAGCAGATGACGATAAAACCCATCTCGATGAGTTTTTTTATCTCCCGTTTTTCCACGATGGTAACCGGCTGCGGGGAGGCCACCACCCGCCGGTATCCTTTGGGGGTGTTTCGGGTAGGATAGGGCAGGGTGAGAGCCTTTTCCTTCGAAAAGGCCGGTCCGATGGGTTTGGAGGGATTTAGAAAGGCCGGGTCATTTTCCTGGACCACGACATAACTGAGGAGACTGACGATGTATTTCTGTTGGTCCAGACCCAGTTCCATCAACTGGCTGTCCAGGGTGGATTCGATCATATAACCGATCTGGCCCTGGGTTTGGGCCACCAGGATTTCCAGAGGCAAAGGAGGGAAGGACCGGCAGGATTCCTGCTGTAAAAGCAAATGGCCTACTTGCGGCCCGTTTCCATGGGTGATGATGATTCGATAGGACTCTGAAAGACGGGCGATCTGACGGATCGGGATTTTCAGGGTCTGAAATTGTTCTTCGATAGACCCTTCCTGGCCTTTTTGGATGAGGGCGTTCCCTCCAAGGGCCACCAGGAGGACTTCTTTTCTTTTTTGGGTTCCCATTTCCCCCCCGCCTTTTACCCGGAAGGCCTTTTGGATGCATCCAGGGCCTGGAGCCGCCTTATCAGGCATTCCTCCAAAAGCGGCGTTCCATAATCCCGGTATTCGTAACGGACCCGAAGGGTGGGTTTGTTGATCGATAAGACCTTGGTCAACTGGATGGGCGTGGCGAAAAGGACCAGGTCGCAATGGACGTTGTTGATAGTCATTTCCAGATCCTTGATCTGTTCCTGGCTGTAACCCATGGATGGGAGTATGGGTCCTATATGCGGATAGGTTTGAAAGACCTGTTTTATGGTTCCGGCGGCAAAGGGCCGGGGATCGACGATTTCCGCGGCTTGAAACTCCGTAGCAGCGATAAAGCCGGCCCCGAAGGACATTTCTCCGTGGGTCAAGGTCGGGCCGTCTTCCACCACCAGGACCCTTTTCCCCTGGATCAACTCGGGATGGCTGACCAGAACAGGCGATTGGGCCAGGACAATTTCGGCCTTGGGGGCATGGCGTTGGATATTTTTCCGGATCAGCTCCACATGGGCAAAGGGGGCCGTATCCACCTTGTTGATGATGGCTATATCGGCCATGAGCATATTGGTCTCACCCGGGTAATAGAGGGATTCATGCCCCGGCCGGTGGGGATCGAAAAGGACCAGGTGCACATCGGGAAAATAAAAAGGGGTGTCGTTATTTCCTCCGTCCCAGACGATGACCTCGGCCTCCTGTTGGGCCGCCTTAAGGATCAGCCCATAGTCCACCCCGGCATAGACCACGATGCCCAGGTCCACCAGGGGTTCATATTCTTCCCGTTCTTCCAGGGTGCAATGATGCCTTTCGAAATCTTCATAGGCGGCAAACCGTTGAACGATCTGGACCCTCAGATCGCCATAAGGCATGGGATGACGGACCACCACCACCTTACGGTTAAGCCGGTGAAGTATTTCGCAGACTTTACGGGTTGTTTGGGATTTTCCCGCTCCGGTCCGAACAGCACAGACGGCTACCACCGGTTTATCAGACCGGAGCATGGTGTAGGTCGCCCCGATCAGAATGAAGTCGGCCCCTTCGGCCATGGCAATGGAAGCCTTATGCATCACCTCCACATGGGGGACGTCACTGTATGAAAAGGCCACCAGATCCACCCGGTATTCCCGGATAAGCCGGGCCAGGTGACTTTCAGGATAGACGGGGATCCCTTGGGGATAAGACTTTCCCGAAAGTTCCGGCGGATAAAGCCGTCCCTCGATAGAGGGGATCTGGGCGGCCGTAAAAGCCACCACCCGGTAACGGGGATTGGCTCTAAAATAAACGTTGAAATTATGAAAGTCCCGGCCCGCCGCTCCCATAATAATGACTTTTTCGATCATTTTTTTCCTCAGCCTTTTGCAACAACAAGATAGGTTCAAGGCACCATGAAACATGGGAATATTGAATATCGAATGCCGAAGGAATGTAAAAACAAATTACTTCATGATTCGAAATTCGATGTTCGATGTTCGAT
>CAZVHO010000163.1:0-10676 GCA_964627515.1 uncultured Thermodesulfobacteriota bacterium | reverse complement strand
TTCATTATTGATCTCCTTCATCCACGATGGCCACCAACCGGATGATGGAGCCGTCCCCTTTCATCCAGCGGATGACGTCTGCACTGCATTGCCGTTACCGCTTTTTAAAGACCGGCTTCCTCTGCTCCACAAATGCACTGATCGCCTCCTCGCCGTCTTCCGTTTTCATCAAGTCTGTGGAGAGTATAGTCGTATAGTGATCGACCATACGTCGTGGCACGACAACCGCATTATTCTTGATGTCGCGCAACATTTTCAAGGAATGAAAGAGCGCCAGAGGCACCCGGGTAAGAAGTGCATCTGCCGTCTCCATGGCTGCCTCCATCAATTTCTCATCCGGAACCACTTTGTTGATCATCCCGACATCGTAGGCGCGGCAAGCGCTGATTCTGAAGCCGGCGATCATCTCCGCTGCAATCGCGCAGGGTAAGTTGTCGTTGAAGATTATGATATTTCCACGCTCAACCTCAGGCTGCTGAAACCATGAGCTGTCCGCGGCAATCCGCAAATCGGATCGGAGGACCAGATCAAGACCCGCCCCAACAGCGAGGCCGTTCACGGCTGTCAGGACGGGCTTGTCGAGTTGCCCCGACCAATATGGATCCTTGCGAATCAGATCGAGAAATACCCTTGGCGAGGCTTTGCCTTTCAGCGCTTTCTCGAACCAACTCTTGTCTGCACCGGCTGAGAAAGCCTTTCCTGTACCGGTAAGTATGGCAATCCAGGCGTCATCGTCATCGTTGTATCGGTTCCAGGCTTCTCGCAGAGCCGCTATCATCGCCTCGTCGATTGCGTTAAGCCTATCGGGCCGGTTCAAGGTAATCACGACCAGGTGGTTACTCTTCTTCTCGTACTCGACAATCGCCATCGTTCTTTCCTAATGGACTCTTGATGGAGGCAAGGTATATGAAAGGTACGATTTGTACTTATCAGCTTTCCTTTTTACCTCATCGAGATTTGCATAGTACCTTTCGTGTATTTCTTTGATTTCGAGGAAGTGATGGAGTCTGCCCTCCAGGGTACAACGATTGCTTTTGAGGCTCTCCTCATCCAGGATCATGACAAGATTATCACCATCCAGTTTGAGGGTTCCTGCAGCTCCGCAAATGGGGCACTCCACCGTTGATCCATGTCTCAGATGCGCAATCAGGTTGGAGCGGCAGACAGGACAGAGTCCCGGATCGTCACCCATAAAAGTCATGGCCTCAGCCGGTCCTGCCGCCGCCTGCGCAACCCGCCAGCCAAGCGTTCTGGCCTTTTCTATTATCCTCTCGTCGAGAAGGATTTGAGCAGGGCGACCAGCCTCGGTAACCTGCAATTGGTCCACGGTCGTAAACTCAGTAAAGGTAAGGAGCTTCATTAACGATATCCCCATCGGCGTCCAGGACTCGTTTCCGCCGCCTACGGAGATAAAACCGACCGGTCGCTTCTTCTCCCCGTTTTTTGCCGCCGCCACCGTGGCATTGATCTCCCACGGTATCATGCGGTCGGTGAGGACTTTCAAATACCCCGGGGGGGCCAGGAAATATACGGGCGCGCCGAGGATCAGACCATTGCACTCTCCAAACTTTTCGGCGACAAAACTCAAATCATCGTCCTTGATCACGCACTCGGCCGGTTCGCCTTTGGCCATCTTCGCAGTGCAGTTCTCGCAGCCTCTGCATGGCTTTATGTCCAGATCCATAAGACGCATGATTTCGACCTCTGCACCGGCTTCTTCGGCGCCCATCAGGGCAGCTTTTACAAGAACCTCCGAATTCCCCATCTTCCTTCCGCAACTCAATCCAAAAACCTTCATAATTCACTCCAACGCTATGTTTTGTCATTTTTCGTAACTGCTTGCTCTGGCCCGATTTGCCTCTTCCTGCCTTCCCGCGCCGTCTTATACCTTCCGTTTTTGTCCCTTCCAATACGGGTCCCGGAGCACGCGCTTCAAAACTTTACCCCTGACGCTTCTCGGCAACTCGTCCACAATATCGACGGTTTTCGGGGTTTTGACACCGCCGAGACGGCCTCTACAAAGGGCGATGATATCTTTTTCACTCACTGTTTTTCCGGGCGCCAATTCGACCACTGCCTTCACCGCCTCCCCCCAGTCATCGTGGGGCACCCCGATGACGGCGCAATCAGAAACCCCCTCCAGAGAGGTAATGACCTGCTCGATCTCTGTGGGGTAGACATTGAAGCCCCCCGTGATGATCATGTCTTTCTTGCGGTCGCTGATGTGGAGGTAGCCCTCTTCGTCAAAGAAGCCCAAGTCGCCGGTGTGGCACCAGCCATCCATGATAGTTCTCGCTGTGGCATAAGGGTTCTTGTAGTACCCTTTCATGACCTGGTCGCCCCGCACGCAGATCTCCCCCGTCTCTCCCTGGGGCAAGATCTCATTACTGTCGTTCATGATCACAACCCGGCAGTAGGGCATTCCCGGGCGACCGCAAGCGGAAAGGCGACTATCGGGTGCTACCCTGCCGCCTACAAAGTGCTCTTCCGGACTCATGCTCGCGATGCCGAGCACCTCCGTCTGTCCGTACCCCTGGGTCATAACAGGCCCGAATACATCCAGGGCCCGGCGAAGCTTCTCGACGGACATAGGCGCCGCGGAATAGACGAGGTACTTGAGGCTGCTATAGTCGTATCCTCTCACGTTCGGCTGATCGAGAAGCCGGTAGATGACCGTCGGCGGAAGAAAGAGTTTGCTGATCCTGTACTCCTCAATGGACCTCAAGACAACCAGGGGATCGGGCTTCTCTACCAGCACGAGAGTGCCCCCCACGGCCAGCACGTGGTAGCTTAATCCTCCGGCTGCGTGGGTGATAGGTGCCGCCACCAACATTACCGGGTTCGGATCGGGAAGGGTGATCAGCTGATAAGCGGTGAAGCAATGGTAGGTGCGGTGCGTTATCATGGCCATCTTGAAGTCACCGGAAGTCCCTGAGCCCGTCTGCAGCCAGGAGACGGCGTCGGCTGGTATCTCCACCGGGGGCGACGTCTCCTGGAAAGAATCCACCCATTCGGCAAGACCCGGGACATCGTCCATGGGTTTATCAATACAGAACAGGTGTTTCAGCTTGGGAAGCCGGGTACATGTGTTCTGGATTTGCTCGTGGAATCGGCTCCCGTAAAAAAGGACCTCGGCGTCTCCCCAGTCGAGGATCCGCTCGTTTTCCTCGGCTGAATTGCGGGCATCCATGGGGATGTAGGCCATCCCCGACCGCATGATGCCCAATGAACAGGCGTAGCCGTCAGGGTCGTTATCCGAGAGAACCGCCGCGTTCCGCTCCAAGCCATAGCCGAGCGACAGCAACCCGTTGGCGATCTTGTTCATCAGTTTGACCATCTGGGTATAGGTGTACCGCTTGCTGCCCATGATCGCGCAGAGGCCGTCCGGGTTGATCAGGCTCCCGCGCTCCAAGAAATCCGTTACCGCCATCTCTCATCTCCCAATTCTTTCCTCAGATCTTCTGTTGCCCCATAATCCACCTCGAAGGTATCGGGGTTGATAACTACACCATAGACGTTTCTGGCCCTTTGAAGCGACACGAGCCCTTCGATGACATCGTTCTGCACCCGTTTTGGATCACGCCTGAGTGGATTTCCCCAGCCGCCGCCGCCGGTAGCCTTGGTAATGCATTTCTCCCCTGGGAAGATGGGCACGGTGACCATCGTGCGAAGCACCCGCTTGGTCCCGTCAACTGCCTCCAGGAACATCTCCGGCTTCGGTGCGTCCTGACCGCCCGCCGTGCCCGGAACCGGGAATCTCGTCCCGTCGCTGTTCCCAGTCATGATCAGGGACGGAGCGCCTTCTGCGGTGTAGGCAACGATTTCAACAAGTGTCCCCGGGCCGCCTCGGAACTCACCCGCGCCCTCCCAGTCGGGCAAGATTTCGTACCGGGTCACCACGTAAGGACACGAGCCTTCGTAGAACTCGATATTCGGTCTCCCGAAGTTCGCCGCCGAGCCGAGAATGGCGACGCCCTGCCATCCATCGAACCCCTTGAGGGCACCTGCCCCCCCATCGGATCCAAAAGTCTCCGAGAAATACTGCTTTATGTGACCCGTTCTCGGATCGGTAATCCTCGGGTCCATGCCGATCTGGATCGGACAGAGGTGCTTCGAATAGCCGGCCATGGCGCGGTCCCCTACAGCTTGATTGAGGGCATACACGACGGCCTCTTCGAGCTGGATACCGACGGCGATCTGCGATGCTCCTACCGTGGCGGGATACCGGGGATTTACGACGGTGCCCTCAGGGGCGATAACGGTAATAGGATTCATAGTGCCGCCGTTCTTGGGGACGCTGGAATCGATAAGAGAATAAATTCCCGGCAGGAACATTGTCCGGGTCAGGCCGAGGGGGACATTGACAAAAGTGGCCTGGGGGTCGCTCTCCGAGAAATCGACGGTCAATTCTTCTCCCTTTACGGTGGTCTTGACCCTGACGAAGACGGGTTTGTCCGTCTTACCGTCCCAGTCAGTGGCTGATTCTCCGTAGTAGACTCCGTCGGGAATCTTGGCGATCTCGGCCCGCATCGCCTTTTCGCCGGCGGCCACGATTTTGGTCATACAGGTTTTGACCGTCTCCACACTGTATTTGTCGCAGAGCAGTGCCAACTGTTCCTCTGCCTGGGCCATGGCCCCGTTTATCAGGTTGGTGTCCATATCCACCTCGGTCGGATTTCTGATGTTCCTGAGCAGAAAACCCCAGAGTTCCTTTTGCAAGACGCCTTTCTTGTAGACCTTGATGGGAGGGATGTTGAGCCCTTCGGCAATGATGTCGTAGGCGCCCGGGCCGTATCCGCCGGGCAGGAAGCCGCCCGTGTCGGTAACATGGGTCTTGGCCTGGAGATAACCGATGTGTTCGCCTTTGTAGAAGATGGGCCTGATAAAGTTCCAGTCGGGCAAATGTCCTCCCTTCACGATGTAGGGATCGTTCGACACGATGAAGTCGCCGGGCTCATAGTCACCGTGGAAGAAGGATTCGATGCCCCTGATGGCCTCTTCCGCAACCAGGGTATGGACGGGCAGGTAGGCCGAGGCAACGACGATCTTCCCGGCCTTGTTGATCAGCGTCTGGCCGAGGTCGCGGGCGTTGGCGGTCACAAAAGACTGTGTAGAATAGAGTATCTTCTGTCCTATCTGGTCGGCGAGATATTCGAACTTGTTCCATATGACTGAGAAGGTCGTAGGGTCGACACTATCCTCCGCCTTCTTCATCGGCCGTTTCCGGACGGCCGTACCGACCGAAGTCACCAGGTAGTTCCCCACGATATCGACCCCTGCCGTGGCACCGGGCGGGATCACCACCGTGGTGAATCTCTCTTCGATGATGGCGGGGCCTTCGACGCGGTCACCCGTAAAGAGCTTGTCCCCGTTGTAGACCTTCGCAGTCAGCAGGCCATATCCGTTGAAATAGGCCTCCCGGGAGCCCTTCATGGCCGAAGATGCTTGGCCGCCCCCCTCTTGTTTCGAAGGAAGTCCTGGCTTGGCCACCTTGGCGGCAGCCGTGAGGTGAAGACGGACTATCTCGGTGGGAAAGACAGGATCAGCGTAGCCGTGGGTTGCCTTGTGGACCTCGTGGAAATTGGAGATCGTCTCCTTCAACGATTCGCCGGTTACCTGCCCCGGAGGCACCTTAGCCGATCTCTGACGGAACTGACCGTAGTATCGTATTTCCATCGTTTTTTCGATTATCACGTCTTTAGGGGAGACGCCCTCCCGCTGTAACGTATCCAGGCCCATGCTCTCCATCTCATCGAAGAGCCCGTTGATCTTCGCGAGATCGGCTTTTTCCGTCTCGCGGGCGTAGGGCCTTGTATAATCATGCTTTAGATCGCAGAACATCATCCCAAAGGCGCAATAGGTAGGAGCAACCTTGGGGATGATCAACTTCTTGATGCCGAGATCCTCCATGATCGGTACAGCGTGAACAGGGGCTGCCCCGCCCGCAGCACAGAGTGTGAACTCCCTCGGGTCGAATCCGCGTTTGGCGAAGCTCACATAGGTGGCACTGGCCATCACGGCGTTGACGATGTCGTAGATTGCCGCAGCCGCATTGAGCACAGTCATGCCCAGAGGGTCGGCTATCTTCTCTTTGATGGCCTTCTCGGCAAGTTTTTTGCTCAGTTTTGTCTCGCCCCCCAGGAAGAAATCGGGATCGATATAGCCCAACACCAGGTCGGCATCCGTGACCGTAGGGTCTTCACCGCCCTTTCCGTAGCAAGCAGGCCCCGGAAAAGCGCCGGCGCTTTTGGGCCCCACCTGGAGCCTGCCGCTTGCGTCGATCCAGGCGATGCTTCCTCCACCAGCCCCGGCCGCCTGTACGTCGACCGATGGCAGGCTGAATTTTTTCGCGTCGATGATTTTCTGTTGCACGATATTCACGTTTCCGTCGTAGACTACGCCCACGTCGAAGCTCGTACCCCCCATATCGATGGAAAGTATGTTTTTAGCGCCATGAACTTCTCCCAGGGCAAGTCCAAGCGACGGCCCGGCCGCAGGGCCGGAAAGAAGAAGTACTGCCGGGTTGTCGAGCACTACGTCGGGGGTTACGATGCCTCCGTTGCTCTGCATAAAGACCAACTCGCCTTTGAACCCGGCCTCCTTGAGCGCCTGCTGCAGTCGCCTCAGGTAGTTGCTGACCGCCGGGGCTACGTAGGCGCTGAACATGGTAGTGCCCCACCTTTCTGTTTCACCGATGACGGGCAGAATCCTGGAGGAGAGGGCAACGGTTACACCGGGGTACTCCTCACGTATGATCTCGGCGATCCTCAGCTCATGTTGGGGATGAAGCGGCGAAAACATGAGCATGACCGCAATCGATTCGACTTCTTTACCTTTCAGGTATCGTACGGCCTCGCGGACGGACTCCTCGTTGAGAGGTACCAGCACCTCCCCGCGGACGTTTACTCTCTCCTCCACTTCGGTCATGAGGTGGTTGGAGGTAAGGGCCTTGGGCGCCTCCAGCCTCATGTCGAACATGTCTTCCGACTTGTCTTGCCAATCGGACTTGGCGACCTGCTGGAACGTCATCCGAAGCCTGTAACCCTTGGTCGCAATCGTTCCCATTTTGGCGCCCGAATGGGTGGCAACGAGATTTGTCGCCATGGTGGTGCCGTGGATAATGGTGTCTGTCTGGCTTAGGAGATCCTCCACAGTTAGACCAAGTTCCGAGGCCAGTTTCCGGATACAATCCATCGTTCCGAAGGCAGGGTCTTGGGGTGTCGTATGAGCCTTGGTCGTGATTACCTCACCGCTTTTCTTCACGAGCACTCCATCGGTAAATGTGCCTCCGCTGTCAACTGCGATTTTATAAGTCATAACAAGACTCTCCTTCCCTTTTCTGACAGAAATTAAATTGTATGTCAGAACATAGCAAATCCTATGCCGTGTTTCATAAGATAAGGGTTTTCTACATATAACATATTGATATATATGCTTATATAGTTTACAGTCGCGAAATCCATAGATAGTCGAGAGAGGAAATTGGCTCTCAATATACGGCAATTGTCTCTGTATATTGATGCCGGTCCAATATGGCCTCGAAATTAAAAAAGTTCGGAAGGAATTTTTTTTGCGAAGGGAATCTTGGAGACCAAAGATCTCAAAATATCTTTTGGATTTGATTTTTTAATATCTTGATGTTAGAATCTCGAGTGCTTATGGAAAGCTAATGAATGAGTAAAAACCGGGCTTTGATAACCTAATTTAATAACCTTACGCTGATACCGTAAAGAGGAATGGGTATGCATCCAGCGGTACACTTAGAAGGTGCTGAACCGCTCCAAAAACTTGAACGGTTCAAACGATTGCTGCACGATCTGGCAGCCAAGCTTATCTGCACGCCTGCCAGCGAAATCGGCCCAGGGATCGATAGTACCCTTGAGATATCCGGCGATTTCTGGGGCCTCGATTGGGTATGTCTGGCCGAATTATCCCTTGACCGGAAGCGAGTTGAGGTAATGCATACTTATGTGTCAAAGGCGGCAACGGCACCACTTTTCAGAGTGACTGACAATAATGTGGGTCAATTGATAGAGCAACTACGGAAGGGAAAAGCCGTAGTGCTCGATCAGGGGCCGCTCCAACAGTCAGGCGAGACCGAAGCCGATAGGCAGCGATACTCAGGAAAACGTCCGGAATCCGCGCTGGTCGTGCCGGCCAATTCCGATGAGTCATTAGAGGCGCTGCTCATTCTTCCTCTCTTTGGAGGACAACTTCAGTATCGAGAGGAATTGCTCGAAGAGCTTCACTATCTGGGAAGAATACTTGCCGGCAGCCTGGAGCGCAAGAAGGCGGTGGAGAGTATTACCGAGCTCCGGCGATTCGAGAATCTGCTCTTCGAGATTTCCGCTACTTACATCAATCTCCCTGTTGAGGAGATCGAGATGGCGCTGAAGAAGGACTTCGAGAGACTCGGAAGGCTTCTGCAGGCCGATAGGTTCAATCTCTACCTCGTCAGCGAGGATCAGCAGAGTTTCAGTCTGGAAGAGCAGTTTGCCTGGTGGCCCCACGAGGACGAACTTCTCATAAGGAAGATAGCGGCAGAGGATATCATGACGGGCACACTATTCGAGAAGTGTCGCTATCTCTTTGAGAAATGGCGCCGGGGCGAGGTCTGCCAGTTCACGAGGACTGAGGACCTCCCTGACGAGGCCCGTGACGTCAAGAGCATTCTAACAAAGTTTGGCGCCAAGTCCCATCTTTCCATCCCCATCACCCTTGCAGGCTCCACGGCCGGCGCCTTTACCGTGGCGACTACCCGCCATCACCGGACCTGGAGCGAAGACCTGATTCCCCGGCTTCGCCTGTTTGGTGAGGTTTTTATCAACGCCATGGCCAGAAAACGATCCGAAGAGAGGCTCCAAGAAGCCTTGTCCGAAATAAGAAAGCTGAAAGACCGAATTGAAGCGGATTATGTGTATCTCCGGGAGGAGATTAAACTGGAGCATGATTTCAGTGATATCGTCGGAAAGAGCGACGTCCTGAAAAAGATTCTGCTGAAGGTGCGGCAAGTGGCGCCCACGAACGCTACGGTCCTTATTCTTGGCGAGACCGGCACGGGAAAGGGGCTCATTGCCAGGGCCGTTCATAATGCAAGCGCGAGGAAGGAAAGACCCCTCATCCAGGTGAATTGCGCGGCCCTGGCGGGAAGCCTTATCGAAAGTGAGCTCTTCGGTCACGAAAAAGGAGCCTTCACGGGTGCGCAGGCGAATAGAGCGGGCCGGTTTGAAATGGCCAACGGGACGACGCTCTTTCTCGATGAAATCGGGGACCTCCCGCTGGAGTTGCAGCCAAAGCTGCTGCGGGTCCTTCAAGAAGGCGAGTTCGAACGTGTGGGAGGAAGCATCACAATCAAGACCGACGTCCGCATCATAGCGGCCACAAACAAAGATCTTGAGAAGGATGTGGAAGCAGGACGGTTCAGAAAAGATCTATGGTACCGTTTGAATGTTTTCCCAATTTATGTCTCCTCTCTGAGAGAGCGCCTTCAGGATATCCCTCTATTTGTCGATTTCTTTCTAAACCGATACGGGAAATGGATTGGAAAGAAGTTCGGCGCGGTTGACCAAAAGACCATTAAAAGCCTGCAAGCCTATTCCTGGCCGGGCAACATCAGAGAGCTTGAGAACCTTATCGAAAGAGCGGTGATCACAAGTTCGGCAGGAGCCCTCCAGATTGACATACCCAGAGACAAGGAAGAAATGGAAACTAATAAAGGAACCATGGAAGAAATGGAACGGGTCCACATCCTGAAAGTACTCAATGACACATACTGGCGGATCAATGGACCCAAAGGAGCTGCCTCCCGCCTCGGCATGAATCCAAGCACTCTTCGTTTTCGCATGAAGAACCTCGGCATCAGCCGCCCCGCTACTTGTTAACCATTTGACCGGTTTCCTTTTTTCGCAATTCCAGGAAAGAATAACCCTGAACTTCTACCAATAGGCATCAACCGGCCCTGCAGGATTGGCAGCAGATTCCCGCGGCTGAAAACGGCGCCAGCGCTATCAGTTTAAAAAATGCCTTTGAAGAGTTGGAGGCGGATTTTTGAAGGCCGACATAAAGGGGGTTAAGGTGCTCTTTAATTTCGGCGCCTCCGGGGATCTGGTCCGCCAGATAGCGGCCGGTGCCCCGGTGGATAGCAGCGGGTTGCCCTGGCCAGGGCACTCATCCGGAGGCCCGGCCTTCTCCTCCTTGATGAGCCCTTTTCGGCCCTGGATAATCCCTTGCGTCTGGAACTGCAAAAATTTTTAAAAAAGATCCAGAAGGAATTTGATATCCCGGTGGTCCTGGTAACCCATGACCTCCCGGAGGCCTATGCCATTGCCGATAGGATCATCGTCTACACCCAGGGCCGGATCGCCCAGATCGGGTCCCCCCATGAAATACACAGTAACCCGGCCGATACCGATGTATCGGCTTTATTCCCATTAAATCCTTATTCCTGGCCTTTTTAATACGAAAATAGAATTTTTTGGCACAGGTCAGGCATAGCCTGACACACGGATTTCACGGATAATCCCTTTTCTTGAGACCAGCTTCCGCCGAAGGTGGATGATGGGCATCCCTCAATCCGGTTTTTACGGGATTGAGGGATATCCCCTGGTCTTAACCGTGTAATCCGTGAAATCCGTGCCAAAAAATGTCTTTGATTCTTCCATTTTCATGCTTCGTCG
>CAZVHO010000162.1:0-10699 GCA_964627515.1 uncultured Thermodesulfobacteriota bacterium | reverse complement strand
AAATTTTAGCTCAATCCGATAATCATTGATATACCGAGCTTCTAATACAGAAATACATTCCATATTATTTCCTCTTTTCTTTTTTCAAAGCTTTCTCCGCTTCCCATCCACCAGCGCTTCGTTTAAGACCACCTCCGGTAAGATCCTTCCGCCTCCCCTTTGAATAATTACTGCTTCTGAATGATCTCTTTCAAGTCCGGATCAAGTAAATTCCAAAGGTGAGGGTGGCTTTCTACTAAACGGGCAATATCGCCAAGGTCTTTAAGCCTCTTACTTTGTCTTCTTTCCGGTTCCTGCCAGGCCTTTATTTTTCCGCGCAAAGTGTCTTCCAGAGAGGCAACGCGCATAAGAATTCCGTGTATGTCTGCTGGAACGGAGCGGCTGGGAAAGTCTTTATAGAAATCTTCTGTGCTCAATTGAATACTGACCTTGGAATGACCGCTAAAATTGATTGACCATGGAAAACGTTCCGAACTGAATCCGGCTTCCTCGAGAAGTTTCCTGGCCAGATCCACTGAGTTTGTAGCAACAACAAAATCGACATCTTGAGTTACCATGGGTTCATCCGCCCAATGATTAACAGCCACGCCTCCGATTGCGCACCAGGCAAGATCGGCCCGCTCAAGACAATCGACCAGGCGCATGACATCGTCTGTTCCACCGGCTGTCTGCCAGTCATAAAATTTTTTGGGGGTCATGTTGAAATTCCTGATTATGTGTAGTCGTTTGAAAATAATTCGAAACGAGTTCTTTTTGGCACGGATTTCACGGATAAACATGGTTTCTTCACGAATACCCAAACTTGATTTTCATATCCCGCAACGATAGCTGCATGCCCCCTCCGAATGCCCAGCCATTGCTGTTCGCGAATGTCAAGTTCGTTTCGGCTGGTATGTACAAAATAGAATTCACGAGCCGGATATTGCTGGTGCAGGCGACAATAACTTTGCATGGCACTACTGCCATCTGTATAATGCTCCACAACAGCAATCTTAACTAACTGGCGTCGGTTAGAGGGTGTTGTTTGAGCTTGTAAGGCTTCGATAATGAGCCATTCATTCGGATAAGCTTTGCGTACTTCAGACCATTGCATTTCAACCTCCTGCGTCTATAAGATAACGGATTTTATACTTTTCGAAAAGTTTCAATAGTTCTCTGAAGTCTGGACTCGTCAGCATTTTTTCCTCGAATCAAAAAATAATCATTTAACATCTCCGTTGCTGCCTCAAAAATAGCAATATCTCCTTGGGATTGCCAGAAGCGGATATCGAATAAACGTTTATCATCCGTTATACGCTGGTAATTTTCTTCTATTCTTTTCATTTCTTTTCCTAATGCCGAACAATAATTAGATTGATCCGCATAAGATGCGGGGTGTTGCTTTCCGATTGGCATATCATCTTCCGGCAAAGACAGTTTTCCGGACTTAAGCCAGTCGTCCAGTTCGAAGAAGTATAACATAGGGCAAAACGGGGTCAAGGCAAAAAATAGAGTGGAAGGCCAGGAGGTGGAGGCTATCTTCTGTAGGAAATAGAGCAGTTAGGAGGTGGAATATATCTGCAATTGGTTTCCAAGAGGACAGAGAAAAGAGTAACACTTTGGGGGGGTTGAAAAAAATTAAAGAAAATTTTATTGGCACGGATTTCGCTAATAAACACAGATAAGGCTCTTTATTTCTCAAGAAAACGGGCATCCGTTTTCTTGAGACCCCATTGTTTTAACCGTGTAATCCGTGCCAAGAGATATGGGCCTTAGGCCGTATTTTTTTCTCCGCCGGAATCGCGGCTTCTAATCCTTCTGTCCCATTCCTAATCTTTTAAAAGATCAAAAACCTCATCGGCTGCCGTCAGCGTCTTTTTAAAATCCTCCTCGGAATGGGCCAGGGAGATGAACAGGGCTTCAAAGGCCGACGGGGCCAGGTAGACACCGCGGGAACGCATTTCCCGGTAAAATCGGGCATAGGTTTCTGAAGAGGCCTTCTGGACCGTTTCAAAATCCCGAACTTCCTCCCGTGTAAAGAAAAGACTGCCCATGGAGCCGATCCGGGTCGTGATAAAAGGGATTCCTTTGGACCGGGCCAGATAGTTTAATTGATCGAAAAAGAAAGCGGCCTTATTTTCCAACGCCTCATAGACCCCTTTTTGAGATAAAACCTCCAGGGTGGCCAATCCGGCGGCCGTGGCCAGGGGATTGCCGGAAAGGGTCCCGGCTTGATAAACCGGCCCTTCCGGGGCAATAAAGGACATGATCTCCTTCTTCCCGCCGTAAGCCCCTACCGGCAGGCCGCCGCCGATAATCTTTCCCAGGCAGGTTAAATCCGGCACTATCTGGAAAACCTCCTGGGCCCCGCCGAGGGCCACCCGAAAGCCGGTAATAACTTCATCAAAGATCAACAGAGACCTATTTTGGGTGGTAATCCGGCGAAGCCCTTCTAAAAACCCGGGCTGCGGTAAGACCACACCCATATTCCCGGCCACAGGTTCCACAATGACCGCCGCCACCTGATCGACCCTGGTCCGGAAAATCTCTTCGACCTTTTCCAGGTTATTATAGGGTAAAGACAGGGTTAAAGAGGCTACTTCCGGGGGAACGCCGGGACTGCCGGGAATACCCAAAGTCGCCACCCCGGATCCGGCCTTAATCAAAAAGCTGTCTCCATGTCCATGATAGCAGCCGTCAAATTTGATGATCAACGACCGGCAGGTATAGGCCCGGGCCAGGCGGATGGCGCTCATGGTGGCCTCGGTCCCGGAATTGACCAGCCGGACCTTTTCAATGGAAGGGATGGCGCCCACAATCCGTTCAGCCAACAGGATCTCGGCCTCAGTCGGGGCCCCGAAACTGGTCCCTTTAATAGCCGCCTGGGTCACCGATTCTACGATCCGGGGATGGGCATGGCCCAGGATAAGGGGGCCCCAGGAACCCACATAGTCGATGTAGGCATGGTCATCCACATCAAAGAGTTTGGAGCCTTCGGCCCGACTGATAAACAAAGGGAAAGTGCCGACCGCCCTGGCAGCCCGCACCGGACTGTTGACCCCTCCAGGAATAACCTTTTGCCCACGGGTAAAAAGGGCTTGTGATCTCGACCAGTGGTTATTCATTAAAATACCTCATAGTCGTTTTTTTTAATTCCTTCCGGCTGAAGAGTAATTGATAGTCGGTCATGGCCGTGGTTTGAGAAATTTCTTGGGCTATCTGCCGGCATGCCTCTTCGCTGGCGCCGTGAACCATGGTAAACAAGTTATATTTCCAGTCTCTTTGCGGCCGGCGATGGTAGCAATGGGTCACCTCACGAAAAGAGGCCATGGCCCGACCCACCTCGTCGATTTTTTCCTCGGGGATATTCCAAACCACCATGGCATTGGCGGAAAAGCCGGAATTGCGGTGCCTGAGGGTAGCCCCGAACCGGCGGATACGGCCTTCTTCTTTTAATCTCTTAATAATACTCAGGATCCGTCTTTGAGAGATACCCAATTTTTGGGCCAGAATGACAAAGGGTTGGGAGGTGACCGGCAGATCACCAGTCAGTTCCCGGATTATGGATTTTTCAAGATCCGACAGCCCTTTTTCCATCTCTCTTCTCAAAAATTTTTTCGCTCCAATCGTTCGACCAATGATTCCAGGGCTTGATGAATGGTTTTATATTGGTCCAACAGAGCCTTCCCTTTAGGGGTCAGATGCAGTCCCCCTTTTTTCCCCAGACTGGAATCTTTTTCCGCCAGGGCGAAACCCAGTCGATCCTCAGAGGCCTTCAGCCGGCCCCAGGCCGCTCGATAGGACATATTCATCTTTTTGGCCGCCTGGGCCAGGGACCCCTCGTCGTCAATAGCCTGGAGAAGTTGCTTTCTTCCTTCCCCAAACAGGACATGATTATCTTTTTCCAGCCAGACTTTGAAATGAATTTTCATCAGAAGGTTTCCCCCCTACTCTAATAAACCCTCATGCCCCAGAGTGTATCACGAGGCCTGAAAATGGGGTTTTTCCCCGAACGCCGAACGTTATTTTAGTGTTAAAGACTTGATCTCTCGCCCGCTACGCTTGAGCCCGCAGAGATCGCCGAGCAAGTCTAATATTTTTTCATTGCGGTTGAGAGGACCGCAATGAAAAACCGGTCAGGCGCTGCCCCCTCTGCCGGAGGCTGAGTCGGCAGGTCTGAATCCCCTCTCAGGGATTCAGACCATTATAATTCCTCTCTGAGCTCTCTGCGTTCTCGAGCCTAGCGGGCGAGAGATAAAAAGCTTTCAGATTTCGACTTTGAACGAATATTTTCGTGTTAAACCTTTTCCCGGGGAAAGCTGCTAACGAAACATGAAAAAAGGTCCAAGATTTTTCACACATAAAACTTGCATCTTGAAACTTGCAACTTTGTCTTCAATTGACCCCCGACCCCTGATCCCTGGCCCCTGAACCCTATTTTCGAACAAAGAGCGGCAGCTTTTTATACCCTTTTTTTTGGGCCCAAAGGTCCAAGTGGGTCGTTAAAAGATCTTCTATCACCGGTATGGGATCGACCCCTTTTTTTCTCAGATCCAAGGTTTTCAGGTAATGTCGGCATAAGTCACAAACTTCTATTCGATCCCCCTCATCCCCTTCGACAAAAAAATAATGCAGGGTCTTCTGATCCGTATTACTACAATTAGGGCAAAAAAGACGGGGGATGGGCCAGACTTGCTCACAAGTCGAGCAGACCGCAACCTTTTTCCCGTCTTCCTGCAAAAAAGAAAGCAGAGGGCTTGAGCCGCATACCGGGCAATACCCTCGATTCCATTCTTCTTTAATCGGGGTGAGGCGAGGCGCTAAGGCTTCGGACCAGGACTTCATAAAAGGCTTCCAGGAAGCGGAAAAAAGAAAAACCATCAAGTCCGCATCCAGACCATGATCATGGGCCTTCTGAAGAAAGGGTTTTCTTTCTTCCTGAAAATAAAGGTTTAACCAGTCTGAAAAAGCCGGCCCATTATCCTTATGCCATTTTTCAATCCCGGGGATTTCCTTTTCAAACTTCTTGTTGCTTTTCCGGGTTGCCTTGCAAAGGGCGAGAAAGACTTCTTGAAAAAGGCTTTCTTCAAATGGAGCCGTATTCCAGGCCAGGAGCGGAAAGCCTTCTTTCAATTTCAGACCGTTTAGCGACTCGGGGAGGTCTTTCTCCGTAATCTTAATTCTGGAATCAAAAGCAGCCTGGACGGATAATATCTTTTCCCAAAAGTCCAAAAAGGATTCATACTCGGGGTGTTCCTCTTTCCCCTGCCGGACTCTTAATAAGATTCTTTCTTGTAAAAGGATTGCCCCATCCATAAACAATTCTAACTCCTGGATTCCAGGATTTCAAATATCTTTGGTTTAGCTTTCAGCTTTTCAATTAATCCATCATGGCAGTTTTTCATAGGAATTGCAAGTGCTCCTTTCCCCGTTAATTTTTCTTGACCGATGGATCTATTTCTTATATGTAGTTAAGACCTTCAATAAATTTTACGATTTCATCAGGTTCTCAGGGCCTAATTGACTCAAGAAACACTCTTTTCAACCATTGTTAAAGAAGCGGAGGAAATCGCCTCCTGGGGTTATCCAGAAATAGCCTCTCATCTTCCCAACGACAGGATACCTCTCGGATATTTCTGCCCCTATGTACCCGAAGAACTCCTTCAGGCCGCAGGGGCCGTTCCCATCCGGCTTATGGATCTGCCGATTAAAATATCCCATGCCCAGGCCCATCTGCCGGCCTATTGCTGCCACTTTGTGAAATCTGCTTTAGAAAGTTATCTTCGGGGGGACCTTGATTTTCTCAAGGGGATCGTCTTCTGCCAGAGTTGCGACTCCATGAAGGGCCTGGCCGATATCTGGACCTTGAAAAAACGACTCCCCTTCCAATTCAATCTGATGGTCCCAACCCGCCTCGATTCGCCTTTGGCCCGTGATTATTTTAAGGCCGAGATGGAGAAACTTAAAGGGGCCCTGGAAAAAAACTGGGGAAAGATAACCCAGGAAAGTCTGCAAGAAGCCATTCGTCTTTTTAATCGTATTCGGGAACAACTGCACGCCCTGTATGCCCGGATGCGCCTTGACCCCAACCGTCTTTCCGGAAAGATGCTGGCTCAAATTATTCGGGCCGGCTGCCAGATGGATCGAAATCGTTATCTGGAATTACTGACCCGGCTACTGGCAGCTTGGCCCGAAGAGCCCGAGGGCCAATCCAGGGGAGTGCCTGTTTACCTCTCCGGGAATATGGTCCATTCAGGTGACTGGTTTTCTTTGATTGAAGAGGCCGGGGCCAGGATTGTCCAGGACGACCTGTGCAGTGGCGGACGTCTCCTACGTCTAACCGTTCCGGAGGATAAGGATCCTCTGGAGGCCTTGGTGGACCGCTATTTTAACACCTATCTTTGCCCCACCAAACATCAGGGCATCCTGGCCCATCGGGAAATCCTTTATAAAGAGGTCCGGGAATCGGGGGCCAAGGGGGTCATATTTCTCTTCTATAAATTCTGCGAACCTTATTATTTTGATTATCCGGATTTGAAAAAATTTCTGGAAGCCGAAGGCTATCCTTCCTTATTATTGGAAATCGAAGATCCGTCCCAGGGCAGGGAGCAGGTTAAAATAAGGCTCCAGGCCTTTGTGGAAATGCTGACGTAAAGGTCCACGGTACAAGGTACAAGGCCATGGACGATAATAGATAACACCAAAACAAAGAGTTCGATGTCCACCGTATCTTCAAAAGAAAAATCTTATCGGGAAATCGAGTCGGTTAAAGCCTATCGCCGTCTGATGAAGGGCTATTATCTGATGGCCAAGAATCCCCGATGGTTCGGCAAAAAAGTGGCCTGGATCACCAGCGGGGGGCCGGTGGAACCCCTTTATGCCATGGGGGTCCTGCCTTTTTATCCGGAAAATTACGGGGCCATGTGTGGCGCCAGCCGAATGTCCGTATCTTTGTGTGAGATCGCCGAATCGCAAGGATACTCACGGGACCTCTGCTCTTATGCCCGTTGCGATATCGGCAGCTCTTTAAGCGGCAAGGGTCCTCTGGGGATTCTGCCCAAACCTGATTTTCTGGTCTGCGGCAACAACATTTGCGGCACGGTCATCAAGTGGTATGAAATCCAGGCCCGGGCCTTCAACGTTCCACTATTCTTTCTGGATACCCCTTTTATTCATGATCAATTAGACTCCCATACCTTAACCTACGTCCAGCAGCAGATGGAAGAATATATCCGTTTTTTGGAAGGGGTATGTAAACGCCCTTTTTCTGAAAAGCGTTTTCTGAAAGTTTCCGCACGGTCCCTGGAAGCCGTGGCCCTCTGGAAGGAGATCCTGGAACTTTCCCGAAACCGACCGGCCCCTTTTGCCGCCTTTGATGCCTTTATCCATATGGCCCCGATCGTTACCTTACGAGGCACCGGCTGGGCTGTCCGGTATTACAAAAAATTGAAAAAGGAACTCGAAGAGCGGGTAAAAAGGGGGGAAGGGGCCTTTGCCCGGGAAGAGATCAGGCTCATCTGGGATAATATTCCCATCTGGTATGATATCCGGAACCTGTCCAGACTGCTCTTTAAACACGGGGCCATTCTGGTGGCCGATACCTATACTTCCGCCTGGACCTTAAAGCCCGTCGATCTGGGAAATCCCCTGGAAAGTCTTTCCCGTTCTTATGCCACCGTGCACCTTAACCTGGGTTTGGAACATAAAGTAGCCAAGATGGTGGAGTTGATGGAAAAATACCAGGCCCATGGATTTATCATGCATTCCAATCGGAGTTGCAAGACCTACTCCCTCAATCAATTCGATCTCAAGAGAAAGGTCTCGGAGATCACCGGAAAACCGGGCCTGATCATCGAAGCCGATCATACCGATTCCCGCAGCTACGCCGCAGGCCAAGTGGAAAAACAGATCGAAACTTTTGTGGAAATGACCAGGAAGAATTGAACGGAATTGATTTCCCTGCCATTTCCAAAATAAGCCTGAACCAGGTGTCGGTTTGGGAAAAGGACTCATGATAAAAATCACGGATCCCGGCCGGAAGAGTATACCAGACAGGAAAGGACTCCGGGAAAATGAACATCTTTTTCGGATCCTGACTGAAAAATCTATCGCCGGCATCTATATTGTTCAAGACGGTGCCTTCCGTTTCATCAACAAAAATATCGCCTTGTATTGCGGCTACTCCAGGGAGGATTTAATCGGTCGCCCGTCGATCACAATGATCCATCCCGAGGATCTCGATGAAGTTAAGCAGAACACCCGGGCCATGCTTCGGGAAGAGCGTCATTCTCCTTATATTTTTCGTATTATCACCAAAAAGGGAGAGATACGCTGGATCATGGAGATCGTTACGCCCATCACCTTCGAGGGAAGACCAGCCATCCTGGGAAACTCCATGGACATTACGGAACGGAAACTCACCGTGGAGTTGCTCCGATTTTCAGAAAACCGTTACCGCACCATCTTTGAGACCACCGGAACGGCTACCATAGTCCTTGAGGAGGATACAACCATTTCCCTCATAAACCGGGAATTCGAAAAAATTTCCGGCTATTCCAAAGAGGAGGTGGAAGGAAAAAAGAGTTGGACTGAATTTGTCGTGCCTGAAGATATCGGGAGGATGCAGGAAAGCCACCACCTCAGAAGGATTGATCCGGATAAGCCGCCGAAGAATTATGAATTCCGGTTTATGGATAAGTCGGGAGAGATCAGGGACATCTATTTGACGGTGGATCTGATACCCGGCACAAAGACCAGTATCGCTTCTCTTCTGGATATCACCCGGTTCAAGCAGGCCGAGGAGACCTTAAAAAAAAGAGGAATGGAACTGGAGGCCAAGACCCATGAACTGGAAGAGCTCAATGCCGCTCTCCGGGTCCTTCTGAAACACCGGGAGGCGGATAAAAACGAGATGGAGGAGAAGGTCCTTTCCAATATTCAGAAACTGGTCATGCCCTACCTGGAGGCCTTAAAGAAATGCTGCCCGGACCCCAAAGGCTTGACCAATGTAAAAATCATCGAATCCAATCTGAAGGACATCGTCTCCCCTTTCTCCCACAAGCTGTCATCGAAGTTCCTCAATCTGACCCCCAAGGAACTTCAGGTGGCCAATCTGATCAAGGAAGGAAAAACGACCAAGGAAATAGCCGAATTTATGGATGTCTGCCCAGGGGCTATCGATCTCCACCGTAATCACATTCGGAAAAAACTCAACCTGAACCGAAAAAAGATCAATCTTCATTCTTATCTGACTTATATATCTTTAGAAAAAATATAAGGTTATAGCTTATATTTTATATCATATATTTTTATATTGCAGGAGAGGACCATCCGATATATATCATCTATTCTTAAGAAACCGGTTCCGCCTGCGGAGGGCAGGAAGCCGGTCGTTGCTTTGACTATTTTCAGCGGATATGCCAGGCTTGGTCCATAAAAGTGTCGGAAGGGTTGCCTTTTGACAGGGTCTTTACGGAGGGATAAGAATAAATTTTAAACATTATAAGGAGGAGCCCATGAAAGTACGCAAAGGATGGATCGGTTTTCTGATTGTTTGTATCATGTTAATACCTGCCCTGAGCCAAGCTGCTGTAGTCGGGGTAACCGATACGGAGGTTTGGATCGGAATAACAACCCCCTTGTCCGGGCCGGCGGCCCTTTGGGGGGCCACCGGGATGGGTGCCAAAGCCTGGGCCGATCATATTAATGACCAGGGCGGAGTCCATGGCCGTAAGATTAAAGTGATTCTCAAAGACGATGGTTATAATCCGGCCAGAGCCATGGCTAATCTCACCGAAATGAAAGGCAAGGTTTTTGCCGTTAACGCCCTCCTGGGAACCGCAGTCGTCAATGCCTGTAAGGACTTCTTCTTTGAGAACAAAATTCCTTTAATCGACGCTTACGGCGATGTCCGTATCTGGGCTAAATATCCCAAGGAAAAACTTAAATACATCTTCGTCTCCTACCCGGATTATGAGGATGAGGCGCAGTTTTTGGGCACCCATGCCATAAAAAACCTGGGGGCTAAAAAGCTGGCCGTCTTTTACCAGAATGATGACTATGGTAAAATGGGGTTGGAAGGGATAAAGATGGCCCTATCCAAGAACCCGGGCAAGGCCGAACTGATGGTCGCCATCCCCTATGAAGTCACCGAAAGGACCATGGGCACCCATGCCCAGAAGCTTAAGGAATCCGGGGCCGATTCCATCTTTATGTATCCCACCATGACCCATGCCGCCCTGATCCTCAAGGAAATGGCCAAGATAGGCTATCGGCCGAAAGCCATAGGGAGCTTTCCGGTGGGCGACCCTATTATGTATAATGTGGCCGGAGCTGATGTCTGGGAAGGGGTTTATCCGGCCGGGGCCGGTCAGGTCGGCGTTCCGGGAGAACCGGCCATGGACCGGGTATCCGACATCCTAAAAAAATATGAACCCAAACTGGCCGGCAAGGAATATCTGGCTGTCTTTGGAGCAGTCTCCATGATAACCCTGGTAGAGGGTTTAAAGAATGCCGGAAGGAACCTTACCCAGGAAAGTCTGATCAAAGGGATGGAAATGATCAAGAACTGGAAGCCCGAAGGGATCGGTGCCCCCATGACCTTCTCCCCGACCCGCCATCATGGCGTCAATGGTTCACGACTTTTGCATGCTGAAAAAGGCAAGCACGTGCCTGTTACCGATTACGTAATTCATAAATCCTTATTTTAACAAACGCCCAT
>CAZVHO010000161.1:0-10736 GCA_964627515.1 uncultured Thermodesulfobacteriota bacterium | reverse complement strand
AAAATTAAATCATCCGCCCCCGACCTTCCCCACAAAGGGACCCTTTTCATCGATGAAGTAGGGGAGATCCCCAGAGGCATCCAGGTCAAACTTCTGCGGGCCTTGCAGGAAAGGACCCTGGTTCGCGTCGGCGGAACCAGGGTCCTGGCTTGTAATAACTTTCTGAGAAATCTACCAGTTCTGGTATAATAGTTATTGCTGAGAGATTTGAATGGGACCCCACCGCAACGGGTACCGAAAAGACCAATTTCCGTTTTTTTGAGAAATTTGTTAAACTAATTGAGTGTATGCTTGTTTCGGAAGAAATTGGTTCTCATAAGGAATTAAATTTATTGATAATTTAATGCTTCATGGTAAATTGATTGATAAAATCTTAATAAAGTCACGTTAGAGACCGATTCTGTGGTAAGTGTTATAGAAACGGACTCTGTGAATGATCTCGCCTATAATCAGGCTCACGGCAGCCAAATACAGAAGGGTGGACTGGAAACCCGTGCTGCCGCAGCATAACATGGAAATCGCGCACAAAGCAGTTCCGCACCCCTGCATAACCGGTTGCGAGGTCTTGAACAGGCCAGCGGAGTTCATCTTCCCGGAAGGATTCACTCCAGCGGCCAGGACTTTGAGCATGAAGCCGACCAGGATCGCAATAAATGGGACGATCCGGAATATTTCCGCCCCCAAGGCATCATGGCTGACGCTCGGGACCACGGTGAGTGTGTTCAACACCAGGATGAACTGAAGCCCACCCAGCAACAGTGCGGTACCCAGAAAATTCAAGGGGGTGCCTGCATGGTTCCAGGAGGGCACGGTTCTCAGGTGGTAGACCCTTGTCATGACGTAAAGGACCGCTCCCCCGGGCAGGCTTACCATAAGCATTAGCCAACCGTTCGATGCCCCAGGGCTGATTCCGGCTAATACGGCCAGGATCGCCAGAACTCCGGCAAAAAAATGTACCGCAAGTACTTCCCTGCTGAGCCATGAACGCTTGAAGTTCCTGATGGCCTGAAAACTGGCGCCTGGTCTTCCCAAATGGGCCATGGCGACAACCAGACCCACCACGACCAGGCACAAGGTTGTAAGGACTTGGAGTTCAAGGTGGGATATTCCGAACCGGCCGCCACTCAAGAAAAGGGCGACCTGCACACACCATACGCTGCCGACAGCAGACTGAACCAAAAGGGTGAATAGAACCAGGCTCCAGTGACTAGGCATCCCTATTTTCCTCCGGATTGGCGATGGTCCCGGCCAGGCTGTTAATGGGCTTCCCCATTTTGTGAGGCTTGAAAACAGCGCTGGGCTCAGTCAATCCGTGATCCGGCAGGGGAGCTATGGCCTTCTGCCCACCAAAGTCCTGCTGCAATTCATCGAGGTCACCGAATCTGAGCGCCCGGGTCGGGCAGGCGGCCACACAGGCTGGAACGCCGCCAGCCCTGAGTGCGTCTCGGCAAAAGTCGCACTTGCTCATCCGACCGCTTTCGACCTGATATTGAGGTGCGCCATAGGGACAGGCCCACTGGCAATACTTGCAGCCCATACATTTGGTCTGATCAACCGTCACGATACCGCTTTCATCCTGGTTCATGGCGGTAGTGGGGCAGACCTCGACGCAAATCGGTTCGACGCAGTGATTGCAACTCACCGAAATGTAGTAGGCAAAGACATCCTGCCGGAACGTGCCGTCGGGCCTGGACAGCCATTCGCCGCCGCTGTACTCCACCACCCGCCGCCAGCGCACCCCGGGCCCCAGATCGTTTTTGTCCTTGCAGGCCACCATACAGGTTTTGCACCCGGTACAGATCTGCGTATCCACGTAGAAGGCCGGTCTCTTTGGCACGTCACCCATTTTTATAGCTTCTCTACTTGAACCAGGTTGGTATGCTGGGGGTTGCCTTTGGCCAGGGGGGAGGGCCGCTGGCTGGTCAGGGTGTTGATGCAGCCGTTTTTGTCGATCCCGTTTTCGTCCGGCCCGTACCAAGCGCCCTGGGGTAATGACAGCACCCCCGGCATGATGCGGGGGGTTACCCTGGCCCGCACCTCGGTTTGGCCTATCTGGTTGTAGACCCTTACGAGGTCACCATGGACGATGCCCCGGGGTTCGGCATCCAGGGGATTGATCCACAGAGAATGGGGGGAGGCTTCCTGCAGCCAGGGATTGTTCCCATAGGTGGAATGGGTCCGTTGTTTACAATGATGACCCACAAGTTGCAGGGGATATTCCCGGGACCGGACGTCTGCGGGCATGCCCCAGGTTTCGTGGTATTCCGGAACGGCGCTGATAACGTCCCCTTCTGGCAGTTTCCAAGACCCTGCCAGGTCCCACAATCGCTTGGAGAACACCTCAATTTTACCCGACGGGGTGTTCAACGGCGCTTCATCGGGATTTTCCCGGAAGGCCTGAAGCCCGACCTTGGGCGGACCCTCCCGTTTCCACTTAAAAACGCCCTGGGCCACAGCGTCCTGAAAGTCTGCGGGAAGGTCCGGGCGGACGCTACGACACTGATGGTACATGGTTTCCACCCACTGATCATGAGTGCGTCCTTCGGTGAATTCCTGCTCAATGCCCAGGCGCCGGGCGATACCGGCGCAGATGTCATAGAGGGTACGGCATTCACCCAGGGGCTTAATGGCTTGTTGCCTCAGAATCAAGGCGCCCATTTCCACCGCATAACCCTGGTAAGCCAGATCGCTCTCTTCAAAGCAACTGGTGCCGGGCAGAACGATGTCCGCATAGCGTGCGCTGGCGGTCATGACATTATCGATGAGCACGATCATCTCGCACAGGCTCTCGTCGGCCAGAATGCCATGGGTCCGTCCGATATCGGAATGCTGGTTCACCAGGGTGTTGCTGGCAAAGCTCCACAGGAACTTGACAGGTGTTTCGAGCCGCCGCTTTCCCATAAGGCCGTCGCTCAAATCCGTGAAATTCACAGGATCGATGATCGCCTTGGTCCACAGAAAGCAGGGAATCGAGGCGGTTATCGGATTGCTGCCCATCGGGAATTGAGGAAAGGCAAACCCGTGAGGTGCTTCCCGGCCTCCGCTGTTTCCCCCCTGGACGCCCACGTTGCCCGTTAGTATAGGCAGCATACAGATAGCCCGGGCGGTCTGCTCGCCATTGGCATGGCGCTGCGGTCCCCACCCCTGGGCAATATAGGCCGGTTTGGCTGTGCCGATTTCTCTGGCCAGATGCACAATGCGTTCCGTCGGGATGCCGGTTATCCGTGAAGCCCATTCAGGAGTTTTGGCCATTCCGTCGGCGCCGCTTCCCAGGATGTAGTCTTTGTAACTGTTGCCGGGCGGGATGCCTTCGGGCATAGTGGACTGATCATAACCGACGCAATAGCGGTCCAGGAATTGGCGGTCCACCAGATTTTCAGTGATCAACACATAAGCCAATCCCGAGACCAGGGCGGCGTCCGTACCTGGTCGTATGGGAATCCACTCGTCCGAAAAACCGGCGGCCGTATCGGTATACCGCGGATCGATCACGATAATACGGACCCGGCTCTCCTGCTTGCTTACGACGAGGTCGCGAATAGACCCACCGCCACTCATTCGGGTTTCAGCCGGATCATTGCCGAAAAAGACCACCAGCCTGCTGTTGACGATATCGGTAAGGTGATTGCTGCAGTCGTGGGTGCCGTAAGTATAAACCATTCCGTGGGTGATCTGGGCGGTGCTGTAAGAGTTGTAATGGCTGAGCTGCCCGCCCAGCAGATTCATCAGTCGGTCGATCTGCTCCCGACCCGAAACCACCCCACCCAGGTTGCCGGTGCCGTATATGCGGAAAACCGCTTCATTTCCGTAGGTATCTATGACCTGCCGGAGCCTGTCCGATACGCGGTCCAGGGCCTCATCCCAGGAGATACGCTCGAACTTTCCATTCCCCCTTTTCCCCACTCTCTTTAAGGGATAGATCAAACGTTCCGGAGAATAGACCCATTTACGCAAGGCCCGGCCCCGCAGGCAGGCCCGGATTTCATGGGTACCGGGCGAATGCTCTCCGGTATTATCCGCCTCCACCCGAACAACCCGGCCCCCGTCTACATAGACACGCAACGGGCAGCGGCTTCCACAATTCACGTTACAGGAAGACCAGACACTCTTCAATTTGTCCCCGACTTCTCCATCTTGAAGGTTTTGGCGGTAGACACCGTCACCCTGTCCGCTGTTTTTAAGGCATACTCCGACAATTCGTTTCCAAGGCCGGGCAGCTCGGGTATGGTCATGATGCCGTCGACCGGCTGGTAGTCGTAAAGGCAGAGTTCTCTGTTGTATGAAGCCCTGTTGATCACGTGATGCTCGTGAATGCAGAAATTGGGAATCACCGCTTCGAGTTGGAGCGCCGCCGCCACCGAAAGAGGACTGGCGCAAACGTGTACCTGGACGCTTACGTCATAGGTGTAGGCCATGTCGCATATTTTCTTGCCCTCGGTTATCCCCCCACTGGTGCCGAGATCGGGCTGGATCATACCCAGAGAGCCGTTCTCGAAGTATGGCGCGTAGCCCCATCTCGTGTAGATTCTCTCTCCGCTGGCAATCGGAATCCTGACGGCATCGGCTACGAGTTTGGTCAGCTTCGGGCTTGGGGTGACCGGCTCCTCATAGCAGAAGATATTGTACTTCTCGGCCCTCTTTCCGATCTGAATGGCTGATTGAACATCAGTAAAAGAGTGGCATTCGATGATGATGTCTACGGCGGGTCCTACGGCCTCTCTCACCGCAGCGATTCTCTCTTCCACCAGATCGATGTAGTAAGGCTTTAGAAGCCGCGTAGTATCTTCGGAAGAGAACTGCCGGCCGTCCCGGTCATAGGTAAAGAAGTCGATTTTGATAGCGTCATACCCCTCTGAGACGGCGTGTTTGGCGGCAGCCGCATAGTCCTCGGTCGCATAGGCCGGATTCACGCCGTCTCCCCAGCGAAATTGGAGCTGGCTGGCATAGGTTCTCAGCTTTTCCCTTCTTTTTCCCCCGAGTAGCTTGTAGACCGGGACATTGAAATACTTCCCTTTGATGTCCCAAAGGGCTAAGTCGATGGCACTGATGCCGCTGAAGACTACCGGTCCACCGTTTTGCCCCCAGAAGGTTGTCTTATACAGCCTCTCCCAGATGACTTCGTTCTCCAATGGGTCCATCCCGATGATGCAGCCGGCCATGTCCTTAATCATGCCGAAGGCGGCCGAGGCGCCTACACCATAGGCCATGGCGGCCTCCCCGTACCCGTAAAGGCCTTCGTCGGTATTGACGCGGCACACTATAGGCCGCCAGTTCTTGTCGTTTCTGGCCTTAAGCTCCATTACATCAACGCTGGTAATTCTCATTTCGATTCTCTCCCTATTGTTGCTTCCCCATCAGCATGTCCGGCAGGAAGGTGGCAATCCCTGGGAACAGGAAAAGGAGTATCAAGCAGATTACGAGACCTACGAGATAGGGGTAGACCCCCTCGTAGATTATCTTGAAAGGTTCCTTGGTGATCTGTTTAACCAGGAACACGCCAATGGCCACAGGAGGAATCACGATACCGATCATCATGGTGACGCCTACAACGATGCAAAACCAGATAGGGTCGAATCCCAACTTGAGGGTGATGGGGTAGAAGACGGGTGTAGCGAGGATCATGAAGGCCAGATCGTCAATGAAAGAGCCTCCGAGGAGATAGATAAACAGGATCAAGCCAAGGACGATGTTGCGGTTGATCGTAAGGCCGGCGGCCCATTCGGCGGCCTGCGCCGGTATATCTGTGATAGTGAGAAAATGCCCGAATACGTTGGAACAAGCGACCAGAACAAGCACCATGCATGCGGTCCGAAGCGCTTCGTCGATGGGCATGATCAGGTCTTTCACCTTGAACTTCTCCCGGAAGATGGCCAGGAGCAGGACCACAGCAGTGCCGATGCTCCCGGCCTCAGTAGGGGTGAAAAGTCCCATCATCAGTCCGCCGATAACGGCAAAGAATATCACGATCACCCAGACAAACTCCGGGATCGCTTTGGCCTTTTCTTTCCATGTGAACTGCTCGCCTCGCGGAGCCGCCTCCGGATAAATTTTGACCCACCCGAAAGTAATGCCGAGGAAGAGGAAAGCGAGCATAAGAGCGGGCACAACGCCCGCAAGAAAGAGCCTCCCGATGGATTGTTCGGTTACGAGGCCAAGAATGATGAGGAGTACACTGGGCGGCATGAGGAACCCGAGGGTCCCAACGGTAGCCACAAGTCCCAATGCCAGTTTCTTGCTGTATCCATAACGTACCATTTCGGGGACTGCGATGCTTGAGAAGGCCACAACCGTAGCAAATGTGGACCCGCACATCGCCTTAAAGAGGGTTGCTCCCACCACGGTCGCCATGGCCAGCCCGCCCGGAATATGGCCAAAGCATCGATAGGCAGCATCGTACATTCGTCTGGCCGTTCCGGAATGGAAGGCAATCTGTCCCATCAGGACAAAGAGAGGGATTACCGTAAGTCCGTACGAGGCGAAGGTATCGTAGAAATCCTTGGCCAGGGTGTTCATGGCCCCGCTGAAGGAGACGAGGGTGGCATATCCAATAAAGCCGATGAAGCCGATGGCAAAAGCGATCTCCGTACCGGTAAGGAAGAAGAGAACGAGGATTAGAATGGAGAGGATTCCAAAAATCTGGTCACTCATGGCCACCTCCGAAAGCACTCAGAATCTCCAGCAGGAACTGGATGACTTGAACAACAATGGCTCCCCCGAGGAAGAAGAATACCGGATACAGGGGGAGTCCCATACTCGGGCTTACCTCCTTGGCAGCCCGATAGTCAATCCCCATGGAAAAGAGTGACCAAGCGGTGAATATGAAAAAGATCATCACCAGGAACCGGGTGACCCCGTTCAGGATGTTCTGTCCGCTCGGGGAGAGCTTGTTAAAGACAAAGTCTACGTTCACGTGTCCCTTCATCTGGGACGTGCGGGGGATAGCCAGGCCGGCAACAACTCCACCCACCAGGGAAATGAGTTCAGAGGTACCTGGGATCGACCGCCACACCGCCCGCATGGTCACCTCAGTGAGGGTGATAAAGAACATGGCAACCAGAGCAATCCCTGCCAGTGTGTGAACTGCTTTGCCTGCCCCAAACCAGATGCTGATTAGACGCTTCATTGAAACCTCCTCCTGACGAATTCCAACGATTTTCGACGCTCAGGACATGGCGGAGCCACTGGGGGGCACACCTCCTTCGGAGGAATGTCCCCATGCGGCCTGGCCGCGTCCCCGACGAATATTAATGGGTCTTCAGGAAATCGAGGCAGAATTTCAGCGCCTCATCGCCCGGTAGACCTTTGGCCTTCATAGCTTGTACGTACAGATCGAGGACGGGTTTCATCTTCTCCGCTGTTTTGGCCTGATCCTCCTTGGAGACCTTCACGATTTTAATGCCCTGTTTCTCTGCCCACTCATAGGCCTCCTTGTCGATATTCATGAGCACGTTCACGGTCTTCTCGGTCCACTCCCGGTTGATCTTTTCTATTATCCCTTGAACGTCCTTTGGCAAGGATTCCCATTTCTTCTTGTTCATCGCCACGTACTGCACCGGGGCTGTCGATATCCCGTGGTCCAAGACCGTGCATTTTAGAAACTCGCCGAATCGGAAGGTTTGAAGGGCCTCCGTGTACGTGAGGGCGCCGTCAAGCATTCCCTTCTGGAGTGCGTCGTAGGTTTCCGGAAAGGTAACGGTGGATGGTATTGCGCCAAGCAGCTCCAGGGCTTTCAAATTAAGGCCGCTGCCCTTGATGCGCATACCCTTTATGTCGTTTATGCTGGATATGACCTTACGGGTGTGGATCAGGGTAGCTCCGGGGGAGAAGAAATAGAGCATCTTCACATCTTCGAATTCCTTGAGATGCGGTTTGAATTTAGCAACAAAGGCTTCGTCCAGGGCCGTGGCCTGTCGTGCGTCTCTGTAACCGAGCGGATAGTCCAAAATCTCCGAGAAAGGGAACCTTCCTGTGTTGTAGGCGAGTGCGGTTTGGCCTATGTCGAAGGCGCCTTTGAGGAGCCCGTCGTAGACCAACTGGGGTGCTGCGAGGGTACCCCCGAAATAGGGCGTGATCTTCACTCTTCCATCCGTTCGTTTCTCTACCTCTTTGCACCACTGGTCCACAGTAACGGACATTTTGTGGGTGGGAGGCATCCACATAGCGTATCTAAGCTTAATGACGTCAGCCGAATAGACGGAAGTGGAAATGAATGCACAGAGCACCAGGCTGGCGACGATAAAGGTCAATCTCCCGATATTAAGTCTCATTTGAAACCTCCTGATTATTGGGTTAAATAACCCCCGGCAAAGCCGGGGGGTTACCTGTTAGAATTACAACTTGCAATCATAGTACCCGCGGCAGACATCAAACCGCCCCAATTGCGCGCCGCCCTCCCACATCTGGATGATCTTGCAGTCTCTCCAATATTTTTCTACGTTGTATTCACGCACGTAACCGTAGGAACCCATCAGTTCCATGGCCTTGTTGGTCACCATGACCGCTACATCCGCCGCGTAGACTTTGGCGATACTGGCCCTGGAGAGCATGGCATCCGCCACCGGCGGCCCGTAGGTTTCCGGATGATCGAACATGTAGGCGGTCAGGAGAATATAGTCTCTGGCGGTTTCGATTCCGATGGCCATATCGGCGAGCATCCCGGCACAGATGGAATGCTGCCTGACAGGCCGGTCGGCAACGATTCTTTCTCCGGTGAACCTCAAGACTGTTTCGAAGGCGCCCTGGGCATTTCCCACGGCGAGAGCACCGGTGAGAATACGGGCCGCAACCACATTGCCGTGCAACAGTTGGGCATCGATGCCAGGCCCGGCGGCCCGCCAGGCCTTCGGTACCCTGACATTATCCAGGAACATGGGGCAGTTCCTGTCGCCCTGCATGCCGGCCTTGTTCTCATTCTTCCCGAATGACAGGCCCTGGGCATCTGCCGGCAGGTAAATGAGTGCGATACCGTCGTCACCCAGATTCGGATCGGTCGTACACAATACACAATAGACATGGGCGTCACCGCTGTTCGAGGCCCACATCTTCTGGCCATTGATGACCCACTCGTCGCCTTCGAGCCTGGCCGTGGTCCTAATCTTTTTTCCGTGCAAAGTGGGGTTTTCGATATCGCAGCCTCCGCCCCCGTGAACTCCGCCCGGTTCGGTCATGGCAAAACAGCCCATCTTCAAGGCCGGTCCGCAGATTTCAGGCGCGAAACGGTCCAACACCGCCTTATTCCCCGCCATGATGGCCGGAAGAAAGGCCCAGGTGGTGACGGTGGCCGCCGTCCCGACTCCGCTGTCTCCCCGTCCGAGTTCCTCGTGCATGACGGCCGCTGAAACCACGGAGGTCATATTCCCCCCGCCATATTCGGCGGGGAAAGCGGCCTTTTGATGGCCTATGTCCGTTAACCCCTGGAGGATTCTCCTGACTATTTTGTGATCCTTGTCGTCATCGATCTGCTGCCGGACCGGCATAATCTCTTTTTCCACAAAGTCCCGGTAAAGCTTGGCAACCATTCTGTTTTCTTCAGTGAGATACGGTTGATTGAACATGTACACCTCCCTTTAATAGTGGTATCTGAAGTCCCTGTTCTCTGAACGGGATAGAACCCGTCCTCATCCGCCGGTGGGCCAATGGTCCTTCCGACAAACTCCACCCCCTTTCCCTGCATGCTGTTAAGCTGGTCCAGCCACATCACCTATCCGGATCCCATATCGTCCTTATGCTGTATCCGCCGGTACATGGCGATTAAATCCTCTGTCAGTTTCGTGTAGGCCCGTACGCAGGCGTCCTGATCCCGGCGCTTCAGGGCCTTCAGAATAGCCGTGTGTAAGTCGGCTTCGTCACTTGGAACCGGGCTAGTCTCAAAGAAGTCCCTGGCCACAACGAAGAAGTGGGGGAAGAGAATATCCGCCAGGGTCTGTACGGTCGTCACAAAGATGCTGTTTTTCGACATCTTGAAGATCTGCATGTGGAATTGCAGATCCTCCTTGAAATAGGTTTTATGATCCAGATTCTTGAAGGCCTTCCTGGCACGGAGGTGGATTTTTTCCAATTCACGGAGATCCTCATCGGTGGCTCTCTGGGCAGCGAGCTTCAGGGCCTCCGTTTCCAGGGCCTTCCGGAACTCCATGATCTCGAGCTGATCTTCAGGCTTGAGAGCGAAAGGGGCCAGTTCATTAATGAAGAATGCCGGGTTGAATTCCTTGACGTAGGTCCCGTCGCCGGCTTTGGACTCGGCTAACCCGAGGGTAATCATTCTCTGCATGGCCATCCTTATGGAGGCCCGGCTCACGCCAAACAGGGATACCAACTGGTTTTCCGAGGGAATTTTATCTCCCGGCCGCCATCGGCCTTTGACAACGTTTTCTTTCAGTTGACTGAATACCTGATCGGAAACGCTTTGTTTGAGTATCTTTCGGATAACCGCCATAGTAATCACCGTTTTTAAATATCAGTTGTCTGACAACTGACAAATTAATATAGCTTAACTTTTAGGATGTCAAGTTTTTTTTACCAACGGGGAGGCACTTGCTTTGAAGAAAGATTATGAAGAAGGGGTCGGGCCGATAGAATAAGCAGACAATTGGTGGTTGGCAGCCTCTCGGCGTTGCATAACCCCCGCTCTTCCGGGCGGTGGGACTGCACTCAGAGATTGATTATGGTGCGGGAAGGGGCCTTGCCCGGCCCCTTCTCTTTTATATAACTTACTGTCCTGCCGGACTCTTTCCTTT
>CAZVHO010000160.1:5433-10808 GCA_964627515.1 uncultured Thermodesulfobacteriota bacterium | reverse complement strand
GTGACCACCATTTCCCCGGTTTGACCCGGTTCAACGGGTTTCAAGGTGGAAGGATCAAGCAGTTCCAGGATATAATAATCGGCCCAATAATGAATCCCCTCATGACGGTAACAATCCAGACCGGTGCCGGGTCCATAGAGCTCGGTCAGACCGGGAATATCAAAGAGCTCTTCCAAGCCCAAAAGCTCCTGGATCTTTTTCCGCTGGGCCTCGCTGCTCCTTTCCGAGCCGAAGATGATTTTTTTTAAAGAGATTTTGCTGCGCAATTTTCGTTTATCCACTTCTTCGGCCATCAAAAGGGCCATGGAGGCCGTACAGCACAGGACCGTGGATTGCAGATCCTCCAAAAACTGGCATTGCAAATCGATATTCCCAGGCCCTATCGGGATGGCCAGGGCTCCGAAACGCTCGCAGCCCAATTGGAAACCCACCCCGGCGGTCCAGACCCCATAGCCCACGGCAATCTGCACCCGGTCTTCCCGGCTGAGTCCGGCCATCTCATAACAACGGGCAAAGAAATGGGCCCAATCATCAATATCTTTTTGGGTATAGGCCAGGATTTTTCTCTTGCCCGTGGTCCCGGTAGAGGCATGGATGCGCACCACTTTTTCAAGCGGAACGGAAAGCAAAGGAAAGGGATAGCCGTCCCGCAGGTCCCGGGCGGTAACAAAAGGCAGACGCTGCAAATCATCCAGGGAGGTTATGTCCTTTGGTTTGACCCCGGCTTCGTCGAATCGTTGGCGATAGAAAGGAGAGCCGTTATAGGCATGATTGATAGTCCACTTAAGGCCTTCTAACTGATGGGCCTCTAATTCATCCGGAGATTTAAAATCAGGCATAAAAGTTTGAGACATAAAGTTTCCTTAAGGCGCAAGGCGCGGTTCAAGGTTTTTATACAGCAACTTGAAACTTGAAATTTGCAACTTTCTTATCAACTGATCCCCGACCCCTGAAGGCAATTTTCGAACTACGCCCTTATGCCCGTTTCGCCGAACACCGAACGCTGAACGCTGAACGCTACCCTGTTATATCCTGTCCCAAAAAGGCCCGGCGGACTTCACCATCCTCTAAAAGATCCCCGGCCGAGCCGCTGAAACTGATCCTTCCGGTTTCGATGACATAACCTCGTTGGGAAATGTTCAAGGCCCCCCGGGCATTTTGTTCTACTAATAAGATCGTTCGGCCCTCTTCCTTAAGTTCTTTAATGATGCGAAAGATCTCCCGGACGATCATGGGTGCCAATCCAAGGGAAGGCTCATCTAAAAGGAGCAATTTGGGATCGGCCATCAATCCCCGGCCCATGGCCAGCATTTGTTGCTCCCCTCCAGAAAGGGTGCCGGCCCGCTGTTTCCGGCGTTCTTTTAGAATAGGGAAAAGACCATAGATGCGACTTATGGCCTTTCTCCGGTCTTCTTTTTTTTTACGGGAACAGGCATAGGCACCCATCTCCAGATTTTCCTCTACGGTCAGGGGACCGAAGAGTTGGCGGTTTTCCGGGACCTGAATAATCCCCCAACGGACTAATTGCTGGGCATTGGTCCGGCTCACATCCTGCCCCATAAAAAAGATCCTGCCTTTCCTGGCCGGATGAATCCCTGAAAGGCAATTCAGCAGGGTCGTTTTGCCGGCTCCATTGGCACCGATCAAAGAGACGATTTCACCCTCTCTGACTTCCAAAGAGATCCCTTTGAGGGCCTGGTTCCCTCCATAATAGGCTTCCAGTTTTTCTACGTGTAACATGACCCGACCCCTCAGTCTTCGGTCCCTAAGTAGGCGGCCAGGACTTGGGGGTCCTTTTGAATCGACAAGGGAGGCCCATCGGCAATCTTTTGCCCGTAATTCAAAACCACAACCTTGTCTGAAATTCTCATGACCAGATTCATATCGTGTTCAACCAAAAGAACGGTCATACCCTTAGAGCGGATCAGGCGAATCATCTCGGCGACCTCCTGGGTTTCGGTCATATTCAGGCCGGCCACGGGTTCGTCCAATAAGACCAGGTCCGGTTTGGAGGCCAGTGCCCGGGCCATTTCTATTCGTTTTTGGTCCCCGTAAGAAAGGCCGGCAGCCGACCAGTGTCCTTTATCCTTCAGATGAAAAAAATCCAGGATTTCCCAGGCTTTTTTTTCAATCTCTTTTTCCTCCTGACTGACCCCCGGAAGGCGAAACAAGGAAGAGAGGAATTCCTTTTTCGTTTGACTGTGCAAGCCGACCATGACATTTTCCAAAACGGACATATTTTGAAAGATCTGAATATTTTGAAAGGTCCGAGTCAGGCCCATGGCGGCCAGATGATAAGGCCGATGTCCGATAATCGGGTGCCCTTTGAAAAAAATCCTCCCTTTTTGAGGCCGGTAGATACCGGAAATGATGTTGATAGCCGTGGTCTTACCGGCCCCGTTCGGTCCGATCAGGGCGGTAATCGATCCCTGGGCCAAATCGAAACTGAGTTCCATGAGGGCCATTATCCCGCCGAAATTGATGGAGGTATTTTCAACCTGAAGGAGAGGAACCATCAGGATTCACCATGGAAACTGGTTTGACTTATCCCCTGCCGTCTGTTCAAATACCGGTTTCGAAGGGCCACGACCACCCCTTCCGGTAAAAAGATCAGTATCAGGACCAGGATCAGTCCGTAAAAAATATCTTTAAATTCATCGAAAAAATGCAGGATGTTCGGCAAAGGGGTGATGAAAAAGGTCCCGAAAAGGGTCCCCCAGATACTGCCCATACCGCCGACAATAACCATGGTGACCAACTCTACGGAAAAGAAGATATCAAAGGTCTTGGGGCTGATAAAGGTCAAATAGTGGGCATAAAGGCTGCCGGCCAGGGAGGCATACAAGGCACTTAATACAAATACTTTAACTTTATATACTTCGGTCTTTACCCCCAGGGCGCAGGCGGCGACTTCGCTCCCATGCAAGGCCCGAAGCCCCCGGCCTACCCGGGAATGGACCAGATTCAGGGCCAAAACAATTCCAATAAAGGTAAAAAACCAGATCAGGTAATACATTTTCCAGTCGGAATCAAAAACCAAACTGCCGATTTTCAAATTGGGTATTCCCGGAAAACCCGAAGGTCCGCCGGTTACCTTATCCCACTGGATGATGACGATATTGATGATAATGTTGAACCCCAGGGTGGCCATCACCAGGTAATGGCCATGCAATTTAAGGGTAGGAATACCGATGATCAGGGCCAGAAGACCGGTAACCGCCAGGGCCAGGATCATGGCTAACCAGGGAGAAACCCCGTAGCTGACCGTCAGTATACCGGAAAGATAGGCCCCTAATCCATAAAAAGCGGCATGGCCCAAGGAGATCTGCCCGGCATAGCCGATCAGCAGATTAAGGCCGACCACGATCAGGGTGTTCAGGCCGATGATATTGACGACATTCAAATAGTACGGATTGGAAATAACCCACGGAAAGAGAAGGACCATCAAGGCCAGGATCGATAACCCGAAAGAGGATTTGCCTTTCAGAAACCCCTGGACCATTTTCAGACCCGCTCCTTTTCACCGTGGCCTAAGAGACCGCTCGGTTTTATGAAAAGGACTAAAAGCAGGATGACGAAAGCCAGGACATCCTTGTAAGAGGAAGAAATGGTTCCTGCCCCCAGGGACTCCAGGACCCCTAATAACAAGCCGCCGATAATGGCCCCGATACTGTTCCCATAACCGCCCAGGATAGCCGCAGCGAAGCCTTTCAAACCGAGCATGACGCCGATATCATAGGACAGGGTGGTGATGGGGACGATGATGATCCCGGCAATGGCCCCCAAGGCCCCGCTTAAGGCAAAGGAAAGGAGGATCATGCGGTTGACATTAACCCCCATCAGGGCCGCGGCCCTGGGGTTAAAGGAAGTAGCCCGCATGGCTTTACCGATCAGGGAGTGATTAAAAAAAAGATGCAGGATAATAACCACCACCACCGTGATACAGAAGATCCAGAGGCTTTGGGGAAGGACCGCAGCCCTGAGGATCATCAGGGGAGTATCACCGCTGAAGGGGGGCAGGGCCATCTGATTTTTCCCCCAGATAATCTTAAAGATCCCCCGCATCAAAATGGAAACGCCGATGGTGATGAAAATAAGAACGATGATGGAGCGGGACTTGGCCGGCCGGATGGCCAGTCTTTCCACCAGGCCCCCGACAATGGTTACGGCCAATACTCCCAGGAGAAAGGCCAAAGGCAGGGGAAGGCCCATGGCCAGCAAAAAGGTATACATCATCAAGCCGCCCAGGGTGATGAAATCCACCTGGGTAAAATTAACGATCCCGGTGGCATTGTGGATAATACAAAACCCCAGGGCGATCAAGGCATAGATGCTCCCAGTGGTCAAACCGGAAAGGATATATTGGGCTAACTGGTCTCCGGTCGGCATAAGGTTCTTTGACTCCGTATCTGCGAATTTATCTCTGACATGGACACTGTTACGGGTTACGGGTTGCGAGTTGCGGGTTATCAGATGAAGGTGGTATGTTTTTTTAACCCGTAACCCGTAATATTTTATATAATCCCTTTTTCCTTGAAAGTCGTTAGGTCGGCTTCCCCATAGCCGAGCGTTTGTCCATAAATTTCCTGGTTGTGCTCACCGAAACGGGGGGGGAAGGAAAGCTCTTGCCCTCTGGAACGTAAGTAGCCGGTCATCTGAGGCGGGGGGGCCAGAATGATTTCAATGCCTGTCCTTTGGTCCCTGGCTTTAAGGAGGTTTTTGACTACCAGGGGATCCTGGGCCACCCGCTCCGTGGAATTTATTTCCGATATGGGTATGCCGATTTTATTAAACAGGGTAATAAGCTCCGCGGTTTTAAATTGTTTAAGAATCCCGGTCATCTCCTGGTTCAGGTTTTTTACGTCGGCAATCCGGCCGGCATTCTTTTGATAGGCTTCTTTGGCCAGGGATTTGAATTCGGGCAGTTCGGTCAGGCTCGCCCACTGTTTATCATTGCCCATGGCCACATAGACGTATCCGTCGGCTGTGGGGAAGACCGAAACCGGGGCAAAGAATTCATGGGTATTACCCCGGCGGGTGATCTTCTTTCCAAAAGACCGGCTTAAGGTGATGGGGACGGTCAGCCAGGAAACCGTGCTTTCAAACATGGACAAATCGATCCGGCACCCTTCTCCGGTAACGGCCCGCTGGTAAAGGGCCTTCATGATCAGTCCGTAGGCATGCTCGCTGGCCCCCATGTCGGGTAATGGGATGCCCAGGACCTGGGGCTCGCCGTCCGGCTCCCCGGTCAATTCCATCAGCCCTCCCCGGGCCTGCAGGATCGGATCATAAGCCGCTTCATTGCTGTCCGGGCCGAAGCCGGTGATCCCCAGCCAGATCAGGTCGGGTTTGACGGCCTTGAGGGTTTCATAATC
>CAZVHO010000160.1:0-5333 GCA_964627515.1 uncultured Thermodesulfobacteriota bacterium | reverse complement strand
CCCTGATAGTCCCTGATGAGGTCCTCGAATTCTGCGAAATAGGACCGGGCCCAGGGCAGGCCGGCCACGTAGGGGCCGAGGTAGCAACTGTCTCTGCCGCTTGCCGGGCTCAGGGGAATATCATCGGCGGCCACGAAGCGTACCTCTAAAGGGAAATTCACCCGGTAATCAGCCTTGAGGACCATCTTTCTGGTCTCATCGATGGCCCTGGCTGCCTGGTCTATGGGTATGGCATATTCTGTTTCCTGGTGGATGGGAATGGAGCTGTTGACCTTGATGACCCGGTCGCTGCGGTCCACCCTGCTGTGGGGTTGGTAATGGATGCTCTGTACCGTGTTGTGCAAAAAGGGAATGACCTGGGGAAAACCCTGGCCCATTTTGATAAGCCCGGTGAACACCAGGCCAGACAGGCCGGTCTTGTCCAGAAAACCGGGCAGGCCGGCCCCGCCCCGGGGCTTGGCGGTCTTGTTGAAGGTATAAACCTGGATCTTATCGGTATAGGCCAGCCACCACAATTTGCAGTAGTCATTGTTTCGGAGGGTGGTGCCCAGGTCGGCCAGGGCGGTGTCGAAATCGACCAATTCGAGACGTTCTTCCAGGTCAAAGGCCTCGACGCACAGGAAGGTGATCTCGGTGATCACCCCCAGGCATCCCAGGTGGACCCGGGCGGCGGAAAAAAGCTCGGGCTCATGGGCGGCGTCCAGTTCGTGGATTTCACCCAGACCGTCGATAAGGCGGATTTTTTCGATATGAGTGGACAGAATGGGGGTCCTGGCACCGGTGCCGTGGGTGCCGGTCCCGATGTATCCGGCGGCGGTCTGCAGGATGATGGAGCCGAAATTTTCGAAAGCCAGTCCGTGCCGGGCCAAAACCTCATTGACATATTTCAGGCGGGCACCGGCTTGAACCCTTATCAGCCGGTTGTCCCGGTCCACTTCGAGCACCCGGGCCATCCGATCCAAGCGGATGGTTTGCCCCGGCATATCGGCGATATCCGACCAGGAAAGGGCCTGGCCTATGGGCTTGAGGCGTTTTTTGTTTTCCACGGCCCGGTGGATCAATGCGGCGATCTGTTCTTCGTTATCCGGGTGGTGGATCTCCTCCGGTATCCAGGAACGGGTGCGGTCCCAGTTACGAATCCTTGCTGAACTCATGGAAATGACCTCCTTTGATGCCTCGGGTTTGGGTTCAGTACACCGTTTCGTCAACCAATCCTTCCGGCTTAACCAATATCAGAAGCCGGTTAATCGTTTGAATAATAAAAAACCCCGTTCTCTCTTGAGACACGAGGTTTTTCGCCGACCGGAATCATTCTCCATCCTTATCAAGGGTTATGGGATGACCGCCAAAGTTACATTCAGAATGGGGTTGATTTTAACAGAGCCTTTTGAAAAGTCAAGAGAGAACCATAGAATGAGATTGACTTTAACTGTTTGTTATGGTTTAAATTATTCATTCCAAATGAGTTTTTAAGGCGGGCAACCTGAACTCCGACCCGAAAGGCTGATCCATGAAGCTATGAAGATCTACCCGGCTTCTGCAAAGACGCCACGATCGAAGATAATCCGGAATCGCCGCTTTTTCAGCAAATTAGTAACCTGGGCACTCAAATCGAAAAATTTCGCATTGCCAGGGATATGCTTCTTCCCCGCTTGATGAATGGTGAGATTACGGTATAATAGTTTTGTTTTTGAACTATCTGAACCCAGGAAGAAAAACAAAAAAGGACGATATCAATGAGTAATCTTAACAAATTATGGATAAGGGGATTCAAGTCAATCCAGGATCAGGAACTTGAATTTGCTCCCTTCAACGTCTTTATCGGCGGTAACGGGGCGGGTAAGTCGAATCTTATCGGTGTATTTAACTTCCTCCGGCGTGTAGTTGACCAACAACTCCAAAACTATACCGGTGAGGCTGGGGGAGCGAATGCCATACTCCATTTCGGACGGAAAAAAACTGAAAACATAACAATAAAAATCGAATTCCGTTCAGGAAGTGATGCGAACATTTATCAATTTACCCTTCTTCCAACCGATGAAGATCGATTTGTCTTCGGAACAGAACGTCCTTATTACCAGGCCACAGAACAGTTCGATAACCCGCACTTAGCTGATTCCTGGTCTGGTCATTCAGAAGCCCGTATAACGGAGTCGAAAAGTCGTGTGGCAAAATATGTTCATGATCATCTTGAAAGTTATCGTATCTATCATTTCCACGATACAAGCCCTTCTGCCCCTATGAAACAAACCTGCGACGTTGCCGACAATCGCTTTCTCAAATCCGATGCGGGTAATCTTGCTGCCTTCTTGTATAGGCTTGAGAAGAAGCAGCCTGATCATTTTGAAAATATTGAGGATACTATCAGACAGGTAGCCCCTTTTTTCCATCGTTTCAAACTTGAGCCGTCACTTTTGAATCCGGACAAAATTCGCCTTGAATGGGAGGAAAAAGGAAGCGACAATTACTTCGGCCCTGCAGCGCTCTCGGATGGCACAGTACGCTTTATATGCCTTTCCACACTCCTTCTCCAGCCCGACCTTCCCTCTCTTATCCTCATTGACGAGCCGGAATTGGGGCTTCATCCGGCAGCCATACAAGTGCTTGCCGGTCTTCTTAAGTCGGCCGCCTCTCGGACACAATTAATTGTGGCAACCCAATCGGTGACCCTTATCAATCAATTAGAGCCGGAACATGTGTGGGTTGTGGACCGCGAAAACGGCCAAAGTGTATTCCGCCACCTTAAGTCGGCAGATATGACGGCTTGGCTGGAAGATTACGGACTCGGGGAATTGTGGGAGAAAAATATTTTCGGGGGGCGTCCCTGATGAAGCGTGTTCTCGTGCTTGTAGAGGGCTTCACTGAGGAACGTTTTGTGAAGGATGTACTGGCACCCCATCTGGAGAGTAGAGAGATATTCGCGACCCCCAAAATAGTTACGACAAAGCGGACAAAACAAGGCCCTGATTTCAAGGGCGGAATTACTGATTATCAAAAGCTGGAAAACGATTTGTTGCGTCTTCTTGGAGATACAGGGGCCGCATTTGTTACCACGTTTATAGACTATTATGGACTCCCGAACGAATTCCCTGGGGTGACATCCCGTCCGATGGGGTCTCCTTATGAAAGGGCAATTTATGTTGAAACCGAATGGAAACATCAAATTAATCATCCTCGGTTTCATCCCTATTTGATGATTCATGAGTTTGAAGCACTTTTGTTTGCGAAACCGGAAGAGTTAAGCAGAGCGCTCTATCAGTCTTCGTTGCTGCCTCAACTCAAAGCTGTCAGGGATGCATTCCCCTCTCCGGAGGACATTAACGATGATCCACAGACTGCTCCTTCTAAAAGAATCCTGCAAATTGTCCCATCATACCAGAAGGCCCTTCATGGTCCACTCGTATCCAGACGTATTGGTTTGGAGAATTTGCGTCATGAATGCAGGCACTTGAACGACTGGTTGACCTGGCTGGAAGGAATTTAGAGGGTAAAGTCCCACATGATCACCGACATCAACAGTGCAGACCGCTTGGTCCGGCAATGATTTGGCATTGGGTCGGGCCACGCCAACTTGTTAATAATTAAACATTTGCGTCCCAGGAATAGGTGTTTTTAAGGGCTATATCGTCGTTTTTGACCCCGAAAAGAGCATTATAGGAAGCAGCCTCTTCCCGGAGCTGATACCTCTTAGTCCCTTCTGTAACATCTCTCCCCTTGGCCCTAACCCCTAAAAGGTCTTTCATTTTCTCAACAAAAGACTTACTCCCTTACGGCGATACTACGGGTCCACTCCTCTTCGCGGGTTTTCTCCCCATCCCCAAGTATTTTTCTATCCAGTACTTATGGCTACCCCTAAGCTGCTCCAGGGATATGGGCCCAAGCATTCTTTGTAAATAACGATGGCGATCCTTCGAGAATTTAAGAAGGAATTCCCGTTTATGACATCGATGGGTGATATGCCAGATCTGATCGGGAATAAAATGTCGCTTTGCTTGCCATTCGTTTTTTCGAAAAGCCGCCTTTTTGCCATCAAAAAACGCAATATAGACCATTTTTAGGGGGTAAAGTTTTCAATAACATTCATCATATCAAATAGTTCTCGTGGCCCGGCCCTGTCAGACGCCTGTCAGACGCTGTCAGATGTCAGAAGATTGTGGTTCGCTCCGCTCTCACAATCTATCCTTATTCGTTAGACGGCTTCATTATAACAAGCATCCCCTTTGCCATAATTACAGTCAAAGCAGAGGGTCTGGAGATTCTCGAACTCCGTTTTGCCACCTTTAGAGAAAGGAACCTTGTGGTCAATGTGAAGGGTCACGCCCGGGAGTAATGCTGGGGTTCGTCCACAAAAGACACACGTGTACTTGTCGCGATCAAGCACCTTCAGCCTTAGCTTGAGAGGGATGTCACGTTTCTTGTCGTTTTGAATCTCGGGTGTCACTTGTGGACCCGTCGAGCCAGGCGGGTCGTCTGTGACGATTGGGCAGCCCATCTTATGTTCGATAAATCGGATGTAAGCGTTTACCCAACCGCCGAAATGGCGGCGATATGTGATATAGCTTATACTGGGGCTTGATGCCTCCCATTCTGTGCGCGAGGGTCTATGACCGAGCTGTGTCCAGACTCTTTCCATTTCTCGAAACAATTCGTGTTCCGGAACGGCATCGATACGCTTTCGTTCGATTTTGAACTCTATATTTCAGTCTCATTCGTCTAACAATGAAACTCAGCGGCTGGCGGCCTTTTGCCAGTCCGCTGGAGTTTGTTGTTGGCTGATTTTTTCCCAAAGAAATTCAGGAGCAAAGTCAGCGCCATTTTCCCAGGAAATCGTATTGTAGCGAACAGAAAATTGAGTAAAATAGGCTTTGTCTTTAAGAGGCTCAAAAATTGGGCCATCAAGTTCATTAGAAAGATCGATTTCGCCCGAAAGGCCATCATTAAATCTTAGCCAGACTTTGTAGTCATTGACGTATTTGGCTTCTATTACATGCGGTATCATAAAGTTACTCCAATGGATCAATTTGGTTAAGGGGCAGTTTCATTGATGCAAGGTCCCAATCCTTCAATAATTCTTCTTTATGCAACATACTCCACTCCAGGACAATGTTCAATGCCCTTCTTGGGAAGCGCCCAGAGACAATTCCTGATTTTATTTCTATGGTCACCTCAAAGTCGCCATATTCAGCGAAATGAGAAAAGGGGGACGTTCGTGCAGAGTGTGCTTAGAGGGAACCCATCCGCTCAAGCATAACGTTCCTTTAAATCTGACAACTTTCCCCCCGATGAAACCGCCCGAGTAACGCACGAATTCGTTACTCCAAGATACCGGGCGA
>CAZVHO010000159.1:6120-10867 GCA_964627515.1 uncultured Thermodesulfobacteriota bacterium | reverse complement strand
TCTTTATCCTGACCGTCCACATCAATAAAGCCAAAACCTTTGTTTTCGTTGAACCACTTTACGCTTCCTTCTGCCATGATCGTATCCCTTCCGTTGAATGATTTCTCAAGTTGGGATACGACATGCCTAAAAAAAAGGCATCGAAGATAAATCCTCCGATGCCCGTACTCATCGAATTGTTCACCAACTTCGACCGTCATTTACACCATATGGATTCAATAACGGATTTGTAATATTTATAATAAACCCTTTATTCAGATAAGTCAAGTGTAACAGTTCAGTCCTTTTCCGGGGTCAACCGGGCATGGGTCATTGCCGTCTTGGCCATAGAATTTCACTCCCTGATGTAACCCTAAATGTTACACAGGCGACTCTGTCAGGTCAAGCATTTTCGTGGTGGGAAAAATTTGATATGTGCTCCCCGGACCTCCATCGATTCTCGGAGAGTAACCCGGCTTATAAAGTGATCGGAGATCGGTCTACCATCTCTTGGGCCTGGTCGCGCATTTTTTTTCGTTGAACCTTGGTGGCGTTGGCGCTCAGGGTTACCGGGAAGGCCTCTACGGTTACAAACCGTATGGGGACCTTATAGTTGGCCATGCCCTGCCGGCAGTGGGCTCGAAGTTCCTCCTCATCCATCTGCGCCCCGGCCCGGGGGATGACAAAGGCAAAGGCCCTGGGTCCCTTGGAAGTGGTTACGCCCACGACCTGGGCGGCGGCTACCTGGGGATGGCGTTCGATGTAGGCCTCGATCTCGGTGGGGCTCACCAGAAACCCAGCCAGACGGAGCACATCCCCCATCCTTGTCTCGAAGACAAAGGAGCCGTCTTCCCGCAAATAGCCCGCATCCCCGCTCCGTAGGAACCCGTCTTCGGTGAAGACCTCGGCCGTGGCCTCGGGGTTTCCGTCATATCGTGCCATGAGGCTCGGCCCCTGGATCTCGATCTCGCCGCTTCGGCCCGGCGGCAGGATCTCTCCGGTCTCCGGGTCGCGCACCCGCACCCGGGTCTCGGCCGAGACCGGGTAACCCCCGGCCGCACACCGTCTTTCGACCGGGTCGTCCAATCGTTGCACTGAAAAGAGGGACATGACCTCGCTCATCCCGTAGAGGCCGACAAGGGGAAGTCCCCGCCGCTCCGCTTCCGACAGGAAGGTGTCGAGGTTGGGACTGAAAGCGGCAAAACCGCAGACCTTGAGGCTGGGAAAGGGACGCTCCTCCATGCGGGCCTCCAGTATCCGAGCGAACATATCATCCGAGGCCATCACGTGGGTCACCCGGTTGGTGATGATATCGTCTCCCGCCTTCTGTGCATCGAAAAGGGGGCGCACCAGAATTTTTCCCCCGCCGGCCAGGGCAGCCAGGGTCTGGCCCCAACCGAAGACCCCGCACAGAGGAAGGGCTTGAAGGGTAACCGCCCCGGGCCGGTCGAAGCCGAATCCCCGGGCCGTGTCTCTGGCGTGTTGAGCCAGGCCCCCCTGTTTATGGAGCACGAACTTGGGGGCCTTGGTCGTCCCCGAGGTGGTAAAGATGTTACAGGGGGTCTCGGGCGTGGCGAAATCCTCCTTCATGGGCGGCGAGGTCTCCAACAGGGCATAGGCCATTGAGGGGCGGCCAAGCACAGGATCCGGTCGCTTGCCCTGGTCCGGCCCTTCTCCGTAAAGGACTACCGTTTCCAGGGAAGCCAGTGCCTGCGGGTTCAGGCCGCCAAGGATTCCCACAAAGTCGATGTCCTTGAAACCCGGCCAGAACACCAGGATCCTGGCCCCGGACCTGGCCACAATATCCTCCACCTCCATGCTCCGATACCGGGTATTGACGGCCACGGCAATGGCCCCCAAACGGGCCAGGGCAAAACAGAGCACCACATAGGCCGGGACATTGGGAAGCCACAGGGCCACCCGGTCTCCGGGTCCCAGGCCCCTGTCCCTCAATCCCTGGGCCACCCGACGGCTCCGGATTTCAAGCTCCATGTAAGTCATAATCGAATCCCGGTATTCGAGTGCCGGGGCTTCCGGGCAGGCCGTGACCCTTTCCGCCAATAGGCCGGTGAGGGTTTTTGGATCATAGGAGGTCATATTTTTTCTCTTTCACTTGGGAATATTTTTAAATCGAACGGAACGAATATACCCATCCAAAGGAAGGGTCAAATCCTTTTATGTCACATTCCCGGTACGAATTCAAGGTCCCCTGTGATTCGGCATTGGGTCCGACCCAATGCCATACGCAATGCTATTACAGCAAAATCTGGGGAATATGCTAAAGCCATAGGCGTTGAGGCAAGGACTGCGCGGCGCCACTTGGGGCATTTTGAAGAGCTTGGGCTTGTGAAAAAGACCGGTTCCGGCCCTTCCCTGCGGTACGAGGTAAAATAGTGCATAGACGGACATTTAGCCGGAAAGTAACACTCCCCATTTGAAGCTCCTTTCAATATTCGTTGGTTAATCCAGTTTGTTACTTTGTTTTTCAATTTTCGCTTTTAAAAATGCCAATGACTCGGCCAATACTTTTTCGGTCTGCTCAAAATGAACAAGCATACCACTTTCATTCAGTATCAGGATGCGCCAGTCTTTTGTCCTACCGGCAACGGCATTTTTAATATTCTGAGGATTTATGTTATTATCGTTCTGGCCGAGCAGAACAAGAACCGGGATACTGAGGGAATTAATATTTGCCATAATTGCATCTGCATCATCAAGCGCTGAGAAAGTTGTTTCCTTGACCGCTTTCATAGTTAATTGCCAGTCCGGATGAAGCATCAGGCGCAGGCGCTGTCTGAGAAATGCCTCGGCATAGGGATTCATTTTGTAAACGAGAGTGGGAAAATAAGACCGGAAGCGGGTTTGATCGGTATAGGTAATACCCATGTTGTTATCGTAATTCTGCTTGTATAGCTCCAGAAAAACCGCCGGTATGGGACTTAAGCCCAATGGAGACAGCAAAATGAGCGAACGCACCAGTGAAGGTTCCTGAAGCGCCATCTTCAGGGCGATCGTTGCCCCGCTGTTATGTCCTATTAAAGTTACGTTTTTAAGCCCTGTCTTCCTGCAGAATTCAATTACCGTGCTTGCGTGAAAATCAGTTGAATACTGTATGGCTGGCGGTTTACTGCTCTTGCCGTATCCGATCATGTCCAGCCCGATTACCCGGTAGCCATTTTTAATAAATTCCGGATACAGCATGTGAAAATTATTCAAATCTGTGGAAACGCCGTGCAGGAAAACAACTGGTGAACCGTTCCCTTCATCAATATAAGCAATCTTCTGGCCGTTGACGGTTAAATTCTTTACGGCATACGGATATGTTACGTCCGCATAAGACAGCGCTGTTTCGGCAGCATAGCAGCTCATGATTTGTCCTCCACAGAAAATTAATCCGGATATAATCACGGCGTATAATGACAGCCTCAGTGTCGTGAGTTTCATTTCCCCCCCCTCTTTAAGGTATTTGTTTAAAAAGGCAATTGTTCTTGTCAATGCAAGTTTGCTGTCTGCTTCATTGTGAAGTCAATAATAAAATTCCTGTTATTGATAAATGTCTGATTTTCATTGAATATCTCCTTTCATATTAAATATAACAATAGTAATATAACATAAATAATATAAAGTCAAGGAAATTTCTGCGCATATTTTTCTCTATGATTCAGGGAGGATTAATCAAAAGCTGGGGATGAAATTAAGAATTAATTATGGAATTATTTTTCGTGAGTTTGTTTAAAGCCGGTCCAGATAGATTGAATACTTTCAATTACAAATTGAGTGATGCTTTCATCGTTACTGAACATTGCCTTCGTTTCTTTTTCGCATTTGGAATAAATGTTATTAATGGTACTGCTCAGTCCGTAAAGAAAAAACCACACAATGTAAAAATACTTTTCTTTATCTTCCCGGGAAAGCCGGCCTTCATATGAATCCATCTCTTTGACTACATCGGCTAATCTCTTTTCAAAGAACGGTGAAACCAAAGAATGGTTGCGCGGATCATATAAGAAGCGCCAGACATGAAATTCCTTTTTGGCAAATAAGACATTGTTGATACTGCGATCCGTGCCCGCGTGGCCTGTATGTTTTTGGGTTTCGTAGGAAAGAAGCAAAGCGAAAGCCTTTTCGGTAATCTTCTCCTTCAGGTCTTTCATTGATTTCAGATAGGAGTAGATCGGCTGAGTGGAAGCATTAAGTTGCCGGGCGATACTGCGGGCGGAGAGCGCATCCATTCCCCCAGAGCGAACTACTTCAAAGGCGGCATTAATTATCTCTTCCTGGGAAAATCTGGTTTTTGGCGGCATTTAAATTTCCTGACTGGTGATGACGATATAACATACGTTATACACGAATATTTGTCAACAATGATGGATATCTCTCCATTACATATTGTTCCTATCAACTTGACAGTCAAAAGTTCTCCCGCAAAAGCTGATCTGTTCACCCAAAAGCAGGCCATGGTATCGCATGGAATTAGACGAATACCAGAAAAAAGCTACATCCAAGCTGGACGAGCACATGGCAGATGCATACTACAATAATGGTGTTAGCTTAGTCCTTTAGGCCAACATGGACTGGCGCGAGAAGCATACCGAAAAGCAGCCTAACTATAGATTAAGAATACGAGAACCATCCGACCCGCTGATCTGAGATCGCTGCGGTCTTTCAAAGAGGAATATCCAAAAAGTAAGACTCTACTTCTCTACCGAGGGAAAGATCGCCTGGTAAAAGGGGATACGCTCTGTTTGCCCTGTGCCGACTTTCTGGC
>CAZVHO010000159.1:2578-6020 GCA_964627515.1 uncultured Thermodesulfobacteriota bacterium | reverse complement strand
CCATCTTACAGAATGAACTGCGATCTGATCCTGACCCCTGCGGGGCATCTGCGGCTGCAAGGGGACGACACCCCAGACGGAACGACGCCTTATGCCTGGATGAAGCGGGTCGGGGCCGCTTTTTCATCCTCCCAGTCCCGGGGGCTTCTGGCCCTGGGCGGATCGAAGCCGGAGGCGCACCTTTCACCGGTGGTCTCCTTTTGGCGGGATTTTGCCTGCCATTATCTGACCCGACTCTGTCGCACGCCCGAATTCGTCGGGAAACATCTGGACCCCATCGATCCACCCCTGGAATCCGAGCTGGCGGTCCTCGTGCTTTCTGCACCTCCCATGCAGGGCGGAGAATACCTGAGTATTGAGGTCCTTCGCGGCCTCTGGAACGATCTGGACTCATGGGCGAGGAAAGAGATCGGCGCGTCCGATGAGGGCCTTAACGGCTGGCTGAAGAAGCATGCCCCTCTCTGGCAGCAGGTGGGACGCGTCTGTTTTCACCTGGCGGAGAACAGAAGTGATCCCGATTTCCCTTTCGCCTTTCTGGCCACTTACGCTCCCAGTCTTTCCAAGGGGGGGCGTGTCCAATACCAACCTTTGGGAAAGGCCCTCCAGGAATATGCCGGTGAGCACAACAAGGCCGCTCTGATCAAGCTGCTTTCGCCCGTATATCGGGCCTCCGAGATGATCCCCTTCGTCAAGGACCTGGTGGATTCGGGCGATGTCTTTCATCCTCTGGCCTGGACCACGTCCGAAGCCTATCGTCTCCTTAAAAATATTCCCCTTTTGGAGGAAGGCGGTCTCCTGGTGCGGATACCGGATTGGTGGCGGAAGCGGCCCCGGCCCCGAGTGGCCGTGACCATCGGCGAAAAAAGACAGAGCCGGTTCGAAGCCGGCGCCATGTTGGACTTCAGGGTGGGGCTTGCCCTTGGGGATCAGAATTTGACTGAAGAGGAATGGCGTGCCCTTATGGCCTCCGAGGACGGCCTGGCTTATGTCAAGGGCCAGTGGGTCGAGGTGGACCGGGAAAAATTATCTGAGGCCCTGGTCCATTGGAAAAAAGTGGAGGCCGAGGCTGCCGGGGAAGGCATTTCCTTTATTCAAGGGATGCGCCTTTTGGCCGGTGCCCCGTCGGATCTGAATGTCGAAGGCCGTTTCAAGAGCGAAGATCGTGAGTGGTCCTTCATCGGGGCCGGAAAATGGCTTTCTGATACGCTTGCGGCCTTGCGCGAGCCGGGAAAATTGGCCGCAACCGCGTCGGCCCCGGGCTTTCGCGGAACGCTTCGACCCTACCAGGAAATCGGGTTTAACTGGCTTTGGTTTCTGACTAAACTCGGACTGGGGGCCTGTCTGGCCGATGACATGGGGCTGGGTAAAACCGTTCAGGTCCTCTGCCTTCTCCTGGCCATGAAAGAGAAACCATCCGAACGGCCCTCACTCCTGGTCCTTCCGGCCTCGCTTCTGGCCAACTGGAAGGCTGAAATCAATCGCTTCGCCCCGGCGCTTAATGCCGTTTTTGTCCATCCCTCGGAAACGGATAAGGCCGCCCTGGCGGCCATGGCTAAAAATCCTGCCAGGGTTCTCACCGGGGCCGATGTGGCCCTGACTACTTACGGGATGCTCCTTAGACAGAAATGGCTTCTGGACAGGCCCTGGCGACTGGTGATCCTGGATGAGGCCCAGGCGGTCAAAAATCCATCCACCCGCCAGACCAAGGCGGTCAAAGAGCTCAGGGCTGAAACCCGGATTGCCCTTACCGGAACGCCGGTTGAGAATCGGCTCTCCGATCTCTGGTCTCTTTTTGATTTTCTCTGCCCCGGCCTGCTGGGGTCTGCCCTCCGATTTAAGAAATTCGTCCAGGGGCTGGAGGGGCGAGGACCGGACTGCTACGGGCCTTTGCGGAATCTGATCCGGCCTTATGTCCTGAGAAGGCTTAAGACCGATAAGAGTATTATTCAGGATCTGCCCGACAAGACCGAGACGAAGGCCTTTTGCGGCCTGTCCAAAAAACAGGCTGCCCTGTATGCCCGATCCGTGGAGGAGCTACGATCGGCGCTCAAAGGACTCGACGGGATCAAACGGCGCGGGCTGGTACTGGCCTATCTTCTCCGGTTCAAGCAGATATGCAATCATCCGAGCCACTTCCTGGGACACGGCGGATACGAACCGGCCGACAGCGGAAAGTTCGACCGCCTTGGCGCCATTGGCGAGGAAATCGCCTCGCGACAGGAAAAACTCCTGGTATTCACCCAATTCCGTGAAATGACCGAGCCGATCGCCGCCTTTCTCGGGGGTGTGTTCGGCCGCCAGGGGATTATCTTACACGGCGGGACGGCGGTAAAAAAACGTAAGGGCTTGGTCGACCTGTTCCAGGGGGAAGACGGCCCGCCTTTTTTCGTGCTTTCCCTCAAGGCCGGCGGCACGGGTCTCAATCTCACGGCCGCCTCACACGTGATTCATTTCGACCGCTGGTGGAATCCGGCGGTTGAAAATCAGGCCACCGACCGGGCTTTCCGCATCGGCCAGCATCGGAACGTGCTGGTCCACAAGTTTATCTGCCGGGGGACGGTCGAAGAGAAGATCGACGCCCTGATCGAGGAAAAAATAAACCTGGCCGACGATATACTGGCGTCCGGAGCCGAATCTCTGCTGACGGAGATGAATAATGAAGATCTGCTCAGGATTGTCGCCCTGGATATCGACCGGGCTGAATTTTAAGGAGGGGAGAAAATGGGCTGGTATGATTTCAGACCTTACGTGCCCGTGGCAGCACGCCGGGCGCAAGCCAAGAAAAAGATGGAAACGCTCCGGAAAAGGGGGCAAAAAATACAACCCGTGGAGCTGGAAGGAAGAACCATCGCCCGAACGTTCTGGGGAAAGGCCTGGTGCGATCATATGGAGTCGTTTCACGATTATGAAAACCGCCTGCCTCGCGGACGCACCTATATTCGAAACGGTTCCGTATGTCACCTGGATATCGCCAAAGGCGAAGTCCAGGCCATGGTCAGTGGCTCCGAGCTTTACAAGGTGAAGGTGACGATTAAAACCCTTCCCGGGGAAAAGTGGAAAGAGGTGAAGAAACGCTGCGCCGGACAAATCGGTTCGCTTCTGGAACTGCTCCAGGGCCGGTTTTCCGCCAATGTGATGTCGGTCGTGACCCACCGCGACAAGGGGCTCTTCCCCCGGCCGGGTGAAATCAGCCTGAAATGCAGTTGTCCGGATTGGGCCGTTATGTGCAAGCACGTGGCCGCGGTGCTCTATGGTGTGGGGGCACGGCTGGATGAACGACCGGAGTTGTTGTTTCTTCTGCGGGGAGTGGATCATGAGGAGCTGATCGGCACTGAAGTCGGCATGGTTACGGCCGCGACCGAAGTGAAATCCGGACGCCGAAGGATCGCCGATGACGCCCTGGCCGATGTCTTCGGCATCGAGATGCCGGAGGAGGCGAAAC
>CAZVHO010000159.1:0-2478 GCA_964627515.1 uncultured Thermodesulfobacteriota bacterium | reverse complement strand
TCCTCGGACTGCGCGCTCATTCCCTCGAAACCTGGAATGAGGTCAAAAGACTGACAAAATCGCAAGCCTGGCGGAAGCTGAATCGTCAGTAAATCCTAAATTCCACCCTTCTTTTTTTACTCCCACCCTCTTGGGAGTTCCATATGACCTTTCGACGGCGGTTCGAATCGTGGGTTTTTATATTTGTGGGGGTGCGACCCCCTATTGGAGGTCCTGATCAAGGATATCAATGACCTCATTTCTCAGGAGAGAGGGGGGGTATTTTGGTTCTTCGGAGATGATTTCCAGATATTTATGGTAACTAAAAATGCGATGCCTGCGCCTGCCGCTGATTTCCTTCACCATGCCTTCCTTGTTCATGGCTTGCAATCCATTGGTAATCCTTTTTCCATGATTTCGATGGTGATCACCTTTAACCGGACCATTGAAGGACAGGAGCCAGACCCGGAGTGGGAAGCCACGCTTGAAAACACCTCCAAAAAATTCCGGCAACTCAAGGAAAAGGCCATGGCCGAGCTAAGACCCAAGGGACCACAACCTGTACAAACTCCGGGGACTAAGCCCTCGCATTTATTATAGTGAGGTTGAAATATGAAAATTGCTTCTGTTGCAGACGTGAAGGCAAAATTATTTCCAACGTTCTTTTTGACTTAGACGGCATCCTCACGGACCCGAGAGATGGGATAACCCGTTGCATTCAATTCTCGCTTGGTCGGCTTGGGAGGGAAGCACCACCGGCGGACGAGCTTGTCTGGTATATCGGTCCGCCTCTAAGGGAATCATTTTCGCGTCTGGTCCATACTTCCAACAACATCCTGCTGGACGAGGCCTTGCACCATTACCGAAAGAGGTTTTCGGAGATTGGTATCTACGAAAACTCAGTGTATCCGGGAATCGTCTCTGACCTCCAGAGAATCCATTCAACAGGATTTCAGGATCCTTTCAGTTGGATAGCCCCTTGATTTTCTCAAAAAAAAGTCTAAAATTAAATCAAAATTATTACATTGATCTTAATAATACAACAGGAAAACCCCCTGCTTTTCCAGGGGTCCAATAACGTGCGCCTGGCATGAAGCACTGGCCGATCTTCCGGGGTATAGTCCTGGAAAACTTCCGCCGTTACCGGACGGAAGGACAACGCCGACAAGGCAAGGGTATTCTCAGAAATGGGGAGTCTGGAGGAAGCATGAGGCAGAATATTTTCGAGGGTGGATAGCCTACGGGTCGCCTCCTACCAGATTGCACCAATCTGGAGGGTGTGAACCGGAAGAAGAAGGACCTCGGGCCTCAGAAAAGAATTGGGGGTTTTTTATTGGCGGAGGCCGGATGAGGTCCGGGGTTAAGCCTAAAAGCCGGGGGGAAGGGAGAACGTCATGAGACTGAAAACTTGTTCGAGAGGCTTCCGGTCAAGGTCTTTTCAACCGGAAGCCGGAAGGATCGTCCGAACCACAAATGGGCAATGAAACATACCTTTAGGCGAAGCCAACCGTTTTGGCGGAGAGGAGGAGCTATGAAAAGACAAGTGCTTAATTATGAAACGCTGCTCAAGGTGACCAAGGCCATTTCTCATTCCCGGGACCCGGAAGAAGTGGTTCTGATGACCGTTGAAAGTATCAAGACAGCCTTGGGGGTAAAGGGATGCACGCTGTTTTTGATCAACCGTAAAACCAACCATTTAGAGGTGACCGCTTCCTTCGGTTTGAGTGACGAATACCTTAATAAGGGACCGATCAGTGCTATGGATTCCATCGCTCAATCCCTGGAAGACGGCCCCGTAGCGATTTCGAACGTCATGGATGACCCCCGGATTCAATACCCGGATGAGGCTAAAAAGGAAGGAATAGCTTCCATTCTTTCCGTGCCGGTGATTTCCGGCGGGCATGTCATCGGGGCACTGAGGGTTTATACCGCTAAGCGCTGGGATTTCACGTTGAATGATGTAAATTTCATCCAGGCCATGGCCTGCATGGCGGGCATGGCCATCAGTATGGCCAGGCAGTTTAAAGGCCTGAAGGACAGCCTGGAAGTCATGAAAGGTCTGAGGGACCCGAACACCTTGAAATCCAAGAAAAGAACGCCCTTCGAGGGGGTACCCGTGACTGCTACGGCTCCCAACGTTAAGCATAAGCGAAAAAAATAATAACATCGGATCGAAGTCGGATTGAAATAATCTTTTTAAAAAAGGAGGCCATGGAAAACCTGGCGCGCTATATCATCCGGGCCTCCTTTTCCCAAGACCGGATGACCTATCTCCCGGATGAGACCAGGGTGCTCTACCGATCCAGGGGGGTGGAACAAGCCTGCGTTCAGGTCAAGCCTGGGAAATTGGGAGGATAACCCATCACTGCAACTTTTCATAGAAGCAGGATCAATGTATTAAATCCTAACCCGGACAAGCCGGAACCAAAAGCTTACCACGAAGACACGAAGGCACGAAGAAATACATAAAGCTTTCATGTTTGTTTAACCCTCATGAAA
>CAZVHO010000158.1:9973-11166 GCA_964627515.1 uncultured Thermodesulfobacteriota bacterium | reverse complement strand
GATGGCCGAAAAAAAGAATTTACCTATTTTACGGTCAAGAAGGGAACCGACAAAATCGCCGGACTGTTTCTGGCCCCGGCCAGTGAAAAAGGAAGAACCACCTTGCGGCTCGGGGATAACATGTGGCTCTTTATTCCCAACGTGGGAAAACCTATCCGCATCACCAGCCTGCAATCGGTCGTTGGAGGCGTTTTTAACAACGCCGACATCTTAAACCTGGATTATTCAGAAGAATATACGGTCGAGCAACTGGATGAAAAGGGAGAGGAATACCTGTTGCACCTTAAGGCCAAAACCAAATCCGTGGCCTATGATCGGATAAAAATGTGGGTCCATAAGACCCAGAAACTACCCGTCAAGCTTGAATGTCTGACAGAAGCCTCCATGCTGATCAAAACCATTTATTTCAAAGAGGTAAAAGACTTCGGAGCCGGGATCTCCCGGCCGTCGGTTATCGAAACCGACAGCCCCTTATACAAAGGCTACCGGTCTCTTATGATCTTTGCCAAGTTCAAAAAGAAAGACTTCAAAGATGAGGTCTTCACCTTGCCCTTTATGTCGAAAATGGACTCTTTAAGGTAGACCGGCATGAAGGGTTCAGGGCCGGGCACCTCTTGTTTTTTCCCGCTGTTGGCCGTCTGCTGTCTGCTGTTGACAGCTTCGATCCCGGCTTTTTCAGCTGAAAATAAGGCCGAAGAATACAAGTTTGATGTCTCGGAAACAGAAAAGAAACCGTACCAGTTCGGCGGCTATGTGGAGGCCATGCCGATCCTCTTCGGACTGGACAGGAATGCTTCCCTCTATAAGCTTAATTATTTTAACCGAAGCATAGGGGATACCACCCCGGAATACGACGGGACGCTCCAGTTGGAAGGGAGCCTGGAGAAAGGGATCTCCCGTTTTTATATCAAGACCAATACGGCTTTCACCAAAAACTACCAGACGGAAAAAACAAACACCCTTCTTTTCGAGGGCCATGTTTCCCTCAAGCCTTCGCCAACCTTTATAACCGAGTTCGGCAAGAAAACGCTCAACTGGGGCAAAGGCTATGCCTGGAACCCGGCGGCCTTTTTGGACCGGCAGAAAAATCCCGATGATCCTGAACTGGCACGGGAAGGGTTTGTCGTGGCCTCCCTCGACTATACCAGGAGCTGGGAAGGACAGGCCCTCAAGACCTTTTCCCTAACACCGGT
>CAZVHO010000158.1:0-9873 GCA_964627515.1 uncultured Thermodesulfobacteriota bacterium | reverse complement strand
TACCGGAACGGCCAGGGGTACAGCAGCCAGGAGATGCAGGACTTCTTTTCATTTATAGACAAAGGGTATGGCCTTTATACCGATACCGGCAATCCCTCTTTGCTGAACAGGGCCAACACCCTGTTAAAGGGCAATTACGGGAAGCAGACGCCGGAAACGAATTATCTTTACTTGCGGGTAAGCCAGAAGGAACCTTTTGATATCCTGTACTTCACCCCGGCCGTCACCCTGATCGGGAATATGGACGATAAAAGCTTTTCCATAACCCCTGAATTTTTATACACCGGGTTCACCAATCTGGAACTGCGTTTCAGGACAGGGTTTATCTCGGGTTCGAGGGGAAGCGAATTCGGTGAAAAGCCAAACGATTATCGGGTGGATTTCAGAATCAGATATTATTTTTAAGGAGAGGAGGGCCTTAGTCTCTTATATCGGTTAAGGGTTCTCTGTCCCTTAACTTTCCCAAGGCCTCCAGATGGGCCTTTTCTTCGTCGGCAATTTTATAGAGGATTTTTTGAGTCGATTCTTCGGTCGTTTTCCGGCCAAAGCGTAAATAAAGATCCAGGGCCTGGGTTTCCACCATCATGGCCACATCCAGCACCCCGGAGACGGTTTGCATGGCCGCCTTATTTTGATCCAGGAATTCTGAGAACCTAAAGCCGCCTTCCAGGATCGGAGGGAGAAGGTCAACCAGTACTTGGGGGCCTTCAAAATCCGGGGTGTTTAATTTTCCATATTGATCCATAAGCAATTGCTGGTGTCTTTCTTCGATATCCCTTAATTTTTTTAAAAGAGAGGCAACTTCTGCATCTTTAACCTCTTCCGATGCAATCTGGTAATAATTTCCCAAAGCCCCCTCCATCCCATAGGCGGTCTCGATCATTTCGGCCGGTGATTCATCCCCCCGAATGAGATCCAAATTTAATTCAACAGGTCCAACGGCCTTTATTCCCTGCCAGGCCTTGATCCCTCCTTTGAGGCTGTAAACTTCCTTGAATCCCCGGCCGGACAGAAATTGAGCCGCCACGCGGCTCCGTCCCCCGACGGCTCAATAGACCATAGTCGGTTTTTCCGGATCCAGGGTATCCAGGGAATTCCCGAGATCCGGTAAAGGGATCAACCGGGCCCCCGGGAGGTGTTCTTTTTCATACTCGCCGGGTTGGCGGACATCGATAAGGGCATAGGTCCCTTCCGGGTGTTGCGCAATATAATTTTTGACTTCCTCCGGTTCCAGGGTTTTTACAGGGGTAAAGAAATTTTTTAAAAACATTATTTAACCGCCTTGGTAAAAGGCATAATTAACAACTGATGGAAATTTAAAAGCTCCGGTTTTTGATAAGCCCCCAGGCCTATCCGAATCCCCTTTTGGTCGACTCTGGACAAAAATGTTTCCAAAGCCCGGTCCCAAAGGGAAAAAATGGTCCCGTAATTCGTGTTCCGTTCATTAATAATGACCGAGTGGTGGATACGGTGCATCGAAGGCGGGACAAACAGAATCCAGTAGAGCCTTTCAAACCAGTCCGGCACTTTCAGGCTGCTGTGTTGAAACTGGGCGGTCAAGACCACCAGGATTTCAAAAAGAGTGACCCCGGCCAAATCGGCACCCAGGAAAAAGATTAGACCGATCTTGATGACCGCTGAAATGGCCAGCTCGCCGAGATGGAAGCGGGTGGCCGTGGAGACGTCCATATTCAGGTCACTGTGATGCACGCGATGAAAACGCCAAAAGAAAGGCATCTCGTGATTGAGTAAATGCCAGACATAAAGGATGAAGTCCAAAAAAACAACAGTGGCCAGGATTCTTATCCAGTCCGGCAATGGCCAAAGATTCAATAGTCCTTGTTGCTTTGTATTCACATACCAGGCGGTTTGAACAATCACACCGGCAAAAACCAGGTTCAAAATAAGGCTATTGAAAACAACCAGGCCCAGGTTATTAAACCATCTTGTGCCCTTCGAGACCGAAGGGGGTCGATAGGGGAAGAAGAGTTCAAGGAACAGAAAAAACAAGAGGCCACCCCAAAAAAAGGCGGCCCTGGTCAATTCCCAATCGGACATCTTTAAGACCTATCGCCAGATGATTATTTTTGAATTAAGACGCTGATTTCCGCCGATACCCGCAGATTCAAAAATAAGCTCAAAGCGAAAACCTGCATTTTGCAACTTGAAACCTGAAACTTTTTTTAAAATTAAATCTTGGCAATCGGCGTCGATCTGCGTCCAAAAATGAAATCCCCATACAATCAAGATAAAGCCTCTTGCAAATCCGCTAATCCGGTTATCGGTGTCCGGCAGGCAAACTGCTCGCAAAGGTAAACCGTAGGCCGCCGATCCGGAGGCATCAAGGCTTCGACAAAAGGGGCAAGTTTAATGATCCCTTGGCTATCCTGACCCTCCGGTCGCCTTAACAGGACCTTATTGGGGAGAAAGGACCGGTGGATCAGGGCAATCATTTCCTGGTTTTCTTTTTGATCAGGATCTCCGGCCACCACCATCTCCTGACTGGGGCCCACCATGAAAACCAGTGCATTCAGGAACTGGGTATAGGCCATGGGGTACCCGCTGACGGTCCCGGAAAAGGACCGGAATAGATGATCCGCCTTTTCCTCCCATTCAGGATTTCCGGTTAACCGCCCAAGACGCAAGAGATTGAGGGCGGTTACCGAATTCCCCGAAGGGGTCGCTCCATCATAGAGTTCTTTTTCCCGGGTAATCAAGGCCTCGCCTCCTTTGGCCGTAAAAAAACACCCCCCCTGTTCCGGGTCCCAGAAATAATCCATCAGGAGTCGATTCAAGGTCAGGGCCTCCTCTAAATAGGAGACTTCAAAGGTAGTCTCATAAATCTCGATGAGGCCCCAGATAAAAAACGCATAATCATCCAGATACCCAGGAAAGGCGATATGTCCGTCCCGATACCGTCGATAAAGACCGCCTGAAGGGGTGCGCATCCTTTGTAAAATAAAATCAGCCGCCCTTTTGGCCGCCATTGCATAGACAGGATCATTCAGCGCCTGACTGCCTTTGGCCAAGGCGGCAATCATCAGCCCATTCCAGGCAGTCAGGATTTTATCATCCTTTAAAGGATGGACCCGCTTATTCCGCACCTGAAAAAGTTGTTCCCGGGCCTCGGTTAACAGGGCTTCCAGATCCATGGCCTTCATTTTTTCCCGATCGGCGAATTCATCCAGGGGGATTGAAATATGGGGGATGCTCAGGCCTTCTTCAAAGTTTCCGGCCGAAGTGATGTCATAGAATTTGCAAAAAAGGTCAGCCGGGCCTTGTCCCAAAATCTCCCCGATCTCTTGAGGCCTCCAAACATAAAAAAGCCCTTCCTTTCCCTCACTGTCGGCATCTTCGGCCGAATAAAACCCCCCTTGCGGAGATTGCATGTCCCTAAGGACATAAGAAAAAATCTCCCTGGTTACCTGGGCGTAAAAGGGGTTTTTAAAGGCCTGATAGGCTTCGCTATAAGCCATGGCCAGCAAGGCCTGATCGTAGAGCATCTTTTCAAAATGGGGGACCAACCATTTTTCATCCACGGAATAACGGTGAAATCCTGATCCGATCTGATCAAAAAGCCCTCCAAAACGCATGGCCTCCAGGGTTTTTTCGATCATCTTTTTTGTTTCCGGAGCCCGATCGTTTTTATAGCTTCGCAAAAGAAAAGTCAGATGATGGGGGATGGGGAATTTCGGGGCAGCCCCGAAACCACCCCAGACGGAATCAAAGGCCTTGGCCAACTGCTGATGGCCGGACTTAAGGGTTTGCCGGGTTAAAGGCGGCCCCGTCGGACCGGTCTCCGACCTGGTTTGGATAGCCCGGATAGTCTCTTCCCCTGCTCGAAGGATGCGTTCCCGATCCCTCTTCCACAAGGTCCCTATCTGGGTCAGCAATTCGATGAATCCCGACATCCCCTGACGACTTCTTTTCGGGAAATAGGTCCCGGCAAAGAAGGGCTTTCCATCGAAGGTCATAAAAATGGACAGGGGCCAGCCGCCCCGGCCAGTCAGGGTCTGGCAGGCGGACATGTAGATCTGGTCGATATCGGGTCTCTCTTCGCGATCGACCTTGATGGCCACGTAGGATTGGTTTAACAGCCGGGCAACCTCTTCATCCTCAAAGGATTCATGGGCCATGACATGGCACCAATGACAGGTGGCATAGCCGACGGAAAGAAAGATGGGTTTGTCTTCTTCTCCGGCTTTTTGAAAGGCTTCTTCCCCCCAGGGATACCAATCCACCGGATTTTCAGCATGTTGGAGCAGGTAGGGGCTTTTTTCATTAATCAGGTGGTTGGACACCGTCGAAATCCTATTTATTTTTAAGAAGGATGAAAAATTTTTGAGGCGATGGGCTATGGGCAATAGGCGAAAGGCAAGGTACAGGGTTCAAGGTTTTCACTTTGCAACTTGAAACTTGCATCTTGAAACCCTATTCTTTTTCCGACCCCCGATCCCCGACCCCTATTTTCGCACTAAACCCTCATGCCACTCTGGGACGCCACGAAACATGAAAATGGGTTTCGTCGAATCCCGCCTTGCGGGACTTAACGACGAACGGTATTTCTGTATTAAAGGCTTCAGGGGGTAACGATATCCGCTTCGGCTTCCAGTTGGCATTTGGTGAAATCGATTTCCTGATGACATCCTTTGCAGGTATGTCTCTTGTCGAATTCATCGGAAAAAATCTCGACTTCTTTTCCGCAATTGGGACACTTGCAGACAAAGGACTTTAAATTCTTGTTTTGATATAATCCCGGACAATGTAGTGGGGTGGTCATAAATGCCTCCTTTAGTTCGAAAATAATGTTGCGGGTTGCGGGTTGCGGGTTGCGGGTTTAAAACCAACTTTAGTTCGAAATTGCCCCTCGCCCCTAAAAAAAATTTCCTTATTCTTTACGATTCTGGACAGCCTTTTTGCCCAAGGCATAGGCTTCTTCGAAAGCCGTGGGATGTTGGCTGATACTCCCCTTTCCTTCTACGGCCCGGAAGAAGAGGCCCCCTTCATAGCTTTTATCCAGGGCGTCGAAAAAGTATTTGGCGGTAAGTTGCACACCGTCGAATAAATTTTTCCCCTTGGTAGCGCCCACGGCGACCAGATAACCTTGCCCATGGTCATATCTTTTTCTCTGATCCGGAGGTTTTTCCAGCATCCTTTTCGACCACAGGGCCTGGGAGCGATCGACCAGGGCTTTGGCCTGGGAAGGGATCCCATAAAAAAAAATCGGGGACGATAAAACAATAACTTCCGCCTCCCGGAGTATTGGATAGACCTTATCCATATCATCCGGGATGACGCATTCCCCGGTCTTATCGCACCCACCGCACTCCTGGCAGCCTGAAATCTTCAGGTCCCTGATGTAAATCCGTTTAATCTCCGCTCCGGCGGACCCTGCCCCTTCCAGCACCTTATCGAGGAGGAGGTCGCTGTTGCCGCCCTGGCGCGGGCTCCCATAAATCCCCAGGACCTTCATTTGGGGGCTTCCTCTTCCTCCACCACCTGGCCTTTATGTTTTGTCCCGCACAGAGGGCAAAGAATATCGATCTCCTTCTCATCGCCGATAAACTTTTCCCGGAGTTTTTCCGGACCTAAAAAGGTGATATCCCCGCAGGCACAGGCCGGGCATTCGGCCCGGACAGTATATTTTCTTTTCGACATCAGTTCTTCCTCTCCGTGATCACTATTGGTTTCTCGCACAAATTGTCATTTCGAAACCGCGCCGTCGCGGGTGAGAATAGCTACCAGATCCCTTAATTCGTTCGGAATGACCAAAAGGACTCTTTATGATTTCGCCACTCGCCACTCGTCACCCGTCACTGGCTTCCTTTAAGTCTCTCGTCCGGTCCGCTGAATCCACATTCCGGGATATAGCAGCTTACATTAATGAATTCACATTTTTCCTTGCAGGCAGGGCATTCTTCCGGTGGTCTTTCGGTTTTAAGGGTATACCCGCACTTACTGCATTTCCATTGGTCTTCGGCCATTAAAATCACCTCTTTGATTTATTTTTTTGATGGCTCCCTCTATCCATTGCTGAAGGGGTTTTTCTTGCAAAATATCTATATCGAATATTTTAATCATCCGATTTTCTATTTGCAAGGCATTAAGAAGCGGAAGGGCTTCGAAGAGCCCTATTTCCCCGATGGCCCAGGCCGCCGTTCCCTGCAATTCAGGATCCCCATTTTTTAAGGACTTCAGAAAAAAGGGGATAACCTTGGCCCTTAAGACCTCACCTAAAGATCCGAGACGTCCCAAACCCCAGATGACCCCTTTTTGTATTTGTTCATTTTCAATAAAACACCCTTCCTCGGAGATATAAGCCGCCAGCAAACAGGCATATTCATTTTGCAGGGCCGGAACAACGGCCAGGATCTCGCCAAAGGCCTCGGCCATGCCCCAGCCCATACCTCCTGATTCTTCATTCAGGTTCCAGATCAATTGCCGGATAACCTTTTTTGCCCGTTCAGGGTCCTGGGAAAACAATTGAGAGGTCACTTGACCCAGGGCTTTAACCGTCCGCCATTTAAGGAGTTCGTTCGAATCGGTTAAAAGCCCGATCAGCCCGCTAACCACTTTCCCTCCATGGCCCATGGCCATCTCGATCAGGGAGCCGTAGGCCTCCTTTTCCAGGAGATCTCTCAAGATGTTTAAGAGTTTCAATTTTAGTTATGTAATTTCTCCAGCTCGGCTATTAAGACCTCAAGAAGAGGCCTTTGGTTTATATCATGAACATCTATATAGCGGATGATCCCTTTGGTATCGATGACCAGGAGGGCCCTTTCTGCCGTGCCGTCCTTCCTCAAAACCCCGTATCGATCCGCTACCGCCCCGTGAGGCCAGAAATCTGAAAGGACGGGAAACCACAACCGGCCCATCTGATTAGTCCAGGCAAAAAGTGTCGGAAGGTTGTCTACGGTAATTCCCAACAACACAGCGTTATGGTGTTCAAATAGATCTTGAACGATGTTGTATCCCGGCCACTGGTCCGAACAAACCGGGGTCCAGGCCGCCGGAACAAAGGATAGAACCACATTCCTTTTCCCCTGATATTGGCTCAGCGTTACCCGGCCGCCGGAAACGGCAGGGAGGGTAAAACCCGGGGCCGGATCTCCTACTTTGACCTTTAATCGGCTGTCCCTGGGTTTAAGGGTTCCTACCTGGTAGATATTTCCTTTATAGGCCTGGGAGAGGCCATAAGCCAGGGAGGTACAGCCCAAGACGGGTATCATCATGATCAAAGCCCAAAGGCCCATCGGGTTGATCTTCATCGGCGATCCTCTTGTTTTAATTTCGCCAGGGTTAGAATCTTTTTTAAAAAAGCTTTCGCCCCGTTAAGACTCCCTAATTCCGAATAAATGACCTGGTGGGTCTTATCTTTATTGATCTTAATGGCCAGGAAATAGGGGGTTCTCACCTCTCCTAATGATTTGTGCAGAACGAAATCCTGATCAGCAAACAAGGGGAAAGGGATATTATAGGTCTTTTTAAAAATCCCTACCTCGAAGGGAGTGTTCCCAGCCCCTATGCCGATCAGTTTGATTTTCTCTTTCAGATAGGGGAGATCTTCAATGGCCTGGAATAATTCATTGACACTCGAGGCTTCCTTCTGGCAATAGGGACAATACATACTGAAAATTTCGATGATAACCACCTGGGCCTCAAGATGAGGAATCTTAAATAAACCCTCTCCCGAAAGACCCAGATAATTCCTGGCCTCAGGATCCTTGGGGATAGGCAGACTGAGTGCCGGGAGCAAATCGCCTTTCCCTGGAGGATTACCGGCACCCAAGGTGTTTATGCCCAACAATGAAAGAAAGAGCATGATCCAGATGCATAGTATTTTTTTCATGGTCCCTCAACAGAGAAATTTCAAAGCTGAAAGCTCAAGGCAAATGGTTTTCGAAATTCATTCTTCCGGGCTGAACTGGTCCTTGCCTACCCCGCACAAAGGACAGACCCAGTCGTCCGGAAGATCCTCAAAGGCGGTACCGGGTTCAATTCCATTTTCCGGATCCCCTTCGGCCGGATCATAAACATAACCGCAAACATCACAAATAAATTTTCCCATTCGTTACCTCCCTCATCTTTTTTTTCGTTTCAGCCATTCGGCCATCTCTTCGATGTTCTTGCTTAAGTACCAGCGCCCATTGCCGAAGACCCCATAATCCGCCCCCATCATGGCCGAAGCCAGACGGGTGGAATTGGCAAAGAAGAGCCATTGTTCCACCCATTTTTTCTCCAGGGCTTCATTAAAAGGGCTGTCCTTCTGGGCCGGTCCTTTGGCCAGGCCCTTCTCCCAGGCCTGGGTCATTATTTGGGTAGCGGTTCGGGTCAGTTGGTTAGTGGTCTTGATCGTATTTTCCAAACGTCTGAAGTGCCCTTCTACCCAATTCCGGCTATGGCAGGACAGGCAACCCTTTTGCATGGTCTGGCGTCGCCGGCCTTGTTCCTTGTGGTCTATCAGATAGGCCCCGGCCGGTTCCCCGGAAAGTTCCGTGGGCAGCGGCAGGCCGGCCTTGTTCCGGATAATCGTCGTGTCCGGGGACCGGGGATGGGGATGGGCGTATATGAGGCCGAAATGTCGCCAGGGCAGGCGGTCATTCATCCGGTGGGTCCTTTCGGCCACCACCTCTCCTTCTCCATCGATCACCAGGCTGACATGACAGGCGGCACAGGTCGGGGCCGTAAAATCTTTTCCCACCTTCCAGGGAATATTTTTAAAATCCCATTCTTTTCCCTGGGTAAAAAAAATATTGCCGTGTTTGCTGACCGAATAGACCTTATAGGCCGGCACATCCGGTCCTTTATGGCATTGGGAACAGGTATAGGGCTGGCGGGCCGTTTCGACGGCAAAGGCATGGCGGGTATGACAGGCCGCACAGGAACCGAGAGATCCATCAGGGTTGACCCTTCCGACCCCCTGGTTGGGCCAGCCGGAAAGGATAGGGAATTCCATGGTCCCCATCGACGTCTCCCGGGTCTGCTTTCCTTTTACCTCCACCAGGGTGCCGTGGCAATGATAGCAGGAATCGTATTGGGTCAAAAGGTCCGGCCGGGCATGAACGATTTTTCCCTTCCGGTATCCTTTCAGGCCGTTGATCTCATCGGTCAGCCCGCTGAAGAGCGGATTGGCCTTCAGATTGCCATAGGCCCGGGACATTATATTCTGACCGAACTGTTCGAATTCCGTACCGTGGCAGACTGCGCAATCAGCCGGGGTCACGACACTGTGAATGGTGTAGCCGTTATGCTCAAAGCGGTCTTTATGTTTTTCCGCATTCAGGGTATGGCACTCGGCACATCCGACAACCGAAGCCGATAATCCGGCCGGCACCTTTTCGCTGGAGACCCGCCTTTCGAGCTTTCCTTTTTTAAGGGCTTCGCCGGGGGTATGACCGGCATGCCGGCTTTTTTCCCAGTCCCCGACAATCCCTGGGGAAATCGATTTGTGGCAATCGAGACAGGCTTTGGTGCCTTCGCTGACCTTATCCTTTTTAGAAGAAGAACCGGCAAAGGCGGAAATCCCGATCAGGGGAAGAACAATCAGGACTCCGATGAGCATCCTTTTCAAAACCATAGGAATTCCTCTTTAAACCTCATGCCCCACGAGCGCCTCACCAAGCATGAAAATATTGCTAAGACGTGGAGTTAGCTCGTCATTCCGGCGAAAGCCGGAATCCAGGCTAAAGAAAGTCCGTAACCCCTGGATGTCGGATCGGGCCTGCCCCATACTTGATACGGGGTCCGGCATGACGGAGAACAAACAAGCCTGGAGGTTATCCAGGGCTATTTTCGAACAAAACCCTCATGCCCGGGACGGGCGCCACGAAGCATGAAAATGGAACAGTCAAAGGCTTATTTAGGCACGGGTCA
>CAZVHO010000157.1:0-11248 GCA_964627515.1 uncultured Thermodesulfobacteriota bacterium | reverse complement strand
CTCTTTTTAACCACCTGAACTTTTTCCAAAACTCGATTTGACTTTCAGGATAAAACAGATAAGTTATTTTTAACTTTGTTGAAGGGGGCTCCCATGACCAAAACAGGCAAAAATAATTCTTTAACCGATGTAGAAGGGATTCTGGTCGGTCATTTTACGGATACTGAGGCGTCCAGCGGGGTAACCGTTACCTTATGTCCTGAAGGGGCTACGGCCGGGGTTGATGTGCGGGGCTCTGCTCCGGGGACCCGGGAAACAGACCTCTTGCAGCCCTGTAACCTGGTGGAAAAGGTCCAGGCCGTGGTGCTGACCGGCGGCTCGGTCTACGGCCTGGCCACCTGTGATGGCGTGGTCAGATGGCTGGCCGGAAAAAAATGGGGATTCCCCCTGCCGGAGGGCCAGGTCGCCCCGATTGTGCCGGCGGCCGCCTTGTTTGATCTTGGCCGTGGGAAAAATTTCGTTCCTCCTATTAATCCTGAGTGGGGGAGGATGGCCTGCGAATCGGCTCAAGATGGTCTGTTTTCTCTGGGTTCGGTCGGTGCCGGTACCGGCGCCCTTTCCGGAGGGATAAAGGGAGGGGTGGGCACGGCCAGTGAGGTCCTGGATTTCGGTGTGACCGTGGCCGCCCTGGTGGCTGTTAATTCCCTCGGTTCGGTCATCGACCCGATGATCGGCCGTCCCTGGGAGATCCGGATGGAAATGTCGGGAGAATTCGGTGCAATGGGAAAAAGATCGGTCAGGCTGCCCGATGCTCCCGTACCCCATCCTGCGACCAATACGACCATCGGGGTCATCGCCACCGATGCGGTCCTCACCAAGGCCCAGGCCCAAAAAGTGGCCCAGATGGCCCAGGACGGATTGGCCAGGGCCATACGCCCGGCCCACACCATGTTTGATGGGGACACCCTATTCTGTCTGGCATCCAACCAGGTGGTCCTGCCCGACACCCCCGGCTTTTTTGCCGCACCCCAGGCCCAGGCGTTGAATGAACTCGGACGGGCCGCGGCCGACTGCCTGACCAGGGCTATTATGAGAGGGGTCTTCGAGGCCACCAGCCAGGGGACGATGACGGCCTTTAGAGATTTAGAGCCACGGACACACACAGACCGACACGGACGTTAGGATTTTTTCATTTTTCTTTTCACATTAAAATGTGTTATATGAATATATGTGAAAGCTAATTATAATTTATAAAATCCGTAAGGACGGACAATGACACGAGCGGAGATTTCTTTCGGTATTGAAAACTTAAAAAGGGAGCTTTTGACCAAGTACGCCCCGGAAAAAATCATCCTTTTCGGGTCGGCTGCACGAGATACCGGCGAAGTGAATGATGTTGATCTGTTCATCGTCAAAGATGATGTCCCTCATCTTGGTGCCGATCGGATACGCCAACTTTTTAGATTAATTGAAACCGATCTCCCGGTTGATTATCTGGTCTATCGTCCGTCTGAAGTCGCCGAGCGCCTTGCTCTCGGAGATCCCTTTGTGACCGACATCTTCAAGGAAGGCAAAGTACTCTATGGCTGATCCGGCCATTGTTAAAGAATGGTTGGAAAAAGCCGATGAAGACTTTCGTTTTGCTGAAGCCAACCTCAGAGAAGGAAGCGAGTTTTATGCCCAGATATGCTTCCATTTCCAACAAGCGGCGGAGAAATATCTAAAAGCCTTCATCATCGACAAAGGACTTGCCTTCGAGAAAGTTCACGATCTTGTTTACCTTCTTAAAACCTGTTCCTCCTTTGAACCGACCTTTGGTGAATTTAAGGAAGATGGTATTCTCCTCAACAGCGCATATATTGAAACTCGGTACCCGGTCCACTGGCCAACAAATTATACGAAAGAAACTGCTCAAGAATCACAGACCGCAGCCATGAATATCGCCAGGATGGTTCGCCGTCACCTCAAAGAGGAAGAACAAAAACCAAACGGAGCATAGCCCATCTTCTTTTTTTCAACCCCATTTTCTCCTTGACAAATTGGCCGGTTATGTGAAAAACTTCCATCAAACTTAGTCCTACAACTCACCACTTTTAGGATGGATAAGGTTCAAAGGTTCTGAAAACTAAAAATATCCCTGTAGGCTCTTTAAAGAACCGTCTTTAAGATAAAAATTATACCAAAAAAGGGGGGAAATTAATGAATATGGCAAAAGAGGAGGCAAAAAAGTTAATTGACAAATTGCCCGATCAAGCAAATTGGGACGATATAATGTATGAGTTCTATGTTAGAAAAAAATTGGAAGTCGCCCTAAAAGCCGCCGAAGAAGGACGGGTTGTGTCTCATGAGGAAGTCAAAAAAAGGTTCTCCGGATCATGATAATTAATAAATAAGCCCGTGGTTGACGGCTGGTTACGATGCGTAGGATCTTTTGAAAGGATGGAGCGGGAGCAACAGGGGTGCTATGTTTATTAGTCTCAACCAAGGTTAAAACCCCCGCCTTTTAGGCGGGTAGATTTATCTTTGTAGATATGTTAACCATAAGCCAAGGAGGAGGGCTTATGGATTATAGATACGGAAGTCATACGGTTTTTAATATTGAGTACCATTTTGTATGGGTAACAAAGTATCGTTATCATGTATTGAAAGGTGATGTCGCGCAAAGGGTGAAAGAGATGGTTCGACAGACCTGTGAAACGTTCGAAATCAGGATAATCAGTGGAGTTGTGAGCAAGGATCATGTCCACATATTTGTGTCTGCACCACCCACAATGGCCCCGAGTGAAATTATGCGAAGAATCAAAGGAAGGACCGCTACAAAACTGTTTGAAGAATTTCCGATGCTTAAGAAACGTTATTGGGGGCGTCATTTTTGGGCACGAGGATTTTTTTGTGTGACATCCGGTCAAATAACGGATGAGATGATAAAAAGTTATCTTGAACATCATTTTGAACCAAGCCCCGATGATAATTTTAAGACTGACTCATAACCAACGGGTCTTAGACCCGTATCCGTGCTTTCAGCACTTAATGTAAACCTACCGACACTGCGATGGGAGCATTACCAGTTTGTTAATGGATTTTTGATTCAGCAAGGGGAAAAAGTTATAGAAAGAGGAAGAAAGTTCTGGACATTCCTGTTGATCACCTGTATAGCATAATAAACAATGATACGAAAAGGCAGGGGGTCAGATGGAATCGACGAGGTTCAATAGATTTTGCGGACAAATTGTCACACGCAAACAACTGTCTGAAATAAATGAAGTAATAGAAACATTTCCCAAGCTGAGCCGAACTGAGCTTGCCAATACGGTCTGTGAGTTGTTTTCATGGAAGAGACCTACTGGGAAGCTTAAAACCGTTGAATGCCGACAGTTTCTTGAACTTCTGAATGAGAGAGGAATCATAGGGCTGCCCGAGTGCAGGAAGCAGTATGCGAATAACGGAACAGCAAAGGTTCAACGGACAGCAAAGGCGGATATTCCATCCACGATTTGCGGGAAGCTTAGGGAACTCTCCCCCCTATTGCTGACAAGGGTTGATAACCAGGAAGAAAGGCAGCTTTGGTATGAATATGTTGATCGATATCATTACCTGGGGTATCAAATGCCATTTGGGGCGCAGTTGCGCTATTTTATTAAAAGTGGGGCGAGCGATGATATTCTTGGGTGTTTTCAATTTTCCAGTCCGGCCTGGAAGATGGCGGCACGGGACCGATGGATTGGCTGGAGCGATGAGCGACGGAAGGTCAACTTACAAAAGGTCATTAATAACAGCCGGTTTCTCATATTTCCCTGGGTTGAGGTCAAGAATCTTGCCAGTTCGGTGCTTGCAATGGCAGTCAAGATTGTGCCGGATGATTGGCAACGCTGCTACGGTTATCGGCCAGTTCTTATGGAGACATTGGTTGATCGGAAACGATTCAAAGGCACTTGTTATAAGGCGGCCAACTGGATAAACACGGGAAAAACCACGGGCCGGGGGCGGATGGACCGGGACAACACTCAGCAAGGCGCGGCAGTCAAGGAGATATATGTTTACCCCCTTAGCCCCCGCTTTCGTCAAGAATTGGCGGGAAGTTAAGAGGGGGCCGACATGGGACTTGCGGCACATATACTTAAGCAGGATCCAAAAGGGACATTTCGAGACATGATCCATGATGAAGTGGACAAATGGGTTGACCAGATTATAGATGAAGTGTTTGAGGACGGTAAAGAGCCGACGGTAATGGAGCTCAGTCAACTGTTTTCAGAAACGAAACAAAAGTTTTTTGGTGCTTGTTTTCAGGCACTTCTTGAGCAAAAGTACGCCGGGTTATTGGAGCAGGAATGCGCCCCTTGTCCGCAATGCGGCAAGGCGTGTAAAAAACGGCGAGGGAATTTGAAACAGATGGTGACCATGCAGGGTCCCAGTGTTTTGAATCGGCCCTGGTTTTATTGCGTGGATTGTTTATACGGTTTTTCGCCGTTGGACAAGGTGCTTGAAATCAGCCGCAAAGCCTATCAGTTTGATGTTCAGAAAAAAGCGACGAAGACCGCCGCGGAGGTTCCGTTTTCCGGAGGCAGTGATCTGTTTGCGGAACTCACCGATCATCCTGTCAGCGACCATTTTATGCACGATACCTTTGGGGGGGTGGGTGCGCATGCCTGCCTGGAGGATGTAATTCCCAGCCGGGAAGAGATAGCCGCACGGTGCCAGGAGTCGAAGGAAAGTTCCTGGCGTCCGGTATTGGTCGTAGCCTCCGATGGAGCTCATGTTCCGACACGTTCTAAAGCGAAGCGCGATGAAAAAAGGGGCAAAGGCCAGTGGCAGGAGGCCAAAGGGTTCCGCATTTATTTGCTGGGCAAGGATCGAATCGTTCATGTAGCCAGTTGGCATCAAATTCAAAATGAAGAACAGTTTGGCAAGGATCTTTCACTTGTGGCCTCTCGAATCCCACAGGACGATTTACGCATTGGATTATTGGGTGATGGAGCTGATTGGCTGTGGAAACGTATGGTGGCTTGTTTTCCGAAAGGGCGCCAGATTTTGGACTATTACCATTGTGCAGAGCATATCCACAAGGTCGCCAAGCAGCAATATGGTGAAAAATCTCAAAAATGCCTGGAATGGGTAGAAAGTACGATCACTCGGCTTTTTTATGCGGAAGTGGACAATGTGATTTGGGGGCTTGAGCGCATGAAGCCCCAAGATAGTCTGGCGAACGAAGAAATTCGAAAACTCATTGTTTACTTGCAGAAAAACCGGAAAAGGATACATTATCACGGTGATCGAATAGGCGGTTATCCCATTGGCAGCGGGGGCATAGAATCTGCGAATAAATTTATCTGTCATACACGAATGAAACGTTCTGGGGCATGGTGGGTTAAGGAAACGGGAAACGAAATGCTGGCCATTCGTTGTGCGATATATAATGGAACCTATGACAAGGTTTTTGAAAAATACAAAAAAGCCCAGATCCTACTTTAATCAATTGTTGACAAACTGGTAATGCTCCCCTACCGACCTACCGACTTATAGTCGGTAGTTGTTTAGTTGAAATAAAAAAGAGTTACTGAATTCCGTGAACAACGTCCCCCTTTTCCACTCGGCATTCAGGGAGATGTCCGTATTTCCCCGCCCTCGACCAACTCAATTACTGCAGTAGTCACAGCGAAAGTGAACGGAGATGTAGGCCTGGATTACAGGCTGGACGAGGCCTTTAAGCCGGTGATGCTTTCCTCAATGCATGTTTCAGCCGGATACTGGGATGCACAATCAGCCTTTGCAGGCAACCAGACATATCAGATCCCTGAAAGCGGCTGGATGATTACTCCGGCGGTGAGTAGTTCCTTTTTCGGGCTATACGGCGGTTCTTCTTTGTGGAAGACGAATGCACCGAATGTAGAGATTGACCTTGAGCAACCCCTTAAAATAACCGGTTGGGTCACCGGTAGCAGTAACCCAAATGACGACAACGTAGGGTTCTGGGCAGCTTCTGATCAAGTCCTTCGCTCATGGAGCTATGCGATTAAAACAACTTTGGGAGCGGTAACACCGCCGACAGTAATGACTAATCCGGCCTCCGGTATTACAACCACCGAGGCGACATTGAACGGGACGGTGAATGCCAAAAATGGCAGCACGACGGTGACCTTCCAATACGGGACAACGGTAGCCTACGGCAGTACGGGGGCAGCGGATCAGAGTCCGGTAACAGGCAATACGAATATCCCAGTGACCAAGGCAATCACTGGATTGATACCTCATACTATCTACCATTACCGGATAGTGGCTACTAACAATCTGGGGACCACTTACGGTGCGGATATGACTTTTAAAACTTCAAACAAGGCCATGCCCTGGTTGATGTTGCTGTTGGGAGATTAAAGTGCTTTTGGAACAATAGAAGAAAAAGCCAAATGGAAAATTTTTCATAAAAACGAAATGAATGGAGAATGATCATGAGAACAACTTTAAGAAAGAAATTTTTTATCCTGGTGTTGGTCCTATTAACGGCGATCACGTTTTTTAGCCTGAAATCGGAAACACAGGCGGCTCCAGCCTGGTATACCTGTTGGGTAAACGGTGGCGGTCCGGGCGGAGGCGGGGCCTTCATCTGTCTGACCGACGGCAGCGGGGCCTTTACTACCCGATGGATGACCTGCCGATACGACCAGATGAACCAGCAGTTGGCCGTGGCCTTGACCGCCATCAGTACCGGCAAGGCCGTAATGGCCTATTTGGATAATTCATTGGCAACCCCGGTTATCCAATATATCTATCTATTGAATTAACGGTGTTACTCGATCATAAAAACCTCGTTCTTTGGGCAAGGATAGACCAAAGTGACTTGGCCATCTAAACGACTCATTGGTTATATCCAAAGATTTGGTGTTCTCATAGCCACTGAGGGATAAACAAATGAATCGTTCTCCAAATCTATCTGCCAAACGATATGGTCCGATGGTCCGTTATTTGCGGATCATCGGACTTATGATCATAAGGGTCGGTCAGGACCCATGAACGGTTATACCAACCAGAGAACTCCCACCCAAACCAAAAGCCCTCGACCTTAAGATAGACTCATCGAATTCCCTGCTTCCTATCTATGGGGATGCCCCTGAGCAGAATCGGGGCTTCCGCAGATCGCTCGACCGTTTAAAATAAGCAAAGATCAGGCCCTCCCTGCTTTTTGCCGCTTTTTTCCTTGATCTTTCCTTTTTCTTGTTTTACAGTTTTCCCGTTAAAAAGAAAATACTTATCAAGTAAGTCTTTTGCAAATTTTCTCCCACCCCAACGCGTCATTCCGGGCAGAAATTTCGACACTTCCGGATTCCGGCTTTCACCGAAATGACAATTTTTAAATTTTGGCAATAGGCTTACATAATTTAATATTTAAGAAGGTTAATTCCATGCAATCGAATCGAATTTTCGCCCTAGATTTTCTCAGGGCGATATCTATTTTAATGATTATTTTTTTTCATTATAATGTTTCAACAGGAGAGTTGATTTCCCCAGATTATGTTCTCTTCAAATACAATATTTTTATGGGAACCATTGGAGTCAGCTTATTCATTATTATCTCAGGATCTTCGTTGATGATAACAAAACAAGCCGATTTCAGGGTTATACATTTTTATATAAAAAGATTTTTTTCAATATTCCCGTTATTCTATTTTATCTATACCTTCTTTGTTCTTGCTTATGCCGTTTTCTTTAAAATAAATCTCTTTACCGCCACCAGCGGCAGAAATCCTTTAACATTTTTATTCACTTTAATTGGTCTGGATGGTCTGTTGTTATATAAAATTCCAAACTATTATCTTATCGGCGAGTGGTTTTTAGGTTGCATTATCATCCTATATTTAATGTTTCCACTTATCAGATATTTGTTTACATTGAATAAACATCTATGTTTGTTGGCGTCATTCATAGTTTGGATTGTCATTTACAACTTTTACAGCCTGGATATGCCATTATATTCCTTCCCATTATTCAGGGTATTTGAATTTGTGTTTGGGATGTATTATATTTCAATCGTCACAAAGAATTCTATAAAATCAAATACCGCACTATTGGTGGTGGGGTTTCTGGGAATAGTTGCAATATTTAATTATGACAGATTAATCTCCCTTTATGTCGGACATATCATAGCAGGACTATTGTTCTTTATTTCTCTGTCGTCTTTATCAAACCTGGTTAAGGATTTATTGCCCAATAGAATAATTTATTTTGTCAGCAAATACTCGTATGCTGCGTTTTTATTGCATCATCTAATTTTGAATGAGATACTATCTCATTTCAAGAGCAGCATTAACTCTCAGAATATTAATTTCGTGTTCTTCCTCCTGACCGTAACCTTAATTTTTTTAATAGCCTATGTCCTTCAAAATTTATTGAGATATATTATCCGTTTTCCTGAGGTAGTCTCCAAAAGTTGGAAAATATAATAAGCTGTACCAGTTTAGCTCTTTGAAAAACTATGCAGCCAGTTTAAATTTGGGCACTTCGGTTTTTCCCGATGTTATGGCCGTTTTTGCTGCAGCAAGTAGTGCTTCGACAGGGTTTTGCTTTTGAAGCTCGGCTGTCCGAAAAAGGGTCATCAGGACGGCTTGGGTGACGGCGCCTTTTTCGGAGCGATTCTGCTGGCTCACCTTCCGGCATAACACGGCCTTGCGCATCTGCTGTTCGGCATGGTGTTATAAGGGCTCACATCGGCGTGCTCCAGAAAGGTGAACAGCTCGTGTTTGTGGCGTTTGATGCGTTTTTGAAGTCTCTTTACGTCCTTGTCCAGGAACTGACCACCAATCAGTTCATCCAAACGCGTGTGCATCCGGGCTTTCAACCGCTCGCGGCGTTGGGCACAGACCTGTTTGTTTTCCGATAAACGGATCGCGTCCTTCATCAACCTGGACAGCCTTTTTCGGAAGGCCTTCCAGTGCTCGGATCCATTGCGTTTGTCAACTTTCACCAATTCGGTGAAAAGGTGATAGAAACAGCGCTGCGTCGCTAGGGTGCTGATTTTATTGTAAGCACCCCAGAAGTCACAGATCAGGATTCCTTTGAACAGCAGGCCCAGAACCTGCTTTACCACCGGAGAGCCCCTGCTTTTGGTGATCATGTAATAGCAGAGGCTGCCAGTGGTAAAACACCACAGCCAGTGCGTGACGCCATTAAGGCGCCAACCGGTCTCGTCGGCGTTCAATACCGCGCTTTGACGGGCACATTCGCCGATGTTTTGGTAGTTTTGCCATAGATATCCGGCCAGATTGCTCCAGGCCTGGGTCAGTCCGCCGCCGCTGATCTTGACACTGGACAAGACCGTGAGCATCGAAACCAGGTTATCGACGCTGACGCCCACAAGGTAGTGCAGCCAGGCGGTAAAGACCGTCAGCCGCAACCCGATCATGGCATTGGGCAAGGCCTCGGCGACCTTGGCCGTGACGATCTTTTTACAGTTGGTGCACCAGTAGCCGTTGACGACATGCTCGGTCACCCGGGTCTCGATATTCGGTATGTCTTCGATGACGCGCCGATAAACCCTGATAGGTTTGCTTACCGGAGCCCCACAGTCAGGGCATTGGCAAAGCTCGTTGTGCAAAACAGCGTCTATCCTGGACGGTCTAAGGCGGGAATTGCCGGGATGTCCGTCCGGGCGCCCGGGCTTTTTCTTTCCTTGGCCGCGACTAGGTTTCAGATAAGCTGGAATCATTGCCGATGGGGTCGTGGGACCGATCTCGGGTTGCGCACGATCAAACTGCTGCGCTTTCTCGGCCAGACACAGGATCACCTCAATGGCCTGTTCGCGTGGCATCTCCAAGATAGCAATGGCTTCATCGCGCGTCATGGGCAAGAAGCCTCCTGAAGTCACGCCGCAACGGATACAGAAAAACGGCCTTGGGCTGACCATGATAGTAATAGGCGTTGCCTTTTTTGGCGCTGCCGGAAGTTTGGCCCACATGAATCCAGTTCGCGGCTCGGTAGCAGGTGCCTTTGAACCGGGCGCTGTCAACGAAGGTTTCGGCCAGTGCCAAGCCGTGGCCGTAGATGGTCTGCCACTGTTGGCTCAGTCCGGCCAGACTTAACGAAAGCACCTTGGAGGCCAAATGCGTAATGCCCACCCAGTCGGGGATCAAAAACCGGACGTTGTTGGCCACTAAATGCAGGTTCTTTCGGCGCGTGGTCGGATCCCAACCAATAAAGGAGTCGCGCGAGCCAACTTTCCAGGCCGCTGATGCCCATCCCAGGCAGGCCACGATTTGGCCGTCGATGAGGGCCACCTGCTTGAGGTGTTCGCCGACCAGCGTCGGCAAACCGAGATAGTGGTAATGGTGGATCAGAAAGTCCCACAGATAGGTCTCGGCGCCCTTCAAAGAGCGAATGACCGGCCGTGGGTAGTCGGCTACAGCCCCAGCAAGGGACTTTTTCAAAAACAGCGGGATCTGGTCAAAAGATTTGTGCTTGCCGTTGTTTTTAGGCCGCTTGCGGGCCGGCAACAGGACAAAACCGTTTTCCTCCAAGCGCAGCAGGAGGTCTCTGGCGGCATAGGCCTTAAACGTGCCGTTGGGCTGTCGCCATTGCCAGGCTTCACACAGTTGCATGGAAATGAAACTTCGCCCGTGGGCGTAGTAACGGCTAATGGTCTGGTTGATGAACGTGATGTCATGGGCCGTCAAATCTCTGCCCCGGTAACGAAAGACAACGGTCTCTTGGTGGTTTTCTGCGGCCATGAAAACTATATAGCAGAAAGCCGTTTCTGACGCCACCTTTTTTTGTCAATTTTTCAAAGAGGTAAGTTATAATTCTTGACTTACAAGGTAGCATATAAAATTTTTTTTCCGTAAAAATAGTACGCAAAAAACATACCAGTTTTTTATTTATACTTTTTTCGAAGAGAGAGACCTCAGAGGATTCTGGATTGGATGATTTCCCCTAAATTCTTAGGGAATTTATGTAGTAAAATTCATACAATATGATTTCATGGACTTCACCGCGCACAAAAAATGACCCATAAATGCTTATAAAGAATGACCCATGGGGTGCGCAGTGAATCGGCAGTTCTGATATAGAGGAAAGTTGAAAGGGAGGTGATGAGGACAAAAGGAGAGTGCGCGAGGAGGGAGATGGTGCAAGGACAACCGGTGTGTGTTTTTTTTGGTGAGCAACACTGCGTCGATGTTGATCTGGCCTTAAGGTGATGGGCTCTTTGTTTCCTTCCCCCTCGGAAGGTTCGGGGCTTCGAGAGTGCGCAGGAATTTCTGCTCTTCCTCCTTGAGATAGATTTCGAGGAAGCCCTCTTCATAGCGATCCCAGAGGAGGTCGTTGA
>CAZVHO010000156.1:9143-11276 GCA_964627515.1 uncultured Thermodesulfobacteriota bacterium | reverse complement strand
CAGTTTGTCGGCACCGCCCTGGACGATTAGAATCGGCAGGGTAATTTTATCGGCCTCTGTGGTGACCTGCCCCATGGCCTTGACCATTTCAGCCGCCAGCCTGGCCGTGGTTTTGCCGGTATAAACCAGGGGATCAGCAATATAAGCTTCCACGACGGCCGGATCCCGGGAAATTCCATGAGGTTCCAAACCAACCAATCCTAATCTGGGCATCAGGGCAGCAAGTATCCGGCCCAAAAAAATAATCGCCGCCGGGATCTGGTCGGATATTTTGACCGCCGGTCCGGAAAGGACTGCTCCGGTCAGGTCGGCCTGGTGATCAAGCAGAAACAGGGCGCCTATTAATCCGCCCATGCTGTGCCCGACCAGAAATATCGGCTTATCGGGATGCCATTTCCTTACCAGGTCAAGGTAAATCTTGAGCGTCTTCGTGAAATCTTCAAATTGCTTCACGTAAACCCGCGGTCCATCCGATTGGCCATGGCCCAAATGATCCATTCCATAAACAGCATAACCCAGGGGAACAAAATAATTGACCAGGTTCCTATACCGACCGCTGTGCTCGGCCAACCCATGGACTATGACGAGTATGGCTTTGGACTCCCTTTCCGGGAACCAGCCTTGGTAATAATGCCTGACATCCCCACAGCCCTTGAAAAATCCTTCTTGATGCTCCATTTTCCTCTTTTTCTTTAGTGAGAAAATAAAATATTGGCACGGATTTCACGGATTACACGGTTAAAGCCCTGGGGTTCCCTCGATCCTGTTAAGTCCGGATCGAGGGATGACCAACATCCGCCTTCGACGGAAGCTGGTCTCAAGAAAAGGGAATCCCCTTTTCTTGAGAAATTAAATAGTTAATCCGTGTAATCCGTGTGTCAGGCTTTGTGCCTGACCCGTGCCTAAATAAGCCTTTGACTGGTCTATTTTCATGCTTCATCGGTGCCCGCTTCAGGCCAGTATGTGGGTTTAGCAGTGTTCAGCCTGAGACTGATTCGGAGACACCAACCCGGCGGAGATGATCTGCTTAAACCCTTCTTCCACACTGATATCCAGAAATATCAGGTCTTTTTCCGGGACCAGGACGTAATAGCCGGTTGTCGGGTTGGGGGTACAGGGGATAAAAATATTCATGATGGCTTGACCGGCCCTGGATTCAAATTCCCCTTTGGCCGGACCGGCTAAAAACCCAAGGGAATACAACCCCGGCCGGGGAAACTCCAGCATGACCACCTGCTTGAAATGACTCCCGGTATTACTGCAGACCGCCTCTGTGATTTGTTTGATGGCCTGATAAATATTCCGGACCACCGGGATCCGTCCGACCATCTGGTCCCATAAGCCGACCACTTTATTACCGAAATAGTTTCGGGTCAGAAGTCCGACCAGAAAAACTAAAATGCTCACCAGGACCAGACCCAACCCGGGCAGATGGAATCCCATAAGGGTATCGGGATGATAGGCCTCGGGAAGAAAAGTCAGGAACTCATCCATGACCCCGATCAGGGCCTGAATGATATAAATGGTGATGGTGATCGGAACGACAACGATTAATCCGGTTAGAAGATAGGTCTTCAACCAGGCTTTGAACTTCATAATTCAGCTTCCCTCTATGCCGCTTTGAGCCGCCGGCGGTTTCGGGAGTCTACCATGACGATTTTGGGTTTAAAGGTCTTCAGCTCCTTTTCCTCCAGGCCGGCATAGGTGGCGATTATAACGAGGTCTCCCACCACCCCCTTGCGGGCTGCTGCCCCGTTTAAACAAATCACACCTGAGCCTCTGGGACCTTCCAGGGCATAGGTGGCGAACCGTTCCCCATTGGCGACGTTATAAACCTGAATTTGCTCGTACGGGATGATATCGGCGGCCTCCATCAGGTCTTGATCAATGGTCATACTCCCCTCATAATGGAGATTACTTTCCGTAATAGTGGCTCGATGGATCTTCGACTTCATTAAAGTTCTGGTCATTGCTGGTTTTCCTCCAATAAACAATTATCTATCAGGCGGGTAGCGCCCACCCAGACTGCCAGGGCAAAAACACCCCGCTCCTTGATGACCCTTAATTCTTCAAGGGTCCGAGGGTGGCAGATCTTGGCATAATCAATACGGGTATCCGGATGTTGTCCGATCC
>CAZVHO010000156.1:5951-9043 GCA_964627515.1 uncultured Thermodesulfobacteriota bacterium | reverse complement strand
CGAAGTGGGGTTTGACAATATGAAACAGTTTGCAGACTACGGTGGTAACACCCCGGAAGTGTCCGGGACGGCTGGCTCCGCAAAGGCCCTGGGTCACTTTTTCGACGTTCACATAGGTCTGGAAAAACTCGGAGTAAAAGCCCTTGGCTTCAGGGGAAAAAATAATGTCCACCCCTTTTCCCCCCGTCAATCGGCTGTCCCTTTCCAAGTCCCTGGGGTATTTGGCGAAATCCTCCTTGGGACCGAATTGGAGGGGATTGACAAAAATGCTGACCACTAACCAATCGGCCTTTTCCCGGCCGTATTCCATCAAAGCCAAATGTCCCTCGTGAAGGGCTCCCATGGTCGGGACCAAGGCAATCTTTTTCCCGGACCGTCGAGTCTCTTCGGCCCGGGATTGCATTTCCTCAATATTTTTTATAATTTCCATTAGTTATCATTCACCAACCAAAAAGCCCCTGGCGGCCAACAAAAAAAAGCCTCTGGACTTCCTCCAGAGGCTCATCGCGGTCCTTGATGGAAGTCTCAGTCCAACCTTGTCGGATCCAAGCAACCTTTTACTTATTTAATTTTTATAACAACTGAATTCTTTTTTATCATCCAATCCTATGATCGTCAAGAATATTTTTTTATTTTTGGCCCAGGGGGTTAAAAAACTTTCTTGACATTTCAAACCTCAATGCTACATATAAGAGTTAACCTTAAGATGATTCAAATTAGGCACCCCTGCCATATTCTCATAAATAAGGAGTGGTAATGCCCTGGGTTTTATATCACCGGTCTTTGAAAGACCCCCTCGTTGCCGAAAGACGAGGGGGTTTTTTTTACCTTATAAAAAGGAAAATTTATGAAATTTAGCCGCCATCACCTGCTGGGCATTAAAGGCCTGACCCGTGAAGAAATCGAGACTATTCTGACCACGGCCGAATCGCTAAAGGAAATATCTTTTAGGGATATCAAAAAGGTCCCCACCCTTCGGGGAAAAACCGTCGTCAACTTTTTTCATGAACCCAGCACCCGGACACGGACCTCCTTTGAAATTGCCGCCAAACGTCTCAGTGCCGATACGGTCGGTCTTTCTTCCAGTACCAGTTCTTTGGTAAAAGGAGAAACCCTGACCGATACGGCCAGAAATTTGGAGGCTATGAACCCGGATGTCATCGTCATCCGCCATTCCATGGCCGGTGCCCCCCATCTCCTTTCCCGGATGATCAAACCTTCGATCATCAACGCCGGGGACGGGATGCACGAACATCCCACCCAGGCCCTCCTGGACCTGATGACTATCCGGGAGAAAAAAGGCCGTATTGAAGGGCAGCAGATAGCCATTATCGGGGATATTGCCCACAGCCGGGTGGCCCGATCCAATATCATCGGCTTGAAAACCATGGGTGCCCAGGTTATGGTAGCCGGACCACCGACCATGATCCCCCCTTTTATCGACTCCATGGGAGTGAGGGTAACCTATCGTCTCGAGGAGGCCGTGGCCTGGGCCGATGTAATCATGATGTTGCGGGTCCAGTTGGAAAGACAAAAGCAAATGCTCTTTCCCAGTCTTCGCGAATATTCCCGGTTTTTCGGCTTGAACCCGGAGGCCATGAAAAAGGCCAAGCGGGATGTCATTATTATGCATCCCGGTCCGATTAACCGGGGGGTGGAGCTCCATCCTGAATTGGCGGATGGACCCTATTCCGTGATACTCGACCAGGTAACCAATGGAGTGGCCATCCGGATGGCCCTCCTCTATTTGCTCTTAGGAGGAAAAAAAAGTGAAATGGCTGATTAGAGGAGGCCGGGTTATCGACCCGCAGAACCAAGTGGACGACCTGATGGATATTTATATTCATCAGGGAAAAATCCTGGATCTGCAACCCGTTCCGCCGAAGAGAAACGCAACGACTTTTTCCGATTTCCGGGTTATACCGGCCGAAGGATTGGTAATCACACCGGGGTTGATAGATATGCATACCCATTTAAGGGAACCCGGATATGAATATAAAGAAACGATCCTGACCGGCACCCAGGCAGCGGTAGCCGGCGGATTCACTGCCGTGGCTTGCATGGCTAACACCCTGCCTGTCAATGATACCCAGGCGGTTACGGAATATATCCTGCACAAAGCCAGAGAAGCCCGGCTGGCTCGGGTTTTTCCCGTAGGGGCCATCAGCCCTGGCCTGAAAGGAGAAGCCCTGGCAGAATATGGAGAACTGAAAAACGCCGGGGTCGTGGCCCTCTCCGATGACGGCAATCCGGTTATGAACAGCCAGTTGATGCGGCGGGCCATGGAATATGCCCGGGCCTTTGAGTTACCCATCATCTCCCATTGTGAAGACCTTTTTTTAAGCCGTCCCGGAGTCATGCATGAAGGCCCGACCTCGACCTGGTTAGGGCTGCACGGCATCCCCTCGGCGGCTGAAGAAACCATGGTTTACCGGGACATCCAGATCTGCCAGATGACCCAGAATCCCCTGCATATTGCCCATGTCAGCACGGCCGCTTCGGTCCAATTGGTCCGCGACGCCAAGAAAAAAGGACTGCCCGTCTCGGCCGAAACGGCACCACATTATTTCTCTCTGACCGAGGAAGCCGTTATCGGGTTTGATACCCAGGCCAAAATGAACCCTCCTTTAAGGACCAAAGAGGACCTTTGGGCTGTACAAAAAGGTCTCAAAGACGGGACCATTGATGTTATTGCCTCGGATCATGCTCCTCATAGTCCCCTGGAAAAAGAGGTGGAATTCGATCTGGCGGCTATGGGAATCGTAGGCCTGGAAACCACCCTGCCCCTCACCCTAAACCTGGTTCACTCAGGCATCCTGACCTTTCCCCAGGCCATTGCCAAGTTGACACAGGGACCGGCCCGGATTTTAAAATTAAAAGGTTTTGGCGGGCTTCAACGCTCCGGTCCGGCTCACTTAACTGTTATCGACCCGGATCTTGAGTTCCAGGTCGATATCCATTCCTTTCGCTCCAAAAGCAAGAATTCTCCTTTTCACGGCTGGAAGCTGAAAGGCCAGGCCGTACTGACCATGGTAGAGGGCCGGATTGTCTACAATCAAATGGACTTGACTGCCCGACTATGAAAACTTTTT
>CAZVHO010000156.1:3540-5851 GCA_964627515.1 uncultured Thermodesulfobacteriota bacterium | reverse complement strand
ACTTTTTACGAATGTATTCATTATGACCCCTTCCGTACTCATTGTTGATGACGAACAAAGCCTGCGCGAGATGCTGGAGATTCTCCTTACCCGGGAGGGATATCTGGTCGCTACCGCCGCCAGCGGCCCTGAAGCCCTGGATCTCTTTCAGAAAACTCCTTTCTCCGTTGTCCTGACCGATATTCGCATGCGCCCCATGGACGGGCTGACCCTGTTAAAGGAGATCAAGGCCCGGCGCCCCCAAACGGAAGTTATCATGATTTCAGCCTACGCCAACCAGGAAACGGCCATGGAGGCCATGAACGAAGGGGCCTACGATTTTTTCCCAAAACCCTTTAACAATCAGGAATTGAAACAGGTTCTCAAGGATGCCCTGTCCAAGGCCGAAGGGGGACCTTCTCCGACCGAAGAAAAAACCGTCTTCCTTTTTCCTGCTTCAAGACCGATGGTCGGACAAAGTCCCCAAATGAAAAAGGTCTTTGACCTGATACTGAAAGCCGCCCAGGTGATCAGTAATGTTTTGGTTACCGGAGAGTCCGGGACCGGGAAAGAATTGGTTGCCCGATCCATCCATGAAAACAGTCCCCGCAAAGACCAACCTTTTATAACGATTTCCTGTGCCGGACTGCCGGAAACCCTGATCGAGAGCGAGTTATTCGGGTATCGGAAAGGGGCCTTTACCGGGGCCACGACCCACAAAATGGGGTTAGTGGAGACGGCCCAGAAGGGTACCCTGTTTTTAGACGAAATCGGGGAACTTTCCCCCAATCTGCAGGTCAAAATCCTGCGCCTGCTCCAGGAAAAGGCCTTTCTCCCTTTGGGAGAAACCCATGAACACTCCGTAGATGTCCGGGTTATCTGTGCCACTAACAGAGATTTAGAAAATGAAGTTATGGAAAGGCGTTTTCGAGAGGATCTGTTTTATCGAATCAATGTCATCTCGATCCATCTCCCTCCCTTACGTGAAAGGCCGGAAGATATCCCCGCTTTGGCCAACTTTTTTCTGGAAAAATATGCCAGGATTCTCGGAAAAGAGATTCGAAAGATATCCTCCTATGCCCTCAAGATACTTTCTCAATATCACTTCCCGGGAAATGTCCGTGAACTGGAAAATATTATTGAACGGTCGGTGGCCATGGAACGGTCTACTATTATCCTTCCCGAAAGCCTGACCCTGGCCGCCTATAAAGGGCTGACTACCTCAGGGAAGTCCGTCTCCACCACCAATCTTCCTGCAGAAGGATTGGATCTGGATCAAGCCCTGGACACCCTGGAAAAAAACCTGATCCTTCAGGCTCTGCAAAAAAGTTATGGGAATAAACAGCGGGCCGCCGCTTTACTGAAAATCAACCTGCGCTCCCTGCGGTATAGGATGTTGAAACATGGGATGGAGACGGAATAAAGACGTTCGGCGTTCAGGGTTCGGCGTTCGGTGACAAAAATCCTGTCAAAAGCAAAAAATCACATCGTTGAACGATAGATTTTGAAATCTCTGTCCATTTTTGTTATTAAATACTCATGTCCACTTTGGAATACTAAGGAAGCATTAAAATTGGTTTCACCTAACGTTGATGGACTTGTAAAAAGTTGCCGAAACCCCAGTTTCGTCATTCCCGTGAAAACGGGAATCCAGTGTTTATAATATGGTTAAGCCTGACCTGGATTCCCGCCTGCTCGGGAATGACGAGTTTTTAACATAGCCTCAACCTGAACGTTTTTCCCTTATGTACTGCTCATGAAAAAAAATCGAAATGTTATTATAATCGCTTTGGTTATCAGCCTGGCCTTTGGGGCCGGCCTTGGCTATCGATGGTTCCAGGGGACCCCTTATTATGCCCTGTATCAAATTGGGGCCGGGCTGAAAAATAGAGACATCAATACTTTTCTAAGCTATGTCGATGTGGAATCCATTCTCAGTCAGCAGATTTCAGGGTCTTTATCCGCCTTGCTTTCTTCCCTGAACACCTCCGGTTCTTTAGGGAAACTCCCCGGTCCTTTGGGAGAAATAAAAATTCAATTAACACCGGAAATCAACAAAGGGTTAAGTGATCTGGTCATCCAACAACTACGCACCTTTCTGGAAAACCCGAAGAATCCCACCCTGCCCTCTTCTTTTCTGCTCCTCACCCTGGCCCATTTTAAAGTAAAAGATGATTCCGCCCTGGTAACCCTGAAACAGGACAAAGATCAGTTGCGTATGGGTATGCGAAAGCAGGAAGGGTTCTGGCGGGTTGTGGAACTCAATCCGGAAGATACCCAGAGGCTGATTAAAACTTACCTCCTTCCCCCGCCCAAATAACCGATTTCTCCT
>CAZVHO010000156.1:0-3440 GCA_964627515.1 uncultured Thermodesulfobacteriota bacterium | reverse complement strand
AACCGATTTCTCCTCTTGACATCATCCATCAAAAGCGAGAATATATAGTATATTAGTATGAGATTGGAAATTTTTTTCCGAGGGGTTCGACCATGAGCAAGACCATTGCCGAAATCAATGAAAAGATCAAAAAAGGGAAAGCGGTCGTAGTGACCGCCGAAGAAATTATCGAGCTTACCAGAAATAAAGGGGCCAAGAAGGTCGCCGAAGAAGTCGATGTGGTCACCACCGGCACCTTCAGTCCCATGTGTTCTTCAGGGGCTTATTTCAATATCGCCCAACCGATTCCCCGGATGAAGTTGGGGGGGGGGAAGGCTACCCTGAACAATGTTCCGGTTTATACCGGATTTGCCGCTGCGGACATCTATCTCGGGGCAAACGCTTTACCGGATGATGATCCCAGGAATGCCGTCTTTCCCGGTCAATTTCTCTATGGAGGGGCCCATGTCATCGAAGACCTGGTTTCCGGGAAAAGCGTGACCTTTTCCGGGACCGGTTATGGAACGGATTGCTACCCCATGAAAAAAAGAGAAACAACACTCTTCCTGAAAGATTTCAATGATGCCGTCATGTTTAATCCCCGCAACGGCTATCAGAATTATAACGTGGCGGTTAATCTTTCCAACAAAGTGATTTATACCTATATGGGGGTCTTACGTCCTAAAATGGGAAATGCCAACTATTGCAGTGCCGGTCAGCTTTCCCCCTTATTGAACGATCCCCTGTATCGGACCATAGGGATAGGAACCAGGATATTTCTGGGAGGCGGGATCGGCTATGTCTGCTGGCCCGGAACCCAACACAACCCCTCGGTCCCCAGGGGAAAAAATAAAGTACCGAAGGGTCCGGCCGGAACAATAGCGGTCATGGGGGATTTAAAGCAAATGAGTGCCCAATGGCTTCGGGGGGTTTCATTTACCGGGTACGGCACTACTCTGGCCGTGGGGCTCGGGATCCCCATCCCCATTTTGGATGAAGAAATGGCCATCCTGACCTCTGTCCGGGATGAAGAGATCTGGACCAGAATTGTGGATTACAGCCAGGACTATCCGCAAGGTACAGGGAAAATCCTGGGTGAGGTTAATTATGCGGATTTGAAATCAGGCAAGATATCCTTACAGAACAAAGAAATCCCCACCGGCGGGCTATCCAGTTATCTGAAGGCCCGGGAATTGGCTGAAACCTTAAAACGGTGGCTTCTTAAAGGAAAATTCCTTTTGACCGAACCGGTGGCGCCGCTGCCGGGAGCATAAATAAAAGGTGTAAGGTGTAAGGTTCAAGGTCTAAGGTCTAAGGGGAAAAGGTTCTTGAATTCCATTCTTATCCCAGACCGTAAACCTTACACCTTGAACCTTACACCATTTTTAATTAGAGGAGACCTTCATGGCTAAAAAAAAGGTTATCTTAACCTTTCCCCCGGCCCTCGTAGAAGAGCCGGTTACCTATAACCTCATCAAAAATTATGACTGTATGATCAATATCCTGAAGGCCACGGTCCGACCCAAGGTAGAAGGGCGATTGGTGATCGAGTTAAATGGCAGTCGGGAGGCTGTGGCCAATGGGTTGGACTATCTAAAAAAAATCGGGATCCAGGTGGAACCTTTGGCCCAGGAAGTACGGCACATCAAAGAACGATGTTCCCATTGCACGGCCTGCATTCCCCATTGTCCCACCCAGGCCCTGACCGTGAACCGGGAGGATATGAAGGTCTCCTTCCAAAAGGAACGATGCATCATTTGCGAAGCCTGCCTGCCGGTCTGCACCTATAAAGCCATGGAGATTCAGTTTTAATAAGAAAATAGAAAATCAGGCCCCTTCCTTCATCAAGCATCCGGTGTCGAAGAATCCCCTTTAGGACTGAAGATCAGATTTAGATCTATGGCCAGCTCATCAAAGAGGCTGGTTTTCAGCCTGTCCTCTTTGGTCAGAATTTCCGGCCGGCCATATCTGCCGTTCTGGCCCAGGGTAAAAACCATAACGGTTTCATCCGAAGGATGAAAAATCCAATATTCCTTTACCCCAACCCGTTCGTAAAGACCCAACTTAATCTTGAGATCCTTTTGCACTGTTGAAGGAGAAACCACCTCGACGACCAGATCCGGACCGCCACGGCAACCTTTTTCATCTAATTTCCCCGGGTCGCAGATGACCAGGATATCCGGTTGAACAACCGTATCGATATCTTCATCTTTTTCTTCTCTCTGAGGGAGCCGGACATCAAAGGGAGCGATAAAAACCTCGCAGGGCTTTCCTTGCAGATAATTAGCGAGTTGTCTGAATAATTCGCCCGTTATCCTTTGATGTTGGACGGATGGTGCGGGGGTCATGTTATAGGCGATCCCGTCTATCAACTCCCACCGTTCATCATCAAGCCACTTCAGATAATCCCCATAGGTAAATCGCTGCTCTTCATTTTTTGCCGGATACCCCATAAGTCTATCCCCTTTTTACTGTTTGTTGATAATTGTACCGGCCGTTTTTTAAAGAGTCAATCCAAATCCATTCCACAATCTTTTCCCGGATGGTTCCTGAGCCTTTTCCCCGTCACTCGTCACTCATCACCTTTCACCCTTTGGCTAATTCTAACGTAATCGGCCGGCCCAGAAAATTCCGGGCAATCTGTTCAAAATTCGGGGTCAGATCAGAGACAAAAAAACGGTGCCCTTCAGACCGGTCGATAGGCGTTAAACTTTCAGCCACTGAGGGATTCTGCTCTAAATATTCCTTTACCCAAAGGGCCACTTCCTGCGAAGAGTCGATCACCCGGACCCTTTTGCCCATTTTGACCTGGATAATATATTTAAGTAACGGATAATGGGTGCATCCCAGAACCAGGGTATCCAACTGCTTCATCTTTAGAGAAAAGAGGTATTTCCGGACAATCTGTTTGGTCTCCGGTCTTTTCAGCCAGCCTTCTTCCACCAAGGGCACGAGTAATGGACAGGCCTGGGAAAAGACCTCAATCCCGGGTTGGGCCTCTTTCAGCAACCTTTCATAAATCCCGCTGCCGATCGTGGCCCGGGTTCCAATCACCCCCACCCTTTTTTTTTGAGTCAGCCGAAGGGTCTTTTCAACAGCCGGACGGATCACCTCAAAAATCGGGATGGCAAATCGTTGCCTTAAGGTTTCAAATGCCACCGAGGAAGCCGAGTTGCAGGCCACGATAATAATCTTGGCCCCTTGGGATAGAAGAAATTCCGTATCTTCTATAGAATAGTCTATGATTGTTTTCTGGCTCTTGGTCCCGTAAGGGCTGCGGGCCGTATCGCCGAAATAGACGATCCGATAGCGGGGAAGTTTTTCCAAAATCTCCCGCACTACTGTCAAACCGCCGATACCCGAATCAAAAATACCGATCATGCCATCTACCCGTCATCCTTTCCAAATAAAAAAGGAGCTAACTCAAAACAGCTAACTCCTTGTTTTTTATGGTAGGCACG
>CAZVHO010000155.1:8604-11283 GCA_964627515.1 uncultured Thermodesulfobacteriota bacterium | reverse complement strand
GAACCGAGCCAAGAGGACCGCCTTCATCGGTGGGTTGCACTTCGTTCCACCCACCCTACGGGAACTACGGAAACTGCTTCTTGAACCCAGACTGCGAAAGTCTTTTTTTACCCTTACGTACCATCAGGCACCGGATAAAAGCCATTCAGCCAGTGGAGGATTTCATTAAAGGCCAGGTCGATATTTCCCACTTGGCAGTGCTGATCCCCTCCTTCGGCCGCCGTAAACACGCGGCCGCGCACGGACCGGGCGTTGACCAGGGCTTCCCTTTGCTTGTGATACATTTCCAGGGGTACAAAATGATCGTTTTCCCCAGCGAGAAGAAGTACGTCCTGGCGGATCAAGGCGGAACTCTCTTTCGTGGTGAATTTTGAAAAAAATTGCAGGTAATCGAAGGGCGTTTCCATTCCGGTGATTGCCATCCCATGGCTGACTGCCCAGTCCATCAAATCGTCCTTTTGGCGAATTGAGTCGATTATTGAATTGATCTCATCTTTGCGGTTATTGCGGATCATCTCCAGGAACGGTCCCTTGATTTGTTCCGGCACATTGCGAATAAAACACTCCAAGGCGTCATAGACAACGTCATAGGCTACAACTTGCGCGATGCGCGGTTCAAAGGCCGCTGCCCGCAAAGCCAAGTAACCTCCCAAGCTGACTCCGATGAGCGCAATGTGATTCAACTGGAAGTAATCCAGGACCGCCGCGACGGGCCTTTCCCACTCGTGGGTCAGTTTCAGCCCTTCTCGCAAAGTACGACCCTGTCCGGGGCCTTCGAAGAGAATCAGGGTGAATCCGGCCTCGGGCAGCTTCCGTTGCTCCAGATAAAACTCCTCCATGAAGGAATCATAGCCCCCATGGACCACAACGATGCCTCTTTCTTCCCTGGCTTTAATTCGGATAACCGGAAGATATCGGCCTTTATAGGGCACATCGAATGATTCGAAGCGGTCTTTGTCGACTGCCCGGTAAAAGCATTGCCGGAAATCCTGGTAGGAAGTCTGTTTTTCCGAAGCGGAATCGGGAAGGAAAAATTCGGACATTCTGTGATAATAGGCCGCGTGCATAAAACGACCCTCCGATTCCGCTCTCCGGGCCAACCGGTGCCACTCCCGGTACCAGGCCTCAAAGTCGAACCGGGCGATAAGAGGAGCGATCTCCCAAAGCTCCTCCTCCCGGCAGGCCTTATCCCCGTGGGTCAGGACCCGGTTGATTTGGAAATTCATGTTGGTCAAAGGAACAAACTGCTTGTAAGCCATGATCACGCCTCCTTATAAATATGAACTAAGTTCATGTTTACAAACAAACCGCGTCTCTTGTCAAGAAAATTATGAACCTTGTTCATATTTAATTGACCGCCTCGGGACAACCGGTTATAATCCCCGGAAAGGATGATATTATCGTTGACCTGACATCTTTGTCCGGACTTTCTCTGCGATTCGCGGAGAAATTGGAAATCCGATATCCGAATTCGGTTGCGGCCAGAGACCTGCCTTAGGATGGGAAAGGAAATGAAATCAAAAAGGCTATTAAGGGTCGATTCAAACCGAAAACCAAAGCCCGTTCGTATCCCCAGGCAAATGAGGTCTATGGACAAAAGGGCACGCATTATAGAAGTGGCCTTCGAATTGTTTGATACCCAGGGGTACGATGCGGTTTCCATGAGAATGATAGCCCAGGCGGCCGGCGTTTCCCTCGGGACCCCTTATTCTTATTTTGCCGACAAGAAAGCGGTTTTCAAGGAAGTCCTGGTCTTGTACGCCAAAGAATTAAAGCAGGCCTTTTCTGATGAAATTGAGAAGATTCTTTTAAAAGGCGGGGAGCTTGAAAAATTGATCTACGCCCTCATCCTTCTGCTAAAGCGTCTAATGGAACGGCACCGGTTTCTGCAGAAGGACCTTATCGTCCTCTCGCTGGTGGATGATGAGATCCGCCGGTTATTCGCTCAGGGAGAAATGGCCTCAGCCGGAGAGATTATCGATTTGTTTTTGGAACGTTTGGGGAATCCATTAGCAATCCGGGACCGGCAGATCACCAAATTTCTGATTCATAAAGGGATCGACCAGATCATCGAATACCTGATTTTCTACGAGGTGCCCCTGGACGAAAAACGCGTCTTACGGGAACTGGCCAGAATGGTTTCCTGCTACCTGAGAACTCCCTCGGAGGGATAGCAGCAAAAACCCGCTTCGGTTTTTCCGGAAGTCATCGGCCAAGGGAAAATCTCCATTTATAAAGCGGTCTTAAAAGTTCCGCCTGCTTTTTAGCGACGAACCCGCCGCGTGATAGGATAAGAGTGCTATGCGGGTTCCGGGGTCTTTTTTTTTACCTCTCCCTGCAGGGAGACTATTTCTCTAACGTTTTTTGCAGGCCCGTATTTTTCTTTTTGACGGAGGGATTTGGAAGGGCAGCTTTCCACACAGACGCCGCAATAGACACAGGCAAAAGGGTCGTAAACCCAGGTGGCCTTTTTCCGGTCGACCTTGATGCATTGGGAAGGGCATTTCACGGCGCAGACGGTACAGAAGGTACATTCTTCCGCCACATTGAAAATTTCTCCCCGGACCCTTTCAAAAGGCTTCCGTTCCATCATGGGATAGAGCCGTGTCGACTTGGTGGTAAAAAGATTCTCGATGATATTCGGGGTCATTCTAAACATGGTTTTTGTCCTCTACCAAA
>CAZVHO010000155.1:3241-8504 GCA_964627515.1 uncultured Thermodesulfobacteriota bacterium | reverse complement strand
TCCTCATTTAATTCCATGGTTCTCCATTCTGAATTCTGACTCCTGTATTCTGGATTCCCAAGGTTTTTCATCTCTCCGTACAACTGATACAAGGATCGATCGACAAGACAATCATCGGGACATCCGAAAGGTGCATTCCCGGGAGCATGACGACCAGGGCCGGGAGGTTGGCAAAGGTGGGGGTCCTGATCCTGAGACGGTCCAGGAATTTTTCCCCTTTTCCTTTGATGTAGTAAACCAATTCTCCCCGGGGCTGCTCGACCCGAGTAACCATTTCCCCTTCCGGTTTCTCTTTCACCTTGACCATCAATTCCCCTTCCGGGATTTTCGGAATGGCCTGGCGGATGAGATCAATGGATTGATGGACTTCCCGAAGGCGGACCTTCAGCCGGGCATAGCCGTCCCCATCCCTTTCCACAACGGGCTGAAAATCAAGTTCATCGAAGGCGGCGTATTTGAGGAGCCTCATGTCCTGGGCAATACCGCTGGCTCGGGCCGTGGGACCGACCAGTCCCAATTCATAGGCCTGGTTTTGGCTGACGATTCCCTTTCCCACGGTGCGTTTTTTAACCGTATAATCATTGAGCAGGGTATTTTCCAGGGCCTTAAGTTCCCTTTCCACTTCAGCAAGGCTGGAGTGGATCCATTGCATCTGTCCGGGCTCCAGATCCCTTCTGACTCCGCCGATAACATTGACCGAGATGATAATCCTGTTCCCGGCCGTAGCCTCATGGATATCCAGGATTTTTTCCCGGATCTTCCATAGTTGCATGAAAAGGCTTTCAAAACCAAAACTATCGGCAAAGAGGCCCAGCCAGAGGAGATGGCTGTGTATCCGGTGGAGTTCCGACCAGATGACCCGGAGGAATCTGGCCCGGCGGGGCACTTCCAGGCCGAGCATCTCTTCAATGCCCTGGCAAAAGCACATGGCATGGATCATGGAGCAGATCCCGCAGACCCGCTCCACCACCTGGACCATTTGATGCATATCCCGGATGGCTACCAGCTTTTCCAGTCCCCGGTGGACAAATCCGAAGGCGGGAACGACCTCCCGGATCACCTCGTCTTCAACGGTAAGCTTCAGATGGACCGGTTCGGGCAAAACCGGATGCTGGGGGCCGAAAGGAATAATGGTTTTAGGCATAGGCTGTCTCGCTCAAGGTTAAAGGATCATCCCGCCAGACGGGATTTGAGGAGCGTTTCACTTGAGGCATAAGGCCACTTCCTCAAGACCCCTCCTTTAAGTCCGACTGTGCGGACGCTCCTTGAGCGGAGTTGCTCCTTTCTTGCTTTTGGGCAACCGCATACGTGCATAATGGGGCTTCCCTGACCTCCTCTTCAAGATAGAAGGTTCGATGATAATCAATGGGCAGGCCTTCAAAACGCAATCCAAAAAGGTCCTGGATCTCGTTTTCCACCAGGAAGGCCGCCAGATAGACCGGGGTTATGCTGGGGATGGGCTTATCCCGCGGTACGGTCAGGCGCAGGTGGGTCATCTGATAGTTCCGATCAAAGTGATACAGGATATCCACCATAGTTTCATCACTTTCCACACAGGACAAAGTCACAAAGCGGTATCCTTCGGCCTTGATCCTGGCCGTTTCCCCTACTACCTGCTCGGGAGTAATCGATAAAATTGGATCTTGCATTGGAATTCCCACCCTATTTTTAAAGTAAAGGCTTGATCTCTCGCCCGCTCCTTGCCTTGGTCCGCCAACGGCGGACTTGAGCCCACAGAGATCGCCGAGAAAAGCTAATAGTTTCCATTGCGGTTGAGAGGACCGCAATGAAAAATCAGTCAGTCGCTGCCGCGCCCTCTGCCGGAGGCTGAGCTGGCAGGTCTGAATCCCCCTCTCAGGGATTCAGACCTGTATGGTTTCTCTCTGAGATCTCCGCGATCTCGAGCGCAGCGGGCGAGAGAAAAAGCTTTCAGACTCTGGCCTCCGAACTTTTCTTTTGTGTTAAATCCTTATACCCAGGGAGCACCACGAATCATGAAAACAGATTCAAGGTTCAAGGTTTTCACTCTTGCAACTTGCATCTTGCATCTTGAAACTTTTTTATTGTCTCAAACTCCTTCAAAGCCAGCACCACTCCATCGATGATGGCCTCCGGTTTGGGAGGGCATCCCGGCACATAGACATTGACCGGTATGACCTGATCCACGCCGCCCACCACGTTATAGGCATCCCGGAATATACCCCCCGATAAACCGCAGGCGCCGACGGCCACTACGATTTTGGGTTCGGGCATCTGTTGGTGGAGATTGACCAGGACCTTTTTGTTGCGGTGGTTAACCGTGCCGGTGACCAGCAGGAGATCGGCATGCTTGGGGTTGCCCACATGAATGATACCGAATCGTTCGACATCATAAACCGGGGTCAGACAGGCCAGGACTTCGATATCACAACCATTGCAACTCCCGCAGTCAAAATGGAGCAGCCAGGGCGATTTCATCCGGGAAATTTTAGTTAAATTTTTAAAAATACCCATGAGTAACCTACCGACGCAGGTGCAACCAGATCAGATTGATTAAAGACAGGGTCAGACCAAGGCCCCAGGTGGAACTGAGCATCCAGCGCCAGGTCAACCGGGCTGTTGTATTATCCACCAGAATTTCAACCAATAACAGGCCCAGCCCCACGATCAGCATGCCGACCCAACTGGTGGCCCAAAAAAGGCTGCAAAAACCCAGAAAAAGCATCACCTCATACCAATGGCCGAGTTCGATCAAGGCCAGGTAGGGGCCGGAATAATCGGTCGTCAATCCCTTAACCAGTTCCTGGTGGGCGTGATGGGAGGTGGAAAGATCAACCGGGGATTTTCGGAGCTTTACCAGCAGGGCATACCCTGTAACCAGGAATAAAAAAGGGAGCCGCATCAGCAGGGGTTGTTTCCAATCCAAGACGGCTTCGATTTTAAAACTTCCGGTCTCCAGATAAATTCCGATGATGGCCAGGATCAGGAGGGGTTCATAAGAAAGGATCTGGAGCAATTCCCGGTGGGCCCCCACCTGGCTGTAAGGCGAAGTCGAGGTCAGTGCCCCCACCACCAGAAAGATGGCCCCCACGGCCTGAATAAACAAAATCAACAACAGGTCGGACCCCAGGATAAAAAGGCCTACCGAGATGGAGGCGGCAGCTACATAGCAGTTGACACAAAAGGCCTGCCAGACATTGACCACCATCTTTTCCTTCCGGAGAAGCTTAATCAAATCATAGAAGGGTTGGAGCAAAGGCGGTCCGATGCGCGATTGCAATCGGGCCGTCAGTATCCGGTCCAGCCCCATCAACAAGCCACCCAGGATAGGGGCGATCAGTAACCCTCCGATGAGGAGAACGGCTTTGGAGATCATAGTGCCCCTCCCAGGAGAAGGGTGAGTAAGACACCGGCCCCCAGGTTAATCCAGCCGGTCAAACGGGTTTCGCTGAAGATACGGGAGAGGTAATAATTCCGGGCCCCGGCCGGTATGAGTTGATTCATGGGACCTCGAAAAACCCCTGACTCGCCGGTCTCCAGCCCCCCCAGATAGGAAGGGGCGATCCGGGCTTTGGCTGTTCCTTTAAGAAACCAAATGGATACCAGAAACCCCAAAATGGCTATCAGGGACAGGGGAAAGACCGGAAAGATCCCATAACCGTTCTCCAGGATTCCATTATAGGTTTGGTAGGGTGGGGAATAGTCGCGGATCATATCCGCTAAGAAAAGCCTCTGATAGATCCAGGGAACGGTCAGGCTCAAACCCCCGGCACCGATTGCCAAAGACCCAAGGGCCGTCCAGGTCAGCAGGGGCTGCCGCTCCGGTTTGAATCTCCCGGCAAAGGGGTCGCTCATCAATGTGCCGGCCCAGCGGGCCCAGTACATAACGGTCAGGGCGCTGCCGGTGGCCAGCAGGATGATCAGATAGATGTTTTTAGCAGCGGCCTCAATAGCCATCCATTTGGAAAGCAGAAGGCCGAAGGGAGGCATCAGCATCATGATTACGCCGAAAACCGTGATCAGGGCGGTCAGGGGCATTTTGGCGTAGAGACCGCGCATGTCCTCTATATCCCGGCTGGCGATATGCTGTTCAATAGTCCCGACGCATAAAAACAACTGGGCCTTGATAAGGGCGTGGAAGAGGATCAACAATACTCCGGCGGTAAAGGCTTCCGGCGTATTGATCCCGGCGCAGGCAAAGATGAGACCGAGATTACTGATCGTGGAATAGGCCAGGACCTTTTTGCCGTTGCTTTGCCCCACGGCCAGGGCTGCGGCCGAAAGAAAGCTGAAGCAACCCAAAAGGGATATGCACTGACCCAAAAAGGTATTTTGCAGGGCCGGGGTAAATCGGAGGATCAGATAGACTCCAATCTTGACCATGGTGCTGGAGTGGAGCAGGGCCGAGACCGGTGTCGGGGCCACCATGGCCCCCAGGAGCCAGCTTTGAAAGGGGAATTGGGCCGACTTGACAAAAGCGGCCACTGCTATGAGGGCCAGGGCTACCAGATAGTAGCCGACGGCCGGGGGCAGCAGTATGATGCGCTGCATATCCGTGGAATGGAATTCATTCAGGATGAGAGCCAGGGCCAGGGCCAGGGCCACCCCTCCAAGGCTGTTCATCCAGAGGGCCCGGACGGCGTTGTGAACGGCCACCTCGGTCCGGTCGTGGCGGATCAAAAGAAAAGAACAGAGGGTGGTGACCTCAAAAAAGAAGTACAGAACCAGCAGGTCATTGGACAGAACCAGGCCGTTCATGGCCCCTAAAAACAAAAGCATGACGAAAAAGAATCCAGGCTGTTTTGATGGTCCCTGAAGAAGATGTTCTTCGTGGTTTTTCATGTAGGGGATGGCCTGGAAGGTGATCAGAGAGCCGATCACGGAGATGATCAGGATCATTAGAAGAGATAAGTTGTCGGCGTAAAAAACCGGGGCGGTCGGTTCCTCCGGGAGCAGGAAAAGGTCGATGATTAAAATCAGGAGGAGCTGGATCAGGGAAAATAGCTTCACCAACAGGCTGTTGTGCCGGAAACCGAAATAAAGAAAGATCAAGGGTAATAGAAAATCCCCCACCTTAAGCAGGGCGTGGAGGTTAAACCCGAGAAGGGTGTCCGGTGTAAAGGTGAAAGGGCAGTAAGGGATAAGCAGGAAGGCCGAGGCCATCAGCAGACCGCCGGAAACCAGGATAAAAATATTCCGCAGGGTCCGAATCGGCACCAGGTAACAAAGGATGGCGGAACCAAAAGGTAGAAGGATAAGGATAGCGGTCAGGGTTTCCATCTTT
>CAZVHO010000155.1:0-3141 GCA_964627515.1 uncultured Thermodesulfobacteriota bacterium | reverse complement strand
TCGGTAATGAATGGGCTTGACAGCGAAGAAACCCTCGGCTCCGTCTATGGCCTGGATAAGGTGCTCTATGCCATTGCTGTGGGAATTGACGCCGTTCGCCAGGGGAACTCGATCACCTATACCAATCCCGGCAAAATCTATTTTGGTGAGTGTGATAATTCCATTCCGAGTAAACGGGTCCTGGACGTCCGGAGAGCTTTCGAGCGTGCAGGAATCGTATCTGAAATACCTGCCGACATGAACCGTATGCTGTGGTGGAAGTTCATGATCAACGTGGGGATCAATCAGGCATCGGCAGTGATGCGGGTACCCTACGGAGTCTTTCAATCGTCGCCGGACGCTCAGACATTGATGGAAACGCTGATGCGCGAGGTCCTGGTTTTGGCCCGCCAGGTCGAAGTAAATCTGGGGGAGCAGGATCTCCATGAGTGGTCCGCCGTTCTTAACACCCTATCCCCCCAGGGCAAAACGTCGATGCTCCAGGATATTGAGGCAGGACGTAAAACGGAAGTCGAGTCTTTTGCCGGAAAGGTGGTAAATCTGGGCAAGCATTACGGCATACCCACACCGGCGAACCAAGTTCTATTGAGTATCATCCATGTCTTGGAGCAATTCAGGGCTTGAACTAACTGGTTCGTATCCGTTGTCGCCCCTTTTCCATACAACGGTTATGGCAAGTCCGTCGGTTTGGGGGAAGCCTCTTACCGCCCATGTAGGGTTTCTTCAATCTGTTGCTGCATCTCCTGAATCAAGGCCTCCGGATCCGGGGCCTGGCGGATAGGACGGCCGACAACGATATGATCGGCGCCGTTTAAGAAGGCCGATTTGACATCGACAATCCTTTTTTGATCGTCCGGGCGATTCTCCACCGGTCTGACTCCGGGGACGACGATAAAAAATTTCGCCCCCAACGCTTCTCTGATTTTCGGGGCCTCCAGGCCGGAGGCCACCACGCCGTCACAGCCCACCTGCAAGGCCCGACGTGCCCGGGAAAGGACCAGTTCTTCCGGAGAACATTGGAAGCCCAAATCCGTTAAGTCCCCTTGATCGAGACTGGTCAGGACTGTGACCGCCAGGATTTTTATCTCTCCCTTGGCCTCGGCGGCCGCTTGCAACATGGCGTCGTTGCCGTGGACCGTGGTATAGGTGATGCCCCGTCCCTGCAATTGCTTCACGGCAGAGGAGACCGTTTGGGGGACATCAAAAAATTTTAAGTCCAGCATCACTTCCAGGTCCCGTTTGACGATCCAATCTACGATCGAAAATCCGCCGCCTAAAAAAAGTTGCAATCCCACCTTGAAGAATTTGATCTGGTCTTCCAGCTTTTCCACCCAACCCTGGGCCTCGGCGGGGGTGCTGACGTCCAGGGCAAAAATGATGCGTTTGTTAAGGGGAATGGATTTTATTAATTCGGTCATGATAGCACCTCGTTCGAATTGAGTCATTGAGTCGTCGGGTCATTAAATGATGGTCTCGCAAAAACTCGTCATTCCCGCGCAGGCGGGAATCCAGGCTAATCCTGGTTTATTAATCCCGCCTTTAGCGGGACTGGATTCCCGTTTCCACGGGAATGACGGAACGGGCTCTTCCGGACTGTTAAGAATCCATCAGCTTTCAGCCTTCAGCCTTGAGCTACCCATACCTTCCGGTAATATAATCATTGGTCCGTTCGTCCCGGGGTTTGGTGAATATCTGGCCGGTGGGGCCGAATTCGATCAGGTCCCCCAGGAGCATAAAACCGGTTTCTTCGGAGATCCGGGCGGCCTGCTGCATATTGTGAGTCACGATGACGATGGTAAAATTCTCCTTGAGGGCCAGCATCAGGCTTTCGATCTTTTCCGTGGCCATGGGATCCAGGGCCGAACAGGGTTCGTCCATCAGGATTATGCGGGATTGGAGGGCTATAATGCGGGCAAAACAGAGCCGTTGTTGTTGTTCCAGGGTCAGGCTCAGGGCCGATTGTTTAAGCTTATCTTTCAAGGTTTCCCAGAGGCCGACAGCAGATAATGCCTTAGAGGCGATCTCTTCCCACTTCCATTTTTTCGAAGGAAGCTGGCCATGGACCTTAAGCCCAAAGGTGACATTTTCCAAAATGGAAAGGGGGAAGGGGTTGGGCCGCTGGAAGACCATTCCCACTTCTTTACGGAGCTGAATCAAATTGGTCCCCGGGGCATAAATATCCTGTTCCCCGATGAGGACCTGTCCTTCGATGCGAACGCCTTCAATCAGATCATTCATCCGGTTCAAACAGCGCAGCAAGGTGGATTTACCGCACCCCGAGGGGCCGATCAGGGCGGTAATGGTCTTTTCCTTAAAAAAGGAAGATACGCCTTTCAGGGCATGGAATGAACCATAATACAAATCCAGATTTTGGATGGTGATGGTAGGCAAAACGCTTTCCCCTTAACCGAATCTTCCGGAGACGTAGTCTTCGGTTCGTTTATTCGACGGGTTGGTAAAAATTTTATCCGGAGGGCCGTATTCAATCAATTCTCCCATCAGGAAAAAGGCCACCTTGTCGGAAATACGGGCCACCTGTTTGGTATTGTTGCTGACCAGGATAATCGTGTAATCCTCTTTGAGGGTCCGGAGGGCCTCCTCGATCTTGGCCGTGGAGATCGGGTCCAGGCCCGAGGTCGGTTCATCCAAAAGGATGACCTCGGATTGCATGGCCAGGGTCCGGGCAATGCAAAGGCGTTGCTGCTGACCCCCTGAAAGGTTCAGTGCCGATTCAAAGAGGCGGTCTTTAACTTCATCCCAAAGGATGGCGGCCCGAAGGCTGTGCTCGACTCGTTCATTCAGGATGCGGCGTTCTTTAAGGCCGTGCATCCGGGGACCGAAGGTCAGGTTCTCATAAATGGAACGGGGCAGGGGGATCGGTTTGGCAAAGACCATGCCCACCCTGGCCCGGAGGGTATTGACATCATAACCGGGCATCAGAATATCGTCTCCGTCCAACAGGACCTGACCCCGAATCAGGATGCCGGGGATCAGATCGGTTAAACGATTCAAGATACGCAGTAAGGTGCTCTTTCCACTGTTGGAAGGCCCCATGATCCCGGTTATTTGATTCTTCGGGATATCCAGGGAGATGGATTGAAGCGCCGGTTCCTTTCCGTATAAAACTGTCAGGTCCTTGAT
>CAZVHO010000154.1:5139-11464 GCA_964627515.1 uncultured Thermodesulfobacteriota bacterium | reverse complement strand
CATCGATGAAAAGGGTCCCTTTGTGGGGAAGGTCGGGGGCGGATGATTTAATTTTACCGAAAGCTTATAAAACGCTCATTTCTCCTTCCACAATCAGGCTGAAGCCCCTCATAAAGGCTGCCGGAGCCAAACAGAGCCGGCACCGCACCGGCGGCCTTCAATTTTTTCAAGCGTCAATCGAGGAGGGACATCAATGATCTTCTTCTATTAATCCTTTCAATTTCTCGAAGTCCTCGTAAAATGCTTTCCTGATCCTGGGAAAACGCATGGCCGCCGCCGGATGAAAGGTAATCAAATAGGTCTTGTCCCCCTTGAAAAATTATGCAAAAGACAAATTATTTTTTGATCCTGAGCCTTCCGTCTTGGTAGACACAGAAATTATCGGCAACTTGATTTGAAAATTTACCAATAATTTTTTTAACGATTTCTGCTTTTGCTCTCCCGTCGCATTTTCGAGGCGAAGAATAAGCACGCCGGCATGGGGCTGGCCCGAATTGAATACCAGTTCACCGAAATCCTTATCCATAGTAACGATTAATCGTTTTTCCTCAACAGCCAGGCGCAAAATCTCTATATCTTGTGCACGAGTATTGACTTCCCTTATAGGAAGGACATCATACCCGGCCTCCTTTAAAAAGATTTCTACCTTTTTACCAACGCCTACGTCTACCAGAAATTTCACCATACATCTTCTGACTTGGATTATCCTACAGCATAAACCCGTTCATGATCTACCAGTTCCGTGGCATAAAAAAGACAGGCTTTAATATCATCCTTTTCAAGATCAGGATAATCTTCAAGCAGTTGATCGGTTGTCAGGCCATTGGCCAGGGCCTTCAAAATCTGTTCAACGGTAATTCGCATGCCCCTGATCGTAGGCTTCCCGACCATGACAGCCGGATTCACGGTGATCCTATCTAAAAGATTTTCTTTTTCCATAGGTTATTACTCCAAAGGTTATTTAAAAAATTTATCTGATATCACAGGCTTGTTTGATGAATAAAGTATAAAATAGGATGCTATACGCGTCAAGAAGAAAAATGGATCGAGTTCACGAAGAGGCATCCCGACCTCATTAATTCACAGATCTCAGCGGATGACCCCCTCCCCTTTGAGGGTCTCGATTTCTTCGTCGCCATAGCCCATCTCGCGCAGGACCTCCGTAGTGTGCTGGCCCAGGACGGGGGCCAGAGAACGGGTTCCTGCGGTCTGGGCGCTGAAGTGGATGGGGTAGCCGGGAATCCTGAGCGGGCCGAGATCCGGATCCTGAAAATCCACCATATACCGATTGTCCAGGGCCTGCGGGTCGTTTCGAATATCCCCGACCCGTTTCACCGGACAGAACATGAGCCCTCGGACCACAAAAATCTCCATCCATTCCTCGCTGGTCCTGGTTTCAAATATCTTGTCCAGGATCTCGATCAGGGCGGCGCGGTTGATTATTCGGCTTTCCGCATCGGCGAACCGTGGGTCGGAAAGCAAAGACCCCTGCTCGATCGCCTCACAGAATATGGACCAATATTTTTCCTCGGGATGATGGGTGCAGATGATCCATTCCCCGTCTTTACACCGATATCGGTTGCGCAGCGGAGAGTGAACGGCGCGGTTTTCCGGGACGATCGGATCGATCCCAAGAAGGCTGTTTACCATGAGGCTCACACCATTAATCCATTGTCCCACGCTGTAAAGGGAAACGTGAACCTCCTGGCCCGAACCGTTTCGTTCTCGCGCATAAAGGGCGGTTATGATGGCATGACTGGCGGCGATGGCCGTGGCCTGATCCAGGATGCCGATGTGCAAGAGTCTGGGTTCCGGGTCTCCGGTGGCAAACATCATTCCCGATCTGGCCAGGCCCAGAGGATCGAAAGCCCCCAGATCCGACAAGGCCCCTTCCGGCCCGTAACCCGACACATTGGCATGAATCATCCGGGAATTAATCGCCCGAAGGGTTTCATAGTCAATGCCCAACTTCTTCTTGGTGGACAGGCGGACGTTCGTCAGGAAGACATCAGCCCGCGCCACCAGCCGTTCCAGGATCGAGCGACCTTTGGCTGAGGTGATATCCAAACAGAGGGACCGCTTGTTCCGGTTTGAAAACTGGAATATGGCATTCTCGCCGTTCGGCATGGCCAGGTCCAGGCTGCCCACCTTGGTCCAGTATCGTTCCGGGTCTCCCTCCGGGCCTTCGATTTTAATCACCTCCGCCCCAAGGTCCCCCAAGATGGCCCCGGCTCCGGGGCCGGCATGAAAGACCCCATATTCGACAACAAAGATGCCTTGAAGCGGGGGTTTTGGATTATCAGTGCTTCTGCCTGGTTCAGTCATCACTATTCGCCTGTCCTTTCAGAATAAAAAACCGCCCCACAGAAAAATGGGACGGTCTGGAAAAGTCACCCTGGGTCGGCAGACCTTTTCTTCGAGTTTTATGCCTATACTTCCAGCCATTCTTTTCGAATGGCCTGATCGTTTTTCAGATCGTCCGGCGAGCCCTCAAAAACAATCCGCCCATGTCCCATGATGTACAGCCGCTTGGAAATCTTCAAGGCGATGCTCAGTTTCTGCTCTACGAGCAATACCGAGACCTCCCGCCGAGCGATTTCCTCGATCAATTTACCCATCTGATCGACCAGCATGGGCGCCAGGCCCTCGGTCGGTTCGTCGATCATGATGAAGTCAGGATCTCCCATCAAGGTGCGGCATATAGTCAGCATCTGTTTTTCACCGCCGGAGATCAATCCGCCTTGCACATTCTGCCGTTCCCGGAGGTTCGGAAACATTTCGAAGACATTTTGAATGGTCCAGCGGCCTTCGGTATTTCGGCTTTTCAAACCTAATTGCAGATTCTGAAGGACCGTCAGGCCGGGGAAAATCCAGCGGTCCTCGGGCACAAATCCGATTCCTTTGCGGGCGATGAGGTGCGGCTTAAGCCCGATGATCTCCTGCCCCTGGTAAAGAATCGACCCCTGGGCCGGCACCAGTCCCATGATCGATTTGCAGGTGGTGGACCGACCCACGCCGTTGCGGCCCAGCAAACTGACGATTTCCCCTTTTTCAATGTGCAGATTCACCCCTTGAAGAATGTGACTGCGGCCGTAATAGGCATTCAGGTCTTTCAACTCCAGCATTTAGTCGACCTCCTTTCCCAGATAGGCTTCCTGAACCTGGATATTACTCCGAATGCCATTCGGGGTATCGGTGGCCACAACCTCCCCGTAAACCAGCACGGAAATACGATCGGCCAGATCAAAGACGACGCTCATATCGTGCTCGACCATGACCAGAGTCTTTTTTTCCGTTACGCTGTGAATCAGTTCCACGGCCCGTTCGGTTTCGCTTTTACTCATCCCGGCCGTCGGTTCATCCAGCATGATTACATCGGCATTACCGGCGATGGTCACGCCGATCTCCAGGGCCCGTTGCTCCGCATAGGCCAGAAGTCCGGCCGGCACCCCCCGTCGGTCGGCCATGTTGATTTTCTCCAGAATTCCTTCGGCTTTTTCATTGACCGTTTTCAGCCGTCCGCAAAGATGCCAGAAGGAATATCGGTAGCCCATGGGCCATAGCAAAGCGCAGCGGATGTTTTCGAAAACACTCATTTTGGGAAAAATATTGGTCACCTGAAAGCTGCGGGAAAGGCCGTTTCGGTTGATTTGATGGGAAGGCAGATTGGTGATATCTCGCCCGTTCAACTCGATTGTACCGGAATTGACCGGATAAAAGCCGCTGATCAGGTTAAACAGGGTGGATTTACCGGCGCCGTTCGGTCCGATGATGGCATGACGTTCACCGCTTCGAACCTCCATATTGACCCCGTTGATGATTTTGCTGCTGCCGAAACTTTTATGGACATCGATCAATCGAAGTGCGGTGGCGGCCATCACGAGGCTCCCTTCTTCATTTCTAACGTTACCTCCTGCCAGGCCTGATTGATCCTTCGGACGGCCCGGCGTAAAAACCAAAACCCAACAAGAGTCAGGACCAGGGCTATGGCCCAGGGGATGAAGGATTGGGCGCTGAAGGTGATTTTAAATAATTTCAGAGGGGCCGAGGGATCGATACTCAGAGAAAGATGGTAATTGATTTCGATCAAGACCATGACGCCCAGGAATAGGACCAGCAACGGTAAAGCCGCCAGGGCATAGGCGGGAAGGAGCCGCTTCATCAGCCCGGATTTCCAGACCGGCTCATGGAGCATGATGAGTCCTGCCAGGCCATTGGGTGCCCAGAGCACCATTCCCATAAAAAGCAGACCGAAATAGAGCAACCAGGCATGGGTAATATTGGCCAGGGAAAGCTGCATAAAGGTAACCAGGACGGCCCCCAAAATAGGGCCGAAAAAATGACCGACCCCGCCGATATAAGTCATCATCAAGACGTTACCGGATGGTATGTGTCCAATCGTCTCGGCCGTCACGATTTCATAGTTGACGGCAAAAAGCCCTCCGGCGATACCGGCAAAAAAAGCGGCCAGGGTATATTGAAAGGTCCGTACCCGATGGGTGTCGTACCCGACAAAGGGGGCACGTTCCGGGTTGTCCCGAACGGCATTGGCCAAACGCCCCAGGGGCGTTTGGGTCAATAGATACATGAGCACGGTACTGACCAGGGTCCAAAAAGCGATCAGATAATAGACCGTGATTTGCCTACCGAATTGTATTCCGGTTAAAGTAATGCCGGTCATACGATTTCCGGAAATCCCCTGTTCACCACCGAAAAAGCTGGGCAGCATCAGGGCGCTGGAGGCGATCAATTCACCGATACCCAGGGAAATCAGGGCAAAGGTCGTACCGGCCCGTTTGGTGGCCAGCCAGCCGAAAACCAAACCGACGATCACGGATCCGAATCCCCCGACCAGGGGCATCAGTTCGAGAGGAATCGGCAGTACCCCGTCCGATACCAACCTGAGGGCATGGATTGAAATGAAGCCGCCCAATCCATAAAAAACCGCATGCCCGAAAGACAGCAACCCCCCTTCACCGAGCAGCATATTGTAGGAAAGGGCGAAGACAATGGCGATGCCCATCTGACTCAACATGGACCGGGAGAAGCTGGATCGGAAGATCAGCGGCAGGAGACAGACAATGATGGCCGTTCCGATCCAGATTCCGTAACGGCGCCACAACAAAAGGGACTTCGATTTATTTTGAATTTGGTTCATGACTCCCGTTTCCCCATCAGTCCTTTCGGGCGGAATATGAGCATCAACACCATAAACAGATACGGCAGGATAGGGCCGGTATGCGACACCTGTATCCGCAGGAGATCCTTTAGCAGACCGCTGGATTGCAGCGTGATGCCGAAGAGGCCCAACAAATCGGTCAACGAAACCTGGATCCCGACGGCGAAGGTTTGAATGGCGCCCAAGAGCAGAGAGGCGATGAAGGCCCCGGTCAACGATCCCATACCGCCTACCACGATGACCACGAAGACGATGGGACCCAGATGGGCGGCCATAGAGGGTTCGGTGATCAAATAATTGCCCCCGATCACCCCTGCCAGACCGGCCAGAGCCGAGCCGCCGCCGAAGACCAGCATAAAAACACCGGGCACATTGTGGCCCAGGGTGCTTACCCCGTCCGGGTGGGTAAGGGCCGCCTGGATAATCAGCCCAATGCGGCTGCGGGTTAATACCAGGAACAGGACTAAGAACATAAACACCGAAATGACCAGCATAAAGGCCCGGTAGGCCGAAAAATCGGTGCCGATAAGGGTAATCAAGGGGAAATCCAGGATCGGCGGGATTTGATACGATACGGCATTCCGCCCCCAGATCAGATTGACGCCTTCTTCGATGAGATAGGCCAGGCCCACGGTAAACAACAGCTCGGCCACATGGCCGTATTTGTGGACGGACCTTAAGCCGTACCGTTCAACCATGGCCCCTAAAAAACCTACAATCAGCGGAGCGACCAGCAGTCCCGGCCAGAAACCGATAAATTCACCGATCTGAAAGGCAAAGTAGGCCCCGAGCATGAAGAAGCTGGCATGGGCGAAATTAAGGACCCCCATCATGCTGAAGATCAGGGTAAGTCCACTGGAAAGCATGAACAGAAGAAGACCGTAGAGAAGGCTGTTTATGGAGGAAAAAAGGATATACTCAAGCATTTGGGTTCTCTCAGTAATAAACGGGGCTATAGGCTATAGGCGAGGGACAATAGGCGAAACGCAATATTCAAGGTTCAAGGTTTTTCAAGCTGCAACTTGAAACTTGAGACTTGCAACTTTATTCTCTAATTTACCCCCGACCCCCGACCGTCGATTCGTCGATCGCCGATCCCCGAAGGTTTTTATCCAACCGAACCGCCCGCCAGATTAATCGGGCGGG
>CAZVHO010000154.1:2976-5039 GCA_964627515.1 uncultured Thermodesulfobacteriota bacterium | reverse complement strand
CCGATCCCCGAAGGTTTTTATCCAACCGAACCGCCCGCCAGATTAATCGGGCGGGCGGCGGGCCAAATGTTTCCTGGTTATTTGGAGGGGCGTTTCATTTTGCACGGGGTCGGCATAGCAGTATTTGCAGCCTCAACACGCATATTGGTTTTCCAGCCTAACCCGGTATTCTCCACATCGTACTTGACGGTCTTGGTCCCGGCCTTGGTCATGGTGGAGATGTAAAGGGGCTGGATCAACTGATGGTCCTCGGCCCGCATGGTCACGGTGCCGTAAGGCGTTTGGTGCGTCAACCCTTCCATGGCATACGCCACGGCCTTGGCATCGGCGCTGCCGGCCTTGTCCAAGGCCTTGGCGACCATTTCCATCATAGTCCGGATACGGCCGTAATAATAGGGGGACTTCCCGCCATCGGAATATTTTTCATTATAGGCCAGGAAAAACTTCTCGTCCTCCGGTTTCTTCTCTTCAAGCCAGAGGTTATTGTGCCACTCAGTGACCTGTTTGACGTGGTTCTCGCCAGCGGCCCCGATGGCGGCCGGGCTGCCTAATCCGCCGCCGTAAAAGGTGAAATACTGGACATTGAGTCCGGCATCTTTTCCGGCCTTAACCAGCAAGGACTGATCCGCCCCCCAGTTGCCGGTAATGACGCTATCGGCACCGGAGGCCTTGATCATGGCAATATAAGGGGAAAAATCCTTCACTTTTCCGATCGGATGGAGGGTGTTGCCGACGATCTTGATGTCCGGGCGCTTGGCCTTCAGCATGGCGATGGAGGCGTCCCGTACCGAGTGACCGAAGACATAGTCCTGGTTAATCAGATAGATCTTTTTAATGTCCTTCTGGCCTTTGATGTAATCGGTAATAGCCGCTATCTTCATATCCACATGGGCATCGAAGCGGAAGTGCCAGAAGCTGCAATCTTCGTTGGTAAAAGCCGGGGTGACCGCCGCATAATTAAAGTAAACTACCAGCTTATCGGGATTGCGTTCGTTGTGCTTATTGACGGCATCGATCAAGGCCCCGGCCACATTGGAACCATTGCCCTGGGTAACGAACCGGATGCCCTGGTCGATGGCGCTTTTAAGTTGGACCAGGCTGTCGTTGGGGCTGGATTTGCCGTCAAAAGGGACGATCTCCAGTTTTTTCCCGCCCAAAACCCCGCCTTTGGCGTTGATCAGGTCCGCCATATACTTAAAATGCTTTAACCCGGCATCACCGACATTGGCAAAAGGCCCGGAAAGAGGGTCGATATAGCCGATCTTGATCGTATCGGCCGCCATGACCGAACCGCAAACCATTGTTAAAAGCCCCACACCCGCTAAAATCAAAAACAATCTTTTAAACGTCATCCTTACTCTCCTTTCGCTTGGGTTAAATATTTAATCCTTTCGGAGTATTCCGCCATGAATGCTTTTTTTCAGAACCGGGAAGTGGCTTCAACCTTCGCCTTGAAGGCCTTTAGTCGTTTATTGTTTTTATTAGAAGAATTGCTTTTGCCATCCAGAATCCATTAGGCTATTCGGGCCTAATCCGGATGGGGGGATGTAAAATTCCAAGGGGTTAATGATTTTTATCCTATATTATAAAGCCCTCCTCAGAGTCAAGACAAAAACAGACAAATGGCATATTATTATCAGGATTTCTTCGGAGGATCAATTGACTTATTACCTTTGGAACGGTAGAGGATCCGGAATTTTTCCGGGAGATAGGTTAGTTGTTCTTGAGAGAACGTGGCCCGGATGATCGGACGGGCTCAGACTTCGTTAGGTATACTAAACATTTCTATCGCTAAAGGACAGGGTGATGTATTTTTATCTACGTATTGACACTCTTCCTGATTGCATTTAACAAAATAGTCTCTTTTATATTTGAGGCCGATATTAACCTTATTTTTTAAAAAAATCTTAACGGGTTCACTGATCACATTACAATAATAATCCTTAATGTTTTTTTTGGCCATTTCTTATCCCTTAAAAAATCAACATTAACAGCAACCCTTCATAGAATTCTCCGCATTCTTTGGAAATGTTTCATATCAAATCTTCATGCCCCTTGGGGGG
>CAZVHO010000154.1:0-2876 GCA_964627515.1 uncultured Thermodesulfobacteriota bacterium | reverse complement strand
GGTGGCCGGTGTCATCCTTGGGGCCTATTGGGGGCTGAGCCATACCCCGAAAAATGGAAATCCCAGGTGGAGAAGCCTAATGAAATCAATCGTCTATCTGATGAATTGGTGAAAATAGTCCAAAGGGGGGAACAAACGCGTCTGGAAGAAATAAACCTGGGGCGTGACCCTGGCGGATAGGGGATCCCGCCTGCGGCTCCGGAGGCTTCCTGCTCAATTCCCTTCTGCAGTGGAAGGCCGAACATACCGGCGAGGACGTGCTCCGTCTCGAATGGGATGGCACACCCCACGATATCCTTCCAGTCTGGCCCAAAGGCGAACAGTACAATTTCAGCAGCCTTTTTCGCGGCTACGATAACGACCGCACCATGGTCCGCATCGCCTGGATGAACCTCATTCTGCACGACATGGAAACTCCCGAGATCCACCAGCTTGATTCCCTCAGCAAACGGCTCAAGGATGACGAAAGCGGCACCTACGACTACATCCTGGCCAACAGCGAAAGGAGATCGCCCAGCCATTACCCTCGGCCCTCCGCGATCCACCGACGATTGGCTCCATCCGTTTTTTCGACCAGCTTCTGACCAAGTACAAATCAAACTAAGCGGAAACCCAAAGAATTCAATTCCGCAACTCCATTCCCCTGATACTGCAGAGCAAACACGCCTCGACAACCATACGGATCTCATCCGATCCCTGTCGAAGCGTTGGACAAAGGTGGCTACCGCCTATTATGATCGATTGGTCGGGGAAATCAGCCGAAAACATCGAATAAATGCAGTAGACTCGATCGTCAGAACAGCACTTGAAGATCATCTCGCCGTTAGGGGGAAATCTGCGTCATCCATGATCCATGCCGCAGTCTGCCAAGCAGTTCTCGACCGGCGTCCTGAATACCTTGAGGAGTTCACAACGCCCAACGCCCCGGCCCTTGATTGAGGTGTGCCCTGATAAAAGATCTGACCCAGAAATTCGTCTTGTTGCAGTAGCATTGGGTCGGACCTAATGCTCAAAATTACTGAAGTAAATGAAGAAAGTCCCCCTTTATAGGATAATCGAGCCGTCTTTCTGAGTCGGGGGCAAGAAAGTTCTTGCGCTATTCGCGAATAGCGAATATACTGGCTCCATGATTCTTAAACCTCAAGATGTTTTTATTCTCTTAAAACTAATCGTCCTGGGTGAAGCCCATTGGTCTTATTCCGCCCTGGCCGCTGATCTGTTCATGAGCACCTCCGAGGTCCATGCCGGCTTGAGACGCGCGGTTGCGGCCAGGCTGATGGATTCTCAAAGAGGACGACCCGTGAAAAAAGCTTTGGAAGAATTCCTTATACATGGTGTCAAATATGCCTTTCCCCCTGACCGTGGTGGTCTCACCCCTGGTCTTCCTACGGCCTATGCCGCAGCCCCCCTCAAGGATATGATTTCCCAACCGAAGGAACCTCCTCCCGTATGGCCTGACCCGGAAGGAGTTACCCGCGGATACGAATTTTCACCCCTTTATAAATCAGTTCCCAAGGCGGCCTCAAAAGACAAGAAACTTTATGAAATGCTGGCATTGGTTGACGCAATCCGCGACGGCAGGGCCCGGGAAAGAGAAATCGCAGCCAGGGAGCTTAAGGCACGAATAGGAACACTATGATCAGGCCTGGAGACAGGAACATTCAGATGGTCATTCATGTGGCCAGGCGGCTCGGTGATTTGAGAGAAAAGGTTGTTTTTCTTGGCGGCTGCGTAACGGGATTTTTTATTACTGATCCGGCACTGCCGGAAGTCAGGGTTACCGATGATGTGGATGTAATTGTTGAAATTACCTCAAGGCTGGAATACTACAACCTGGAGGAAGAACTCCGGAAAAGAGGATTCCAAGGAGACATGAATGACAATGCTCCAGTCTGTCGTTGGCTGATTGATGGTTTTAAAGTCGATGTAATGCCAACCCAGGAAGATGTCCTGGGATTCTCCAACCGCTGGTATCTGTCGGCTATTAAAAATGCTACCAAAATGGAGTTGGAAAAAGGATTGACGATTCGCCTTGTTACTCCTCCATATTTTCTGGCAACCAAGATTGAAGCTTTCAAAGGACGTGGTCGAGGAGATTATCTGGCCAGTCATGACCTGGAAGATATTATCATTCTTTTGGACGGCCGCCCCGAAATCGTTGCGGAAATCAGAAATTCATCAGATGACCTAATCAAGTTTTTGTCCGGTACATTTCAATACCTTTTAACCACTGAGGGATTTCTTGAGGCAATTCCAGGGCATTTGCTGCCTGATCGTGCCAGTCAGGCACGTTTGCCGAAAATCATAAATTGCCTCCAGGAAATTGCAGAAATTCAAATTTAAGCCATCACCACAGAATCTAAACGACTGCTTTTGTGACCATGTGTTGGAGGTTACGAGCAGTTCGATTCGCCGTAACCGGCTTCGACCTTGGCTTTATCCTTCGGTTTTCTGACCCTATCCGGGGTAACGGCCAACCTGTAATGATGGGCCATTTTCTGATAAGCAGGATTAAGCTCAAGGTCATAACGGTAGAGTTTGGTCACACCCACTTTGGGATTATCCTGAACCAGCCTTGGACAACTCCCGGTTTTTTACTGGGGCAACGGCTTTCGGTTCAGATATCCAGCGTCATAACCTCTTTTAGGTGTGGCAGGAATAGATCAGGATGGGTGGCCGGATTAACTCGGAATACGCACTTACGTTTTAAGCTTGAAGCCTTCAGCTTTTTTGATTTTATCCGAACTCCGAACGTTCTTCCAGAGGGAATTGCTTAAAAGCTTGTTTGGGGGGCCAAAAAGACCGGTTTAAGCCCCTTTTAGACCCCATCTTTCCGAGAATAAAATTTTAATTCAACCACTTCGGACGGTCCGACC
>CAZVHO010000153.1:0-11569 GCA_964627515.1 uncultured Thermodesulfobacteriota bacterium | reverse complement strand
TGTTTAAACAAAAAAGTTAATAACTAAATTTATAACTAACTAAAATTAATAAAAATATTTTATTGTTTAAAGGACTTTATTCTTTAAAGTTTAAACAAAGGAAACTATATTAAAGCCCAACGGGCAGAGGACCCGATAGCAGGATTGCCTTATCGGAGATAGATCTTGACCCAAAATCTCGTAATGACCACATCGTGCCGCTATTGGATGGCTTGCGGCAGTTTAAGGAGCGGGCCGAACTGTGATTGATCGATTTGGGCAGCGAGTCGAATCAATTTCTGCCCAATTTTATTTTTGGGAAGATATGCGCTGGTATCTATTTCTGAAGATTCTTGAAGGTTCGTCTAAAAATAGCTAAGGCGTTCATCCTGGCGGTAGTTTTGAAATAATGATGGCCTTCGGAACCTCTAATATTTGATTCCCACTTGGCCGGTTTAAGACAATAAACCAAGATGTCCTCACCTTGAATGGCATCCCCCGGTTGCCTGTAAATTTCGTTTGCATATTTAGAAAGATCTTCAACCAATTTTGCCCTCTTCAAGAAGCTCATTACAAGCCTGAACGATCATCTTGGGATCAATTTTTAACTCTTCTATCAGCTCTTCATAGCCGATTTCTTTTCCATCATTTTTAAGAAAATATTGTGCTATTTCCTCTTTCACTTGGGGATATGAAATATCTCTTAACTCTATATGAACAGCCGGTGGTTTTTCTGATTCAAGTTCGGCAACTCTTTGTTCCAGCCGGGCAACTCTTTGTTTTAATAGTTCGAGATCTTCCCAGGAATCTATCGTGGCTGGCTTTATGTTCAGTTCCATTATTTCACTCTTTGGGTTTCTGGATATCTGCGGGTATAAAAAGTTTAATTATCGCCCAACAGTCACGCAACGTTAGAGCCAATTTCCATATGAAGTATAATTAAGTTTTGAACAAATACTACATATTTTATTAACCTGATTTTGATAAAAAACCCCTGATCCGACCAGGGATCAGGGGTTTCGGCAAAAATTGCCCCAAGCACCAACGCCTCCGGTAATAGTGCAAAGACCTCAAGCAGGCCGGACGAAAGTCCGGTATGATTTCGTCTATGTGGATCAGGAAGGCTTTGACAAATATAAACCGAAAGGCTTCCGGGAGTTGGTGAATAGTTTTACCGAGTACAAGGGGACCGATTATTAACAAATATAACTGCCCCGGCTGGTCTTATTCGCGCTTCACTTCTTGCGGTAGACGTTCAGCCCGACCTTCTCTTCCCGTTCGGGAATGGATACATTTCCCTCGGTGCTGGCAATGATGATGGTCTTTCCGGAAGACGACGGCCCGAACTCTTTGGTCAGGTCGACTTTGATAGTCAGGATATTTTGTTCCACAGTCATTTCAACATTCTTCATGGGTTTCCCTCCCTGATATTTATTTTATGTATTGATAGTTATCTAAAAGTCGGTTCTCCAAGATTAATGGAGTAATCAATTTTTTGAAGCGATTGATCCCGAGATACTAAAAACTTAGAGATAAATCACCAGATTATCAATATTAATTACACCTTCCTCCAGGATATGTCAATTGTGAAAAAGCCGCCGCGAATCCTTAGGTTATCCCTTGAGTTCGGCCACGGCCCGGATCCAGCCGGCGCTTGCCCCCTTGATCTTGACCGGGAAGCAGTAAAAGGTAAAGCCTGTTGCAGGAAGCTGTTCAAGGTTGGTAAGCTTCTCAATCTGAAAATAGCCTTTGGTGATTCCGGCGAAGTGTCCTTCCCAAATCAAAGAAGCATCTTTGGTTCGACTATAATCCGCGGCCTGGAAGGGCAGGGGCCGGTCCCAGCTCCAGGCATCGGTCCCGACTACATGGACGCCTTGTTCCAGGATCCATAAGGTGGCAGCCTTTCCAAAACCGCATCCTTTGACGAGGTATTCCGGCTGCCCCCAAAAAGGAGCCGCACCGGTCTGGGCCAGGAAGATATCTCCCTCCTTGAGGGTGTAGCCGATAGCCGCCAGCTTATTCTGGATGTCCTGGGGCGTAATGTTATAGCCGGCCGGCTTATCGGAGAAATCCAGTTTGACCCCGTCGCCAACGGCCCATTCCAGGGGGAACTGGTCTATGGTCTGGGCCGGCTGGCCTTCATCCTGGGTGGGATGAAAGTGCCACGGGGCGTCCATATGGGTTCCGGCATGGGTGGAAACCTCCAGGAGTTCGACGGCCCACCCAAGCCCTCCGGGGAGGTCGTTATCGGTAAGTCCGGGATAAAAGGCCTGCATAGTCGAGGCCCCCATCTTGTGGTCCATATAGGTGATCTTCGGGATCATAACGGGCGGATCACTGGGTAATCCCTGTTCAATGGCAATGGATAGATCGATAAACCGTCGCATACCCCCTCCTTGTAAAATGGAATTTATTGAGACGACAATGATATTTAATTTCAAGGTTGTCAAATTTATTACCTGAAAGTCAACAAAAAAATTAGGGGAGAGTTCGATCCCGGGTCCGGGGATATTCTATTGAATTTGAAATAGTCCATCCTTGATTAGCCAGATCAAATAGCCCTGTGGCCCTCTCCTGAGATCGCTTTCTGGAAACAAAACTATCCAAAGATATTCAAAGATATTGGAAATTTCGGGCTATGGGGGTCTTTTTTTTCTAAAGGGGCTTTTTCGGAAGCCGGCTCTCTCTCAGCCCGAGTCCATGGAAAACGAGTTGTACGGCCTGATCGGCGATGCGCTCGATATCCGTCTTCCTCTCAAAATCGAACCAGTAGGTGGTCCAGGTGAGCATGCCGAGCACAAAGAGGGTCGCCCAGGAAGGTTTAATCTCGTCATTTATTTTTCCGGCCTTCTGCAGTTCGACGATGGTATCCCGCAGAAGAAGGTAGTGTTTTTTCCAAGCCTCCCGTATCTCTCGAAAATATTTATCTTTCATAGTAAGTGAGTCATGGATGAGGATCCGTAATTCCGGGTGGAGACAGATAACATCTTTGGTAAAGGTCCTGATCATAAAGGTCAGTCTCGTCAAGGGGTCCTCTATGGCGGCGGCCTTCTCTATGTAAGGTTTCAGAGTACTCTCGATCGATTCCAGATGAACGGACAAAAGGAGATTCCGTTTGCTTCCAAAAAAATGGTAAAGCGTGGGGCGAGTCACCCGGGCCGCCGTGCAGACCGCCGTCGTTGAAGTGGAGGCCACATTCCCCTTTTTCAAGAGAAGGTCCAAGGTGGTCTGGATAATTTTGGCTTTTTTCTTCTGCGAAGCCTGTTGTCTTTTGGTCGCTGGTTTGTTCACTTTCATTCCTAATCGGTTAAAAAGGTTTTGTCTTTAACACGAAAATAAAAAAATTCAGGCGATAGGCACGAGGGAAGAGGCGAGAGGGAAACAAGGAGTAGAAAAATCCCAACTTATAGCTCCTGGCCCATTGCCTATAGCCCCTTTTATTCCATTTTCATATTCCGTGGCGTCCCACAGGGACATGAGGTTTTAATAACAACATCCGCTGTTCCTGTCAACTTCTTTCCCAGCTTTCGAATACCATCTCCCACCCTTCCCAAAAAAATAATAAACTCGTGAAAAAAAACTTGACAAGTAAATATTTCCTAATATATAACCATATCAAAAACTATACAGACTTGTCTATATAATTAAATTTAACGGGTTCGTCGCCATCCTCCGACCCGGGGAAGGAAAACCATCATGGCTGTATTTTATCGAAGATTACCCAAATTCCGGTATGCCGCTCCCAGAACATTCGACGAGGCCCTCGGCTTGCTCGGGGAACAGAAAGGCCGGGCCCGGCTGCTGGCCGGCGGCACCGATCTGATCCCCCAGCTCAAACGGCGGGGGACGTCCGCTCCGGAAATCCTGATCGATCTGAAAGGGATCGACGGTCTGGAGGCGGTTTCCTTTGATGAAGAGGCCGGACTGACCATCGGGGCCTTGACCACCATCAATGTCGTTTCCCGGACCCCGGTTATTCAAAAGCGTTTTTCGATCCTGGCCCAGGCGGCCTCTTCCATGGCCTCACCCCAGGTCCGGAACCGTGGGACCTTCGCCGGTAATATCTGCATGGCTGTCCCCTCGGCGGATAGCGCCCCGGCTCTCTTATCCCTGGAGGCTCGGGTCAGACTGAAAGGACCCAAAGGTGAGCGGATTGTCCCCCTGGAGGCCTTTTTTACCGGGCCCCGTCGGACCGTGGCCGAACCGGACGAGATCCTTCAAAGCATCCTGGTCCCTGTCCCGGAGAAGGGTTGCAGTGGGACCTATTTGAAGTTTTCTCCACGCCATTCCATGGATCTGGCCATCGTCGGGGTGGCCGCCGCCGGGGTGGCGGAGGACGGATCCTGTAAAAAAATATGCCTTGCCCTGGGGGCCGTGGCTCCCACGCCCATTCGGGCCAGGCAGGCTGAAGTCATCCTTACAGGGCAAAGGCTCAATCCGGAGGTTATCGAGGCAGCGGCCCGGATGGCCATGGAAGAATGCCGCCCTATCGATGATCACCGGGCCTCGGCCGATTATCGCCGTGACATGGTTTATATGCTGACTAGGCGAGCCATCAATCAAATTTTTCCCTCGGTTTGAAGGAGGTTCAGATGAAACGGATACAGTTAAAAGTAAACGATAAGGATTACGAACTGGAGGTCAAGCCTTCGGCCACCCTGCTCGAGACCCTCCGGGAGGACCTGGGGTTGACCGGGACCAAGGAAGGGTGCGGGGTGGGTGAATGCGGGGCCTGCACGGTCATCCTGGAGGGAGAGGCGGTCAATGCCTGTCTGGTTTTGACTGCTGAGATCAACGGGAAATCGGTCCTGACTATCGAGGGCTTGGCCGACGGCGGGAAGCTCCATCCCATTCAGCAGGCCTTTGTTGAAGTGGGCGGCATGCAGTGCGGCTTTTGCACCCCGGGCATGGTCCTTTCCACCAAGGTTTTGCTCGACCGGAATCCCTCGCCCACGGATGAAGAAATCCGCAAAGGATTGGAAGGAAACTTTTGCCGTTGCACCGGCTATACCAAGATTATCGAATCGGTCAGGGCCGCTGCCGGGCAGATGGGGAGGTGAGCACTATGGAAGAATACACGGTTATCGGGAAAAGGGTGCCACGGAAAGACGGCCGGGAAAAGGTTATGGGTGAGGCCAAGTATGCGGCCGACTACAGCCTGCCGGGAATGCTCTGGTGCAAGATACTTCGGGCACCTTTCGCTCACGCCAAAATTATCCATATTGACACCAGCCGGGCCGAGCGGCTTCCGGGGGTGAAGGCGGTCATTACCGGAAAGGATTTTGGAGGCTGGACCTGGGGGTTCATGGCCAACACCCGGGACGAATCCCCCCTGGCCACGGACAAGGTGCGCTATCGTTATGAGGCTGTAGCCGGGGTAATCGCCATCGACGAGGAGACGGCCGAGGAGGCCTGTGATCTGATCCGGGTCGATTATGAGGAGCTGCCGGGGGTTTTTGATCCTGAAGAGGCCATGAAGGAAGGCGCACCGGTAATTCATGATTACCGTCCGAACAACGTCAGCGTGGAATCGCACTGGAATTTCGGAGACGTGGAAAAGGCCTTTCAGGATTCCTTCCTGGTCCGGGAAGACCGCTTTGAGACGGGCAAGGTGATCGTGGGCTTTTTGGAGCCGCCGGCCTCGGTGGCTTATTTTGATCCTGCCGGTTCGATCACCGTCTGGCCGGCCAAACAAAGCCCCTATTTTCATTACCGCCATCTGGCGGCCTGTTTTAAGCTGCCTCTCAGCAAGGTTCGCATCATTCAGCCCTTCATCGGGGGAGGGTTCGGCGGCACGAAAAACGATTCCCTGGCCGGAGATTTCTGCGCCGTCCTGGGATCCAAGCTGACCGGGAAGCCGGTCAAGTTCGTTTACAGCCAGGAGGAAGTACTCAATACCTGCCGGCGAAGGCACAACATGATCATCCACAATAAAATGGGGATGACCCGGGACGGGCAGCTGACTGCCATTCACAGCCGGGTCATCGCCAACGGTGGGGCCTACACGGCCATCAGCCCCCTGACCATGTACCTGACCGGATTTGCTACCACCATACCCTATAAACTTCCGGCCTACAAGTACGACGCCTGGCGGGTTTTTACCAACAACCCCATCTCGGCGGCCATGCGCGGCCACGGCATCACCCACACCCGTTTTGCCTGTGAACTGCAGATGGAGATGATGGCCGAGGAATTGGGTATTGAATTCGCGGAGATCCGCTTACGGAATGCCATCGAGAACCCCAAAGGGGGTGAGGTTTACCGGACCATCAACGGGGTGGTATTGAAGACCTGCGGGATCAAAGAGGCCTTAGAAGTCGCCGTTAAGGATACCCTCTGGGCAAACAAGGACAAGACGCCAAAGCATCAGGGGCCGCTCTTCTATGGTGTGGGCCTTTCCGGAACTTCTTACCTGGGGGGGGCCAGGCAGCTCGGGCACCAGTCCTGCGGGGCCATGGTCAGGATCTGTGAAGACGGATCGATTAACCTGCTTACCGGGGCCACCGATTGCGGCCAGGGATCGGATACGGTCCTGACCATGATTGTGGCCGAGGAACTGGGGGTGCGCTATGAAGATGTGGCTATCCAACGGGTGGATTCGGCCTATACCCCGGTCGATCCCGGAAGCTATGGGAGCCGGGTTACGGTCCTGGCCGGACAGGCCACCCGGAAGGCCGCCGGGGATGCCAAAAAGCAATTACTGGAGGTCGGGGCCAAGGTCTGGCAGGTAAAACCGGAAGAGATCGAAATTCGCAACGCCGAGGTTTTTCTTAAATCCGATTCGGAAAAGCGGATGTCCTTTGAAAAACTGGTCAAGATCGCCTGCTACGAGGGCTCCGGCGCAGTCATCCTGGGCCGAGGATACTCGGGCTACGGCATAGAACCCTTGGACTTCAATACCGGCACCGGCAACGGCGGGACATCTTACAGCTTCACGGCCCAGACGGTCCGCCTGGGCGTTGATCTGGAAACAGGCAAGGTAGATGTGACCGATTTCTTTATCGCCCACGACTGCGGGAGGCCTCTGCACCCCATCAGCGTGGAGTCGCAAAACGAAGGCGGTGCTGTTCAAGGGCTGGGCCAGGCCATCTATGAGGAGTTTATTATGGATAAAGGGCGGACTCTGAACGATACCTTTCTCGATTACAAGATGCCCCGAGCAACCGATGCGCCCGACATACGGGTCGTCGATATCATCACCGACGACCCCGACGGGCCTTTCGGGGCCAAGGAGGCCTCCGAAGGCAGCCATGTGAGCACCCCTCCGGCTGTGCTTAGCGCCTTGCACGATGCCACCGGGATCTGGTTCAAGGAACAGCCGGTGACCCCGGAGAAGATTGTTCGGGCGCTAAAGCAGGCGGGAAAATGGGGGAAGTGAGGGATCGACAGCAAAAAGGCACGGAATGGTGTGGTAACGTGAGATCGATGATCTGAGTCAAGACACAAAAACGGGAGGAGGTGTAGAAAGATTGGCAGTGTAGTAAGAAGCGAGTATATGAAATCTAAATAACTAAAAGGAGGTTTTTGTCATGTCTATGGAAGAGCTATATAAGATGTTTTCTGATGTGCATCCGAACATATTGTTGAAGAGTGAATTACTTCGTCGGGGCCTAGAGGTCAGCAAGGCGGCTATCGATAATTTCAGCCAAAGGGACGACCTCCTGTGGAAGGGTTTTCATCTCTTTTCATACGACTGGGATAAGACAAAGGTTTACGGAGACAAGATCCCGTGGTTTGCTCACCTGGAAGATGGCTGCTTTTTCATGGTGCGGACTAATAGTGCTTCGCCTTACCTTCTCGATATGGAGGGCAATATGTTTGTCATTCGGGAGAGGAAAAGCAACGAAGTGCTTGCAAAAAATGTGTGGTTTGAACGCAAGCCCAGATTTTACGACATGAAGACCTCAGCCGGACACCAAATGGGCTCAATTGTCCAGGGTCAGGGTCGCATGTTGTTTGTGACTATGAATAAGTTCTGCGAATTATGGAGAAAGGGAGAGGAGTGCCTTTTCTGCAACATAAACGCCACAATGAAAGATCAAAAGCTGGGTGGCGAAGACGTTGTGGCCAAGATACCCCCAGAAGAGATGGCAGAGGCAGTCAAAATAGCCCTTGAGGTCGATCCTCACTACAGCGTACTTTACATTTCGAGCGGGACAATCCTCGGTAAATATAAAAGCCAGACTGAACTCGAATTTTACGAGACGCGTTTACATGCCTTACGAGAAAAACTACAGGTGTTGATCCCAACTACTGTTCAGATTGCTCCTTATGACGATGAAGGTTGGAAAAGACTTCATGCAATGGGTATTGGCAGTGTCCAGCCAAATATTGAGGTGTGGGATAAGGATCTTTTTAAGTGGATTTGCCCTGGAAAAAACAAAAATATCGGCTATGATGAGTGGATAAAGCGGACTATCAGGGCAGTCGATTTTTGGGGACGCGGCAGGGTGACCCCGAATTTTGTAATCGGCGTAGAGATGGCAAAGCCTCACGGGTTTAAGGACGTTGCCTCTGCAGTCAAATCGACCGCCGGTGGTTGGGATTTTCTGATGAGCCATGGCGTACTTCCCAGGTACAATCTGTGGACTCAGGAATCAGGTTCTGCTTTCGAAGGTCAGGAAACTCCTCCCATTGAATATTTTATAGAAATACAGAAGGCATATTCTGAACTGCGCTGGAAGCACAATTTTGAACCACCTTACCCATCGACAATGTACAGGAATTGTTACAGCCTTAATTGCTTACAGGATTTCGAGTTTTACCACGGTGACAGTACGACCTCTAAAAAGAATCTTGACAAGTATCTGGGGGTGAAGCCTGGTGAGCCCGGGGGATACTTCGACCAAGAGGGATATACTCTTGGAAAATAGGAGATGACATATGGATCTCGAAAAAAGACTCGCTGAATTTGTGACACAAACAGGATACGAAGATCTGCCCCGTGTGACGGTTGATTTCATAAAAAATCTTATTCTGGGTGTTGTGGGGACAGCGGTCGCAGGGGCAACCCAGCCGGATACAAGTATCACGGTGAATTTGGTTCAGGAGTGGGGCGGGAAGGAGGAAGCCACGCTCTTTGTGTATGGCGGTAAGGTACCAGCTTATAATGCAGCGTTTGTCAACAGCATTATGGCACGCGCACTGGACTACGAAGACGGCATGCCCCCGGGAGTACATATCGGTGCATCAGTATTCCCCACAGCTCTCGCAGCCGCCGAACTCGCAGGCGGTTGCAGTGGTAAAGAACTTATTACCGCCGTCACTGTTGGTTCAGAGATAGCCGCTAAGCTATCCTCGTGCTCGTTTTTTGATGGCTTCGATCCCACTGGGATTGTTAGTGTAATTGGGGCTGCTGCGGCCGCGGGTCGGATTATGGGGTTAAGCCAGATGCAGATATGCGATACTTTAGCCCTTGCTTTTAATCGGTCTGGTGGGAGCTTCCAGTCCAACATTGACGGTTCACTTGCAGTAGCGTCAATCCAAGGTTTTGCTTCACAGAATGCGATTATCTGTGCACAGTTGGCGCAGAGGGGTATTACAGGCCCTCAAAATTTCATGGAGGGTATTTACGGGTACCTTCACCTTTATGGGAAGGACAGGTTTACATCTGAAGACGTGACCAGAGATCTCGGAAAAACTTTCCTGGTGCATAACGCATTGTGTAAAAAGTATCCAAGTTGTGGTGCCACGTTAAGTGCCACGCACGCAGCGCTTGAGCTTGCGAGGAAGAAAAATGGCTTTTCTCCGGAGGATGTAAGGAGTATAGAGATAAAGGTCACGCCCTATTCTCATAAGCTCGTGGGTCATGCCTTCAAGGTTAGAGACAACCCCAGAGTTGATGCCCAGTTTAATGTGCGGTATTGTGTGGCTAATGCTATCTTACGGGGCAGTTCAAAGCTTGAGCATTTCGAGGAATCATCAATAAGAGACCCGAAGGTGATGAAACTTACTGAGAAGATTAGCGTCATTCCAGATCCATCGATGATGGAACGAGGGGCTGAATGCACCTTGAGTGCTCGCGTAAAAATTGTCGATAAAAGCGGTATCTATGAGAGGTTTGTCAAGGCTGCCCCCGGCATGCCTGAAAATCCATTGACTAAGGAAGAACATCTTGAACATTTCCGGGATTGCATGAAGTATGCACGAAAACCATTGTCTGAGGAGAATGCGGCGCAAATTGTCTCATTAATTGATCGACTTGAGGAGGTTGAAGACGTTCGGAGGATAATGCCTTTGACTTTAGCTGGATAGCCATGGAAACAGTGCGTCAGCGGTTTGAAGCGGGTTGAGGAGTGGAACAATATTTCCAACTCCCCAACCCTGAAGGATACTTAAATATGTGTACTCATAAATAACTAAAAAAGGAGGGTTCACAATGAAGAAGATGATTGTTTTTGTTGTTATGGTAGTCTGTATGATGATTCTTCCATTGGAAGGCATTGGTAAAGAACCTGTTATTGAGTTTAAAATAGCACACTGGTCTTCCCCGGAAAGTAAAGAACAAGAAATTGTGAAAGCCGGTGCTGACTGGCTTGAGAAGCGCTTCCCTGGGAGAGTCAAGGTTAACATTTATCCTTCATCGACTTTGCTTGGACCAACGGCACTCTATGAGGGGGTATATAAAGGAATTGCAGATATGGCTCTTGTAGTCCCACAGTGGACCCCTGGACGTTTTCCTAAGAGCGAGGTTATGGACCTTCCACCGGCTATCCCTTCTGCCCTCGATGCAACAAATGTGTATTGGGATTTTTTCAACAAATTCTTGGCCGATGAATGGACAGAGGTCAAGGTGATTTCGTTGCATATGCAAGTTCCCCAAGGGCTACACACCAAAAATAAGCCCATAAAGACATTTGAGGATATCAAGGGACTGAAGATGAGGGTGTATGGGATAGGGAAGGATGTGATGAAGGCATTCGGAGGCGTCCCGGTCTCTATGCCTATGAGTGAAGCATATGAAGCAATAAGGCAGGGAGTTGTTGGAGGAATAATGGTTCCTTTTAGTGAGATGATAGGTTATCGACTCATTGATGTGTGCAACTATCACACGGTAGTAGATACTATTGCTTCACCATTCCTGATAATAATGAATAAAAAAAAGTGGGATTCTCTTCCAGCGGATATGAAGCAGGCCATTGATAAAGAGCTCTCTAGTTACTGGAATAAACAGGGTGGTATGATTTGGGATAGATGGGAGGCTAATGGCAGGGAACTCGTAAAAAAGACGAAAGGCCATGAATATATTATCCTTTCGCCGGAAGAGAAAAAAAAGTGGAGAGATAAAGCCGTTTCCGTGAATGGAGCATGGGCAACGGCAATGGAGGCTAAAGGTTTGCCTGGTAAGAAGCTGGTGGAAGAAAAGTATAAGGCGATTGGTATGTACATAAAATGATAAAGGGGTATCATTAATCCTGATTATGAGTTGTGCAAGCTGGTAATCCCCCGGCTTTGCCGGGGGATTCATAAAGCCTGACTGTTTAGTAACTAAAGAATCAAAATCTTTTCAAAATGGGTAGAAAAATTTTAATGAACATGTTATGTGAAGTTCCGGATTATGTGAAGTTGGCCCCTTATTTCACTGATTTTC
>CAZVHO010000152.1:5415-11779 GCA_964627515.1 uncultured Thermodesulfobacteriota bacterium | reverse complement strand
TCTTCCAGCTTTCCGGCGATCTTAGGCCACGAAAAGTGCTCCAGCATAACCCGTCTTCCATTTTCTCCCAGTTTTCGGGCTTGGGCCGGATTTGTCAAAAGGTGAAGGATTTTGTCGGCTAATTCCCTGCTGTTTTCCTTTTCTTTCATTAGAAACCCGGTCTTTTGATCCATCAGAATCTCCGGGATACCCCCCTGGGAAGTCCCGATTAAAGGAAGACCGCAGGAGGAGGCCTCTAAGAAGACCATGCCCAGGGCCTCTTCCAGTTGCGAAGGGGCGACAAAGATATCCCCCAGCAGATAGATCCGGGGCATATCCTGGGGCGGAGTAAAACCAATCTGTAAGATTCGATCCTGAAAGGGCTTGATTTCCTGCTGAAGCCGGTCATAAAATTCCGTTTTCTTATCCGCCCTTTTATAACCAAACCCCGTCCCTCCGGCCAGAACCAGATGGGCCATGGGATCCTGAGAAAAAACCTGCTTCATGGCAGATACGAGGACCCCGACTCCCTTGGATTCCCTTATTTTCCCCGTATAGAGAATGACTTTTTTCTCCTCCAGGCCGTATGATCTCCGAATGGTTGATGCTTCCCTTTCCTTCTCCCAGGCAGGCCGAAAGGCCTCCGTATCCACTCCATTGTAGACTACGGCCTGTTGCCGGGAGCCGCGGACCAGGCGATCTCTTTCCTTTTCAAGGAGAAACCGGCTGCAGGCCAGGGTCAGGTCGGCCTTGACTTCAAATTCCCCATGGGGCTTTTCAAAGCGTCCCAAATAATTATAGAGATTGTGCATATGGAAAACTACTTTTTTCCCCGGAAAACGTTCTTTGAAAAAAGGGGCCAGGAGGGGGCGGTTGTGCACATGGATGATGTCCGGATCAAGTTTAATCAGGGCTTGGGCGATCTTTTGTTCGTAATCCGGAAGATAGACCTTAAACCAACCATAGAGGATTTTTTTGACCGGGTTCACCTGGAAGCGAAAATATTGGAGGTCTTTTTGGGTTTCCCTGGCTGGAAGGTCCGGGTCAGCCGGAGAAAAAATTATGGGCCTGTATCGGGTCATGGCCCTGGAGACCTTTTCAATGAATAATTCGGTAGCCCCTCCGCGGATGGGGGGGATCGGGTAGAGTTCCGGCCCGATCATGGCTACTTTCTTCATTTATCTGCCCTGACCTTTTTGCAGTAAGATTTTCAAATAGAGCCCTTGCAGCAGTTCCATATGGTTTTCTTGAGAAAAGTATTGTCGCACCTTATCCCGGCCCAGGTGGGCCATGGCCTGATATTTTTCCCGGTGGCGAAGGGCATCCTCAATGGCCTCCGCCAGACTCGGGGCATCCCCGGGGGGAATTAAAAGCCCATCCCGTCCGGAGGTGATGACCTCTCCTGCCCCCCCCACCCTGGTTGCAATGACCGGCACCCCGGCGGCCATGGCCTCCAGGATAGCCATACTGAAGCCTTCCCACAGGGAAGGAAGAAGGAAAAGATCCATGGCCGAAAGGATCGGGATAATCGGTTTCCGGGTCCCCAGGAAAAGGACCTGAGAGGATAGCCCTCTCCTTTCTGACTCCTCCTCCAGCACGGAACGCAGCTTTCCGTCTCCAATGATCAAAATCTTAAGGGAGGGTAGAAGATCCGGTCTCAAAGAAAGGGCCTCTAAAAGATATTGGTGGCCTTTCTGTTCCTCCAGGCGGGCCACCACTCCGATCACAAACTCTCCGGGTTTAATCCCCAATTTTGAACGCCATTCCTCCCGTTCCAAAGGCTGGTCCAATCGGGAGGGATCAATCCCATTATGAATCACTTCAATTTTTTCCGGATTAATGCGGTCATATCGAACCACACTGGCTTTGACGGCCTCAGAAACGGCGATGATCTGATCGGTGAAACAGGCCAGTGCCCGATTGATCAAATGATGTTTGGTTCGTCTTTTTATATAAATATTATGGACCGTATGAACGATTCCGGGAACCCTTGCCATTCGAGCGGCGATCCGGCCGTATTTCCCGCCGTCATAGAGGTGGGTATGAACAATGGATATCTTTTTCTGTAAAATTATTTCCTTGATTTCCCGGATGATCCCAAAGTCAAACCGATTATTTTTCATACGATGCAGGGGAATCACCGGGATACCCATCTGTTCGATCTGCTCCCCCACCGGTCCTTTTTCAGAAATCACGCAGACCATCGGCGAAAAAAGATCTTTATCCAGCCCCTGTAATTCAGTGACCAGGACCTGTTCCGCCCCCCCGACCGGTAAGGCGGCAAAGACGTAGAGGATCTTGATCTTATCTTCCATGAGACCTTCGGGCCTTCTTCCACTCCTGCCAAAGGATGTCCCAGTGATAAAATCGGGTGAGGTAATACTTGAATTTCCAGGCCGGGGTCAGGCCATTGACTTTGACGCATCGTAATTTAAATAAATCCTGCCGGTTGTGGGTGTTATCGGTATGGACCGTGCGGGCGACCCTGAATCCCAAATTTTTTACAATGGTGATGATTTGTTCATTGAAAGTCCCATAGGGATAAGCAAAGGAATAAACCGGTTTCTGGAGCAGTTCCTCCAGATCCCTTTTCCCCGATCCCACTTCGTCTTCGGCTTCCTGTCGGCTGATGGAAAGCAAATTTTTATGGGTCCGGGTATGGCCCCCGAATGGAAAACCATCTTTTGACATGGCTAAAATGTTTTCCCGGGTCATGAGCCGGCTGACATTTTCCCTGCTGCCCTCCCAATGGCTTTCCTCCCCGATGAACCCGGAAACCACAAAGGTGGTGGCCGTAAAACCGGCTTTTTTTAAAATCGGATAGGCCGTGGTAAAAGTATCCAGATAACCGTCGTCAAAAGAAATGATGATCGGCCTGGAAGGCAGGGGATGTCCTTGTTGTAAGGCTTCGGCTAAGTCCTCAAATCCGATACTTTGATATCTTTTCCGGCGCAAATAATCCACCTGGGACTGGAAGACCATTGGAGAAACCCCTTGTTTCAAGGGAATTCCTTCGGCCACCCGATGGTAGTAAAGGATGGGAACTCGAATTTGGACGGACATTTTTTTAAAGCCTTAAGAGAGGCTTCTGACAAAAGCCCCCGATTATTAATTTTTTTTTATTTGGGAGTATATTGATAAGGGGGCGGCCTGTCAAGGCAGTTACGACAATTTATGTTGGTCTTGTCGAATCCAAGCCGAAGGCCTTGAAGTCCCTATACCCAGAGCAACTATTTAAATATATTATATTTTTATTTACTTTATTTCGGGCCTGCCCAAAAGAATAAGGGTTCGGGTCGACAAAATTGTCGAAACAGATAAAACCTAAAAATAAATCTAAAAATAAATAAATTAGTTAATACAAACAGTTAATACAATATTGCCCCTTTGGCACGAGTTTTGAAATACTAAAGAGCCAAGAACAAATCTCTCATAGGAGGAAAGAACAATGGCAAGGAAAAAAGTTAAAATTTGGATGGTTGGATTGGCCCTGGTGGCTATGGCCGGTGTGGCTGTGGCTGCTGGTCCGGGATATGGTTTTGGGAGAAACGCCAATTGTGCTGGCGGGTATAACCAATTAAACCTGACCCCGGAACAGAAAACGAAGTTAACGGAACTAAAAGAAAAGCAATGGAAGGAAACCGTTTCTTTGCGCAATGAGATGCAGACCAAGCGCCTGGAACTGCGGACCCTCTGGACGGCCCCGAACCCGGATAAGGACAAGATCCTGGTCAAGCAAAAGGAGTTGAATGAATTGCGAGACCGGCTCCAGGCCAAGGCAACGGATTTTCGCATCGAAGCCCGAAAGGTCCTGACCCCGGAACAGGCTGCTCAGGTCGGCACCTTCGGCCCTGGCATGGGCATGGGTGGCGGCATGATGGGCATGGGTAAACATAGAATGGGGCGTTCAGGTCCTTGCGGCGGGCCGGGTCAGGGATTTGGCCCCGGCGGCGGCGGGTTCGGTCCCGGTTTTGGTCCAGGTGGTGCTCGCTTATAACCTCTAACCTTCTACTCCCTCTCCCTTCAGGAGGTCCGGCAACTGAGCCGGACCTCTTTTTTTTATCTTTCCGGTTCCCAGCGGTATTCCATATACTGGGCGGTTGCTATGGCCGTTTCTTCCCCGAGGAGTCTGGCCACCACATACAAAGACATGTCAATCCCGGCTGAAATTCCGGCAGAGACAATCACCCTGCCGTTGTCGATGAATCTTTTGCTGCTGTCAATCATTGTCCGGGGTGCATTTTCCTTTAAAAGTTCGATGGCCATATAGTGGGTAGTGGCGGTCAATCCGTCCAGCAGGCCGGCCCTGGCCAGGAGTAAAGACCCGGTGCAAACCGAAAGGACCAATTCCGCTTTTTGTGAACGGTCTTTGATCCAATCCATCAAGACCGGATTATGGATCTCCTTTCGAGTCCCCAACCCTCCGGGAACCAACAGGATATCCGGGTCCGGGCAGTCTTTGAAGGTATAATGGGGGTTGATGCTCAACCGATTTCTGGTCAGGACCGGTCCGGGTTTTTCGGCTATTGTGAAAACCTGAAAAAATTGGGTATTGGCTGCCACATTGACTACCGAAAAAACCTCAAAAGGTCCGCAAAAATCCAGAACTTCCACATCATCAAATAGCAAAATACCCACTTTTCTGATTTGTTCCATGGGATTCCTCCTTAGTGACTTAAGAATAAAAATCTGCGCAAATTGGAAAGAATTTATAAAAAACAGGCCCTCTACCCGGACCAAATGAAAATCTTCCCGATGTTTGAGATAACCAATTTTGGTTCCGGCTGGTCCGGGTTGGGGTATAGGGGTCAGATAAAATATTGGGTGATATAGCGCACAGCCAAGGAGCTGATAACGAACCCTAACATGAGTTTGATCCATTTTTGGGGGACAAATTTTTGGGCCCGGGCTCCTAAATACATCCCGATAAGGCCGCCGGCCCCAAAAAGAAATCCCAAAAGCCAATCCGGAGCGGTGGCCATCCCGGGTTGAGCCGGGATAGTGCTATAGAAAATAACCCCGGCGATAGAGGTCAAAAAAGTTCCCAGCAGGGAGGCTCCAGCCACGGTATAAACGGGTAAACGAAAAACGGCTACGCAAAAAGGGGCGATTATAGCGCCACCCCCGATACCATAGGTGCCGCCGATAATCCCAACCACGAAGGCCAATAAAAACATGGCCAGGGTACTAAAAGAAAACCGTTCTCCCCAAAATTCGTATTCCACCCTGGAAAAGGAGAAGTGGATTGTTTTGATCACGGCCTCGGCCGGCAGGCCGGCAGCCATTCGGGTGTTCCGGTTTTCTTTTAATTCTTTGGTTCGCTGGTTGAATTTGTCTTCCAGGGCCTTCATTTCCTTTTTCCCTCTCTGAGAACGGCCGGACATCTCATAGAGGAGACGGACCCCTATGTACAGGAGTACACAACCAACGAACAATTTAAAGGCCTTGGGATTGGGCAGATAAAGGACTCGTAAATAATATCCTATAAAAACCCCGGGCAGGGTTCCAACAATTACCACCCAGGTCAGAGGCCAGGCCATTCGCCCCTCTTTAAGATAACGATAGACCCCGCTGGGAATGGCCACAATATTAAAAACAAAATTGGTAGCGCTGACCGAAGGGCTGGTAAAATTCAAAAAACTGACTTGAAAGGGTAAAAGCAGAAAAGCCCCGGACACCCCGCCCATGGAGGTAAAAAAAGAAACGATCAGGGCCACCAGGGGCGGGATGAATAGATAGGTTTTAACTCCGGAAACAGGAAAAATCCAATAGAAACTTTCCATATTTAATCCATTGTAAAATTCATATTAATTCGGCTGATCCAGGGTGTAATTGCCGGCCAGGAAGCTTTTAGCCAGGGCTTCCACACTGGCCTCACTATGCATCAGCATATCCATTTGCCGGGTATATAAAAGCAATCGGCCGACCTGGTCTAATTTTTCTTCGATCAGGGGACATTCATATTTTTGGAAGCGGGCATCGACCCGATCTCCGCTGACTTCAACGACAAAATCCAGATGTTGCAGGATCAGGGCAATGGCCCGGACGCGACGGTTACGCCGGGTGTCATCAGCCGCGCCTCCCTTGAAAGAAAAGGTAATGTAATTCATATTGACCGAAAGGCCGCAATAGGAATCCAGGACGCTGTAGTGGTAGCCCACCCGGGAACTGAAATTGAGATATTTATCGGAAATAATGGCATAACTGCGATCTCCAAAACGTTCGTTGCCGGCCTGGGGCGGGGCCATCATCTGTTCTCGCATCACCGAAAAAAATCCGGAAAAACTCACCGGCCTTATTTGGGGGTGCTGAAAGACCTCCAGGGTCATTCCCTGCAACAGGGCCTTAAAAGGCACGGAGACGATGTCCTGGACCGCAACTTTTT
>CAZVHO010000152.1:0-5315 GCA_964627515.1 uncultured Thermodesulfobacteriota bacterium | reverse complement strand
TGTTCCCGCCTGCTGCTCAAGCCCCCACCCAGATCGATGACATGAAGATCCAAGGGGATCATCGCATCCAGTTTGAAGGCAAATCCCTCTTTCCCCGAGACCAGGTCACTGAGCTGAAACATCTCCGAATAGGAACGTTCGTGGACCAGCCTTCCGATATCATGGAGGGTCTGACAAAACTCCGGGGTAAAGTTAGGGGCCTTGGGGTCCATCAAATATAAGGGCACAATCAGGTCGGCTATTCGGCGCAGGGATTGATAGACCGGGGTTTCTTTCATGGGGGATTCCGGGGTCTTCTGAAACGACAACAGCTCGGGGACCTTTCCCTGATAAACCCTCCCGGAATAGGCATCGACAGTAATTTCCATCCCGCTGGGTATGCTGGAGGTTGCTGTCTTGGTGTCCAGAATACAGGGCACGGCAAATTCCCTGGCCAGAGAAGCCATGTGGCCGGTGACGCTTCCCAGATCGGTCAGGATAGCCCGGGCCTTTTTCATGACAATCACAAACTGGGGAGAGGAGTGTTTGGCTACTAAGATGGCGCCATCAGGGAAATTGACCAGGTCTTCTTCCGATTGGACCTGAAAGGCCGGCCCGGACCCGATTCCGGGAAAGACGATGGCCCCATCTTCCACTAATAGAGGATAATCAGGGATCAATGGGATGGACTTAGGACCTTTTTCCGGAGACCAAAGATGGAGGGGACGGGATTGAAGGATGAGAAGATGACCGCTCTGGTCCAGTGCCCATTCAATATCCTGGGGGCTTTTATAATGGGCCTCCAATCTCAAGGCATAATCGGATAAGGTGCTGATCTGGTCGGGTGAAAGACAGGGGATATCCTGGTATTCAAGAGGAACGGCTATTTCTATGGTCCCCCCCTCGGGTCCATTGATCAGTTGAACCGCTTTATGGGAAATGGCCGTGACCAGGATATTAAAAGACCTGTCCTTGGCCACGGTATAGGCATCCGGGGTAATTCGGCCTTCCACGGCATAGGGTCCCAATCCCCAGACGGCCGTGATGGTAATATTATCCTCGAAAAGATTTACCGGATGACGGGTGTAGATTACACCGCTGGCCAGTGAATCGATCATCTCGATGCAGGCCACACCCATGGCGATGTCTTCATCCCGGATCCCTTTATTCAGGCGATAGGAAATGGCCCGGGGTGTATACAAACTGGCTACGACCTGCTTGTAGGCATCGATTAATTGATCGGGGGTAACATTTAATAAGGACCGGTATTGACCGGCAAAAGACAGATCGCTGTCTTCACCGATGGCACTGCTTCGCATGGCTACTCTTGGGGACCGGACATTTGACCCGGCCGGCTCCATTTTTTGGACCATTTGATCATAGGCCAGATGAATGGCCTGCTCTAACTGGTCAGGGATAGGGGCAGAAAGAATCATGTCCTGGATTTCCCGGCTGGCCTGATTGATGGTTTCCGGATTGGTTGGATCGATCTTCATTTTTTTGTTATTGATCTCTTCGAAAAGATCGTTGTGAGAAAGAAAAAAGGTAAAAGCACTGGTTGTGATGGCAAACCCTTCAGGGATGGGGAGTTTGAGTTGACTATGAATTTCCCCAAGGTTGGCATTTTTTCCCCCCACCCAGTCCACCATCTCCTTATTGATCCGGGAATAGGGCAGGGTCGGTTCGATGGAAGGAGGTTCTTTTTTCTGGCCCAATTCGGTTTGGATTTTTTGTTTGATTTGTTCCAGCACTTCAAAGAGTTGACCATATCGATGGTTGGATAAATCGTCCAGATTCTTAACCATCCTTAAAACATGGAAGATGGCCCGGGCCGATTGGGTCCTTACATAGGACATGCCGAAAACGTCACGGCCCCTGAGTTTTTCTTCCATATCCGTAATGACCTTCAGGAACTGGGTATTGGAATCGATCAGCATCTTAAAGGAAGAATATTTAAATCGAAAAAGAAGGGCCAGGTAATCCTTGGAAGGCACCTTGGAGCGGGATTTCCATTTATTAAATAGGTTTAGTCTTTTTATCATTTGAAGGAAATATAATTAAGAACCGGGGATAATGCAATATTTTCTTCAGGGTCTGGTTCTTTAAGTCAGCCCTTCCTGATTTAAACCCGCTGCCCTCATTTCGGATGATCTCTTAAAAAGTTGTCATTCCCGACTCCGTCCCGTTGGGGTCCTACGCCCCGGAGGGCGCAGGCGGGAATCCAGGCCTGGCGTATCCAATTTTCTCTTAACCCATTTTTCCAGCTCCACGGCCCAGAAGACCATGGTGGAAAGGACCAGGGTAATCATTAATTCATTGAAGGTTAACGGGGCGGTTTTAAATATGGGGTTGAGAATAGGCCAATAAATGGCAGCCATTTGAAGGGCAAAGGTCAAAAGCACGGCCCCTAAAAGAGGCTTGTTGGATAATAGCCCTTGGCGGAACAGGGATTCTTTCTCGGATCGGATGGCCAGGACATGGCCTAATTGTGTCAGACAGAGCACGGTAAAAACTATAGTTTGCCAGTGGCTGTTTCCTGTTTTGATGAACCAGGCCTGAGCCAGGAGGGTTAGGGCGCCCATTAAAAAACCAACCCAGACGGCATGAAGGCCCAGGCCGTGGGCAAAAATACTTTCTCCCGGATGCCGGGGAGGGCGCTTCATCACATTTCCTTCTTCCGGTTCAACCGAAAGGGCCAGGGCCGGAAGCCCGTCGGTGACCAGGTTAACCCAGAGGATATGAATAGGCAGGAGCGGGATAGGCAGCCCTACCAAAGGGGCCAGAAAGAGGGTCCAGAGCTCGCCGGAGTTAGTGGTTAACAGATACTTGATGAATTTTCGGATATTATCGAATATCTTCCGTCCTTCTCGAACCGCCTTGACAATAGTGGCAAAATTATCGTCCAGAAGGATCATATGGGCGGCTTCCTTGGAGACATCGGTGCCGGTGATGCCCATGGCGATCCCGATATCGGCCCTTTTCAGGGCCGGGGCATCATTGACCCCGTCACCGGTCATGGCAATGAACTGTCCTTTGTCCTGGAGGGCCTTGACTATTTTTAACTTCTGTTCCGGGGCTACCCGGGCATAAACCCGGATCTGCTCCACTTTGTTGTTAAACGCCTCCTGAGTCAATTTTTCCAGTTCAGATCCGGTCATCACCGCCTGTGAGCCGTCCTCAATCATACCCAATCTTTTGGCTATGGCCCTGGCCGTAACGGGATGGTCCCCGGTGATCATGACCGGTATGATCCCGGCCGTCCGGCATAAACTAATGGCCTCTTTAGCCTCCTCTCTCGGGGGATCCATCAGACCTGCCAAACCTAAGATGGTCAGACCGGTTTCAATAGATTCAGAGACTACCTCTTCCGGAAGGGTTGTCCAGCGACGCATGGCCACACCAATGACCCTTAAGCCCTCGGCGGCCATTTTTTCGTTGATTAGATTGATTTTGCTTGCTTCCAAGGGCCTGAGCCCTTCAGCGGTCAGGATATGGTTGGATTTATCCAACAGAACATCCATCGCCCCCTTGGTAAAGGAGATGTATTTCGAACCTTGTCCTTCGATACCGGTCAGTTCGTGGATGGTGGTCATGCATTTTCTGTCGGCATCAAAGGGGATTTCTCCTTTTCGGGGAAAGGTTTTTTCGATTTCCTTTTTGTCAAAGCCTTTTTCCCTGGCTATTGTAAATAAAGCGAGTTCCGTCGGATCGCCGATCCCTTGTCCGTTACTGTCAACCTGAGCATCATTATTCAAGGCCAGGGCGGTCAGAAAAGCAGGGAAAGGTTGAAGATCCTCTTTTATCCAGCCAAGGACAAAGGGCTTACCATCCGAACTCTGAACTCCTAACTCCGAACTCCGAACTAACGCCCCACCCACAAAGACCTTTTCCACCGACATCCGATTCAAGGTCAGGGTCCCGGTTTTATCCGAACAGATATAGGTCACTGAACCCAGGGTTTCAACCGCCGGGAGTTTCCGGATCAAGACATTTTGTTTAACCAGTTTATTGGCCCCCAGGGCCAAAGAGATGGTGACTACGGCCGGGAGTGCTTCCGGAATAGCAGCCACGGCCAAAGAAATGGCCGTAAGCAACATCAAAAGGGGGGGTTCAGCCCTTAACAGCCCTACGAAAAATATAAAGGCGCAGATGAAAAGGACGGTCAGGGCCAGCCTTTTGCCGAAACCGGCCAGTCTCTTCTGAAGGGGGGTTTTTACCTCCTTTTCATCCCGAAGCAGGGTAGCGATCTTGCCCAGTTCTGTTTCCATGCCGGTGCCGACTACCACCCCGCGGCCGCGGCCATAGGAAACGATAGTCCCTTTGTAGACCATATTCTTCCGGTCACCCAGGGCCAATGCCTGGTCATGAAGGGCCTGAATTTGTTTTTCCGCCGGAATGGACTCTCCGGTTAAAACCGCCTCTTCGACCTTTAATCGGGCACCTTCTATCAGCCTCAAATCGGCGGGCACCACATTGCCGGCCTCAAGAAAAGTAATATCTCCGGGAACAAGCCGGGAAGCCGGTATCTGGGTAGGTTGCCGGTCTCTTAAGACCACAGCAAAGGGGGCCGCCATTTTTTTCAGGGCCGCCATGGCTTTCTCAGCCCGAGATTCCTGGATAAACCCGATGACCGCATTGAGGATGACGATAACTACAATGGCCAAGGTGTCGGAGGGCTCCCCAATGATTCCGGAGATAATGGCCGCAGCAATCAACACCAGGATCATGAAGTCCTTGAACTGATCAAAGAACATCATGATCCTGGTTTTTTTCTTCTTTTCTCTTAGTTCATTGAGGCCGTATTGCTCCAGGCGCCTTTGAGCTTCTTCTGAAGAAAGGCCCTGAAGGGATGAATCCAAATCTTCTATGACCGTTTTTATTTCTTTTTGATGCCAGTGCAAGGAGCGGCCCTCACTAAATCGTTTTAAAAATTGTTTTGCTTTTTATAGAGTTTTTCTCTGACTCTTTTCAACAATCTCCTGGCCCAGACAAATTCCGTGGCCAGGATTCCCAGTCCTACCGGTATGACGATAATGGCAGGTCCCGGCAATACAATCATAACCAGGCCGATGGCTAATATTGTAAAACCTATGGCCCCTATGATGATTCTTTTCGCCTGTCTGATACTCTTAAACAAAATGGCGATCACTTTTAAAACCTTTTTTCCTTCCAAAAAAAAGACCCTTACCTCGATGTTTTTCATCGTGATAAAGGTCTCGCTTGTTAGTATCTCCTAACCAGCGGTACCGGTCCCGAAGCAAAGGACGTGATGACGATAGCCGCTGCTAAGCTACTCCCCTTTATGAGTCGCTGCTCTTATTAAATGCCTATATTAA
>CAZVHO010000151.1:5827-11832 GCA_964627515.1 uncultured Thermodesulfobacteriota bacterium | reverse complement strand
GGCCGGCTCTATCTGGATTCGGCCAAGGTCCTGACGGACAATCCGTCCCTCCTGATGAAGATTTTCTGGTATGCCCTGAAACAAGAGGCCATTTTGAGCCAGGAAACCATCCGCCTGATCAAGCAGTGTCTATTCTTAGCCGATGAAAAATTCCAACAGTCCGAAGCAGTCAGCCGGTTATTCCTGGAGATCATCGGTGATTTGAAAACTACCCGGGAATTATTGGAAACCATGTTGCAGACCGGGTTATTGACCGCTTACCTTCCGGAGCTTGAGGCCACCGTCTGCCGGACCCAGTTTGATACCTACCATGTCTATACTGTGGATATCCATCTGATCCTGACCCTGGTGGAGTTAAAAAGGGTCGGCCAGGGTTTATCGGCCAAAGAGGAACCTTTACTTTCTGAAATCCGGGCCGAGGTCCAGGATCTTCCGGCCCTTTTCCTGGCCTGTCTGTTGCATGACATCGGCAAAGGCCAGGGAAAGAATCATGCCCAGCAAGGGGCCTTGATGATCCCCAGGATTGCCGAAAGGCTTAAGCTCCCGGCCCAAACCGGCCAAACGATTGCCTTTCTGATCAGGCATCATCTCCTGCTGGTCGAGACGGCCCTGCGCCGGGATTTGAACGATGAAGACCTGATTGTGCGCTGTGCCCAGTTAATCCCCGATTCTCAAACCCTGAAAATGCTCTATCTGCTCAGTTATGCCGATTCCCTGGCGACCAGCCATCAGGCCTGGAATAACTGGAAATCCATGCTGCTCCGGGAATTGTTTTTTAAGCTCCTCCATATCCTTGAAAAAGGAGAACTGTCCTCCGGTGAAGCCTTGGAGTCTTCCAGGCGCCAGGTATTGGAGTTAGTGGAAAAGGAGATCCCCTCCAAGGAGGCATTGATCTTCCTGGAAGGGATGCCCCATTCCTATCTCCTTTCCCTGTCTCCGGAATCGATTGCCAACCACCTGCGGCTGCTGCGCCAATTGGACGGAAAACCCTTCCTCTGGCAGGTGGAAAAGAAGGAAGAGATCTATGAAATTTTTGTTTGCTGTCATGACCGGCCGGGACTCTTTTCGCGGCTGACTGGGGTTTTGGCTTTAAACAATATCAATATCCTGGGGGCCCAGATTTTTACCCGGTCGGATAAGATCGCCCTGGATATTTTCCAGGTCAATCCTCCGCTGGACCCTTTGTTTGAAGAGGAGACCTGGGACCGGGTTTATGAACAATTATCCAAGGCCATTGACGGGAAACTGTCCCTGGATTATCGTCTGGCCCAGAAAAAACCGACCCTCTTGGTCTCCCCGGTCCCCATCATGGTTTCGGAGAATCGGGTCCTGATCGACAATCATGGATCGGATTTTTATACGATCCTTGAAATTTATACCCATGACCGGTTGGGTTTGCTCTATACTATTACCAAAACCCTTTCGGAGAGCGAGTTGAATATTCATTTTGCCAAAATTTCCACCAAGGTGGACCAGGTGGTGGATGTCTTTTATGTAACCGATTTGGATGGTCAGAAGATTTATGACCAGGAACGGATAGAAGAAATACAGAAGGCAATTATATTTGCCCTAAAAACACAATAAGGAGGAAGGACTAATGACACCCAAAGAAGTACTGGCCTTTGCCCAGAAAAACAAAACCAAGATGGTGGATTTAAAATTTTTGGATTTCCCGGGAATCTGGCAGCATTTCAGCGTACCCCTGCACGAGCTGGACGAGGATTCCTTTGAAGGCGGCTTCGGCTTTGACGGCTCGAGCATCCGGGGCTGGCAGCCCATACATGCCAGCGACATGCTGGTTATCCCTGATCCGGATACGGCGGTCATGGATCCCTTTATGGCTATTCCGACCATGAGCCTGATTTGTAATATCGTCGACCCCATTACCAAAGAGGCTTATAGCCGGGACCCCAGGAATATCGCCCGCAAGGCGGAAAACTATTTGAAGTTTACCGGTCTGGCCGATACGGCCTTTTTCGGCCCTGAAGCGGAATTTTTTATTTTTGACGATATCCGTTTTGACGGCGGTTCCAATTTTGCCTTTTACGAGATCGATTCGGTAGAAGGTATCTGGAACAGCGGCCGGGTGGAATCTCCCAACCTGGGCTACAAACCGAGGCACAAGGAAGGCTATTTCCCCGTCTCCCCGACCGACAGCCAGCAGGACCTGCGGACCGATATGGTCATGGTCCTGGAGCAATTAGGGATCGAGATCGAGGCCCAGCATCATGAGGTGGCCACGGCCGGCCAGGCGGAAATCGACATGAAATTCCGGCCCCTGGTCCAGATGGGTGACCAGCTTATGTGGTTTAAATACGTCTTGAAAAATGTGGCCAAGAAAAATAACAAGACCGTCACCTTTATGCCCAAGCCTTTATTCGCCGATAACGGCTCCGGCATGCACACCCATGTCAGCCTCTGGAAAGGTGGAAAACCTCTCTTCGCCGGTGATAAATATGCCGGGTTGAGCCAGGAGGCCCTTTACGGAGCCGGCGGCATCTTAAAACATGCCCGGGCCTTGTGCGCTTTTTGCAATCCGACCACCAATTCCTATAAACGATTGGTCCCCGGATTTGAGGCCCCGGTGAATCTGGCCTATTCCAGCCGGAACCGCAGTGCTGCCATCCGTATCCCCATGTATTCGGCCTCTCCCAAGGCCAAGCGGTTGGAATTCCGCACCCCGGACCCCTCCTGCAACGGCTACATGGCCTTTTCCGCCGTATTGATGGCGGTCATTGACGGCATCGAAAACCGGATCGACCCCGGAGAACCGCTGGATAAGGATATCTACGGTCTGAGCCCGGAAGAATTAGCCAATGTCCCTTCGGCCCCGGGTTCTTTGGAAGAGTCTTTAAGTGCCCTTAAAGAAGACCATGAATTCCTGCTTCGCGGGGATGTCTTCACTCCGGATGTCATTGAAAAATGGATCGAGTATAAGATCGAGGCGGAAGTCAATCCCGTACGGCTGCGGCCCCATCCGCATGAATTCATGCTGTACTTTGATATTTAAAAAAGATCAGGGTTCAAGGATTCAAGGGGACAAGGATTCGAGTGAAAGGCAAGAGAAAAAAAATTCTTGAACCCTTGAACCCTCGACCCCTTGAATCCTATACGTTATGATTGACGAAGACCAGCAACTCTTAAAAAAGATAGAGGCCTATTCCCCCTATCTCATCCATATCCTGCGACGGGACCCTTCCCTGATCGAAAAGGTTTTTGATCAGGGAGGGTACCGGACCGGAAAATCCCCCACCCGGCTTGCCGATGACCTTAAAGAGAAGGTTTCGGACTTAAAGGACTTCCAGGCTTTCTGTATTTTTCTGCGTCATTTTAAACAGGAAGAAATCTTGCGGATTGCCGCCCGGGACCTGGGAGGGTTGGCCGGCCTCAAGGAAACCACCGCAGATCTTTCCCTCCTGGCCGCAACTTGTCTACAAGGGGCCTTAACCTTCTGCCTGCAGCACCAGACCGGTTTTAAAAACAGCCCGGCACCGGCTTTGGCCGAAAAAGGTCTGGTGGTTCTGGGGCTGGGAAAGTTGGGAGGCCTGGAACTGAATTTTAGTTCCGATATCGATCTGATCTTTCTCTACCAGCCTTCCGGCGCTGTCTGGCCTTCCACCCTGGAACAAAAAGAATATTTGCAGGCCGTAACGCGTAAAGTCATCCAGGCCATGGGGGCTCTGATGGAAGGCGATCATGTTTTTCGAGTGGATCTGGGCCTTAGACCCGGCGGCAAGGATTCGGACCTGATCATTTCTCTGGATTCGGCCCTGGAATATTATCAGGGTTCGGCCAGGGCCTGGGAACGGATGGCCTTTATCAAGGCCAGGGCACTGGCCGGCAACATGAACCTGGGCAAGGCCTTTTTGAAAGAGATCCAGCCTCTTGTCTACCGGAAATTTATCGATTATAGCATCCTGGCGGAAATCCGGTCCCTGAAACAAAAGATATTGGCCGAGACCGGTTCCCACCTCCTTAAAAGCGACGATATCAAGCTCGGTCCCGGAGGCATTCGGGAAATCGAATTTATCGTTCAATCCTTACAGATGGTCTTTGGGGGCAAGGTTCCATCGATTCGGGAAGGAAATACCTTAAAGGCCATCGGCAAACTGAAGGATGCCCGGCTTATTCCCAGAGAAGAAGGCCGGCTTCTTTCCCAGGCCTATATTTTTTTAAGGACCCTGGAGCACCGCCTCCAAATGGTCCACCAGCGCCAAACCCACAGCCTTCCCAACCAGCCGGAAGCCCTGGAGGCCATTGCCCGGGTGATGCCCATCAAAGGGCCAAGGCGAATGGATCCTGTCGGGAGATTAATACCGGAACTGAATCGGGTCAGAACCAGGGTCCGGATCAGCTTTGACAACCTCTTGCTGGCCAACTCACCGGTCTCCCAGGAAAGGCTGGTTGAACTCCTTAGGTCCACCAGGAGCGCTGAAGACCGGGAAAGGGAATTAAAGACCCTGGGGTTTCAACAAGGGAATCAGGCCCGGGAAATAATAGAAGCCTGGAACAGAAAATTAACTGCCTCCCCGGCCCCGGGGAGAACTTTTTTTTCTCAATTATTTCCCCTTCTCCTCGGATATTGCCTGCAATCGGTCAATCCGGATCAAAGCCTGTCTTTCATCGACCGCTTCCTGGGCAGTATCGGCGGGCGGACGGCCATACTCTCCATGCTCCTGGAGCGCAACGCCCTGGCCAAGGAGATCGTCGATCTCTTTGCCCAAAGTGCCCTCATGGGCCGGATCTTTATTCAGAATCCGGAGATGATGGACCACCTGGCCCTCCAAAGGACCATAGGCCGGCCAGGCTCGGAAAATGGTGTCCTTCATTTTTTCAAAACCAGGGGACTGGGAAAGGGGCTGGAGGATAAGCTCTCTGATCTCCGGAGATGGAAAAACGGATATTTTTTAGGGACGGCACTGGAGGAGATGGCCGGAAGGCTTGGCCCGGACCTGGCTTCGGAACGGCTGACCCATTTGGCCGATCAGGTCCTGATAGAATCGACCCGTCTGGCCGAAGAAAGTCTGACCCAGGAGGTGGTTCATCCTCTTTATCCCCATCGTCTGGCCCCCTCCCGGCCTTCCCCTTTCTGTATCTTGGGACTGGGCAAGCTCGGGGGGCAGGAGTTGGGCTATGCTTCCGATCTGGATCTGATCTTTGTCTATTCCCTGAAGGCCCCCTATTTGGCGGAGTCCCCCAAAGGCCCTTCCCATCCGCTACGGAAAGGGGATAAAAAGTGGGTTACCATACACGAATATTTAGTCCGGCTGGCCCAGCGGCTTATCTCCTTCCTTTCTATCCCTTTGAAAGAAGGTCCGGGATATACGGTGGATACCCGGCTCAGACCTTCGGGAAGTTTCGGTCCCTTGATTGTGACCCTGGAGGCCTTTCAGGACTATTACCGGAACCAGGCCCAGCATTGGGAAAAACAGGCATTGCTCAAGGCCCGGGTCATTGTCGGGCCCCCTTCGCTCAATAACCAGGTCAGAGAGGTCATTGAAGAGGTCCTCTTCCACAATGTCCCTCCCTCGGAGGTTCGTGAGGAAATGGCCCATTTCAGGTCCCGCATGGAAAAGGAAAGATCCGGCGAAAACAAGGAACGGTTCAACCCGAAACTCGGATACGGCGGTCTGACCGATATAGAGTTTATTGCCCAGTATCTCCAATGGTTCTACGGCCAGGCCGATCCGGAATTCCATCAGACCAATACCCTGAAGATCTTAAAGGCCCTTAAGGACAAAGGGCATTTGCGGGATGAATTCCACTATCTGTTGCGGGAAGCCTATCATTTTTTGACCCTTTTGGATCACGGGCTCCAGCTCCTCTATGACCGCAAGGGGGACCCACGAACCTACAGTCCGGAAGAACTGCTGGTAACGGCCAAACAGAATTTGATGGGATTGGGGGAAACGGGTTTGCCCTCCTGGGACATCCTGAACCATTATAGAAAAATAACCGAAAAGGTCCGGTCCATTTTTGACCAGATTATTGCAACTTATAAATGA
>CAZVHO010000151.1:0-5727 GCA_964627515.1 uncultured Thermodesulfobacteriota bacterium | reverse complement strand
AATAACCGAAAAGGTCCGGTCCATTTTTGACCAGATTATTGCAACTTATAAATGACGGCTATGCAAGATCTCGTCATTCCCGCGCAGGCGGGAATCCAGCATTTTTGTCATTTCGACCAAAGGGAGAAAATCATAAAAAAATCGATGTTTCAGGACAGTTTTTGATGGAATTTTTTAAAAAAATTTTATATAGTACCGAGTTGAAAATATTCTCGCTACAAAATTATGACCAAGATAGCCTTTGGTCAGACCAGTCCAGTTTTATTGAACCGTCTGTCCCTCGGGTGTGCGAGTTTCCCTATAACAAAAATTCCTTGGTTAAAAACCCTCGGTAGTACAGGATTAGGGAAAGATAAAGTATTGTTCAAATGCCTCGTCTCCTGGGGAGGGATATTTCTCCGCGGGTCCGGGGAGATTTTATCAGACCAGTTACGACTGGAATAGGGGCCTTATGCAGATAACCGATTCAGCCATAAATGTTTCCATCTTTTTTTGTCAACAATTAGATCCGGAGCAGGATGCCAATCGTCGGATTTTGGAAAAGGAATTGGGGTCCAGAGTTAAATTTTTCCCTTTGCCCTGCAGCGGCCGAATAGAACCCCTTCATTTTTTACGGGCACTGGAAGCCGGGGCCGATCTGGTCTATTTGATTACCTGTCCCGAAAAGGTGTGCCGTTATCAGCAGGGAAACCTGCGGGCCGGGAAAAGGATCGCCTATGCCAGAAAGTTGATTGAGGAGATCGGCCTGGATCCGGAACGTCTGGTGCTGGTAACCACCCGCCCACCGCTTCCCAAGCGGATCGATCTTCTAACCCGGGAATTGTTGGCCGAATCTCCTTCAAAAGGTCGTTCCCTTTTAAGCAGATTATAATTTTTTCAAGGGAGAGATACCATGATCACTGCAGAAAGAAAACCTTTAGATGAAATCATCGCCATGATTTCACCCTATAAAAAAGTGTTGGTGGTGGGGTGTGCCAGTTGTGTGGCCGAGTGCGCCGCCGGCGGAGAAAAGGAGACCGGTCTTCTGGCCTCGGCCCTCCGCATGGACGCCCGGATGACCAACAAGGAATTGGAAACCCGGGAAATGACCCTGGAACGCCAATGCGTTTATGAATTTATCGATCAGTTGACCGGGCTGGCTGACCAGTATGATGCCATCCTTTCCCTGGCCTGCGGGGCCGGGGTCCAGGCCGTGGCTGAAGTTTTTCCCAATGTGCCCATACTTCCGGCCTTAAACACCCTTTTTCTGGGCCAGACCAAGGAAGCCGGACTCTGGCTGGAAAACTGCCGGGGCTGCGGCCAGTGCCGTCTCCACCTGTTTGCCGATATCTGCCCGGTCACCCGCTGTGCCAAACAGATCTTTAACGGCCCCTGCGGCGGCTCCCAGGCCGGCCAATGTGAAGTCAATCCCGACACCCCTTGCGCCTGGCACCTGATCATCACCCGGTTGGAGGAAAGGGGTCAATTGGATCTCCTGGAAGAGGTCCATGATCCGGCTGACTGGTCTAAACGCCAGGGGGTCGGATTCAGAAAAATCGTCAGGGAGGATCAACAGTAATGAACAGCGAAAGTCAGCTTAAGAAGGTATTATCTGCCGGCCATTTTGCGGTAACGGCCGAGTGCGGTCCTCCCAAAGGGGCCGATCCGGAAACCGTCATTAAAAAAGGACGTATCCTCAAAGGCTCGGTGGATAGTGTCAATGTTACGGACAACCAGACCGGTGTGGTCCGTCTTTCCAGCCTGGCGGCCTGCGCCCTGCTGAAGCAGGAAGGGCTCGACCCGGTACTCCAGATGGTTACCAGGGACCGGAACCGGATCGCCCTCCAGTCCGATATCCTGGGGGCCTCGGCCCTGGGGATTCGAAATATCCTCTGTTTGAGCGGGGACCATCAGTCCTTCGGGAACCAACCCCAGGCCGTAGGGGTCTTCGATCTGGATTCCATTCAATTGATCCGGGTGGTTCGACGGATGCGGGATGAGGCCCAGGTCCTGGGCGGTGATGCCCTGACCCGGCCTCCGGACCTCTTTGTAGGTGCCGCGGCCAACCCCTTTGCCGACCCCTTCTTTTACCGGGTCATCAGACTGGCCAAGAAGGTCCGGGCCGGAGCCGAATTCATCCAGACCCAGTGCATTTACAATCTGGAGCGGTTTAAAGAATGGATGACCCAGGTAACGGACCGGGGCCTGGAAAAGCAGGTCCATATTCTGGGAGGGATAACCCCTCTGAAATCCGCCAAGATGGCTGAATATATGAAGAGTCAGGTGGCCGGCATGGATATCCCCGAAGAAATGATCCGGCGCATGAAATCTGTTCCGGCCAAACAACAGCGGCAGGAAGGGATTAAAATCAGCGTCGAGACCATCCAGGCCCTTAAGGAAATGGTCGGGGTTCAGGGGGTCCATATCATGGCCATCGAATGGGAAGATGCCGTGCCCCAAATCGTGGAAGAGGCCGGGCTGTTGCCGAGACCAAATTAAAGAAAGGTACAAGGTACAAGGTTTAAGGTATTAGGTTTAAGGCCTTTCACCTTGAACCTTACACCGAGGTTTTATTATGCCACCCAAATATCATATCCATACCGCCATGGTGCCCAACCGTTATCCAACGGTTATCCGTTCCGGGGTTATCGCCTGGGAAGAGGGTTGTCTGAAATGCCCCCGTTGTGTCAAGCGGGAATGTGTCTACGGCGTCTATGACAAACGAAAACTCGATTCCCGTTTCATGTCGGATTCCCTGGATAGTTTGTGCAAAGACTGTTTCCGCTGTGTCCAGAATTGTCCGAACCGGCTGATCCACAAGGCCTTAAATCCCAATTACAAGAACCTGGGGGACAGCTACTGGACCCCGGAGATCATCTCCAAGCTCTGGTACCAGGCCGAATCCGGACGTATCCCCGTTTCCGGTGCCGGATACGGCGGGCCTTTTTCCGGACCTGGTTTTGATGCCATGTGGACGGATATGTCGGAAATCGTCCGGCCTACCCGGGATGGGATCCATGGCCGGGAGTACATCAGCACCCAGGTCGATCTGGGGCGAAAGCACAAGGCCCTGGAATTCGACGGCCAGGGGAATCTCCTGTCCGTTCCCTACCCATCCGTGGAGATCCCGCTGCCCATCATTTTTGATATCCTGCCTTTTTCTCCGCCCCGGGATCGTATCAATCCCACCCTGCTCAGGGCAGCCAAAAATATAGGCACTTTTACCATCATCGATCAAAAAGATTGGCAACCGGGTTTGAAGCCTTATTTGAATAACATGATGCTCTATTTGACCGCTGATCCCCAGGGGTTTGACCAGTCGGTCCTGAAAAAACTCCGGTTGATCGAAATTCCCGATAACCCACAGGTCAAGAATTGGCAGAAAAGGCTTAAAGATCTGAATCCGGAAGCGGTGATTGCCGTTCGGATCCCTTTAAACGCCGAGGCCCGGGACCGGGCCTTGAAACTGACCGAGGCCGGAATGGAAATAATCCATTTCACCGCTGATGAAGTCGGCCGGGAACAGGGGGAGAACCCCTGGTTTATCAAAGACCGGATCAAAGAGGTCCATCTGCACTTAGTCAGGAACGGCCTTAGGGATCAAATCACCATCCTGGCCGGGGGCGGGGTGGCCATGGCCGAAGACCTGGCCAAGCTGATTATCTGCGGGGCCGATGCCGTAACCCTGGATATCCCCCTGCTCATCGCTTTGGAATGCCGGGTTTGCCGGCGCTGTGCCGAAGGTATCCCCTGTCCGGTCAATATCGCCCAGATCTATCCTCCCCGGGGACAGGCCCGGATCCGCAATCTCATGGCCGGTTGGTACAACCAGCTTCTGGAAGTCATGGGGGCTATGGGGATCCGTGAAGCCCGGCGTTTGCGGGGTGAAATGGGCCGGGCCATGTTTTTTGAAGACCTGGAAAGGGAGATTTTTCTCCCTTTAAGTAAAAGGAATTAACCTATGTCTGATGTTTCTCCATTCATGTTCCCGGAGGTCAAGCCGGCACCGACCCGGTTTCGCCATGCCCTGGGAAAATATCGTCTTGTCATCCGCAAGGATTGTGATAATTGCGGACTTTGTCTGAAACTCTGTCCTTATGGGGTCTATCAGCCCGGATCGAAACGTCCCAAGGTCGTCAAGGATCATCTATGTCTCGGACCGGCTTGCCAGAAGAATGCATTTTTTTGTGTGACCCGCTGCCCCAAGGAGGCCATCGTTTTGAACCCCAACCCCTCCTTTGAGGTCCTGGGGGACAGTCGCTGGACAGCCGATCTGTTGGCCAGCACCTGGCACATGGCCGAAACCGGCGACATCCCCTATCAGGGGCTCAATTATAAAACCGGAAATTCCGGAGGCGGCTTTGATAAACTCCGTCTGGTCCTGCCCCCCCTGAACGGGGATGACGGACCGGAGGAAGAGATTTCCCTGGCCCTGGAACTTAACCGTACCGGGGATGAACGGCCCAGAGTGACCCTGCCGGTGCCCTTCTATCTGGGCGGCATGTCTTTTGGATCGGTCAGCATCAATGCCATTCTCTCCAGGGTCCGGGCGGCCACGGCCTGGGGGACCTTCTGCTGTACCGGTGAAGGCGGGTTCCCGGATGAGCTTATCCCTTACGATGATCATATCATTACCCAGGTGGCTACCGGGCTCTTCGGGGTCCGGGAAGAAACCATCCAGCGGGTCAGGATCGTCGAGTTTAAATATGCCCAGGGGGCCAAGCCGGGCCTGGGCGGCCATCTTTTGGGAGACAAGGTTACCCCCGAGGTGGCCCGGATGCGCGAGGCCGTAGTGGGGACTTCCCTGTTTTCTCCTTTCCCCTTTCATAGTGTTTATTCGGTGGAAGACCACAAGAAGCACATCGACTGGATCAAGGAGGTTAATCCCAGGGCCCTGGTGTCGGTCAAGGTCTCAACCCCCACCGACGTGGATATGGTGGCTGTGGGCAGCTTTTTTGCCGGTGCCCATATCCTGCAGATGGATGGAAGCTACGGGGGCACCGGTGCGGCCCCGGATATTGCCAAGAAAAATATCGCCATGCCCATTGAGTACGCCGTCCCCAAGGTCCACAAATTCCTTAAAGATGAAGGCATCCGGGACAACCTGACCTTGATCGCCAGCGGCGGGATCAGGACCGCCTTCGACGTGGCCAAGATTATCGCCCTGGGGGCCAACGGGGTCTGTCTGGGCACCAACGACATGGTGGCTATGGAATGCCTGCGTTGTCATAACTGTGAATCCGGACGGGGCTGTGCCCGGGGTATCGCCACCACCGATCCGGAACTGACCAATCTCATGACCCAGGATTGGGGGACCCAGCGGATCATCAATAATTATATAGCCTGGATGAAGCAACTGAAGACCATCCTGAAAAGATTGGGCATGACCCGGATCAGTGAGTTGGTGGGCAGGTGGGATGTGGTCAGACATCTGGATTATATCCAGGACGAAGTTCTTGAAGGAGAGTTGGAGTGAAACAGAGGTCAGCCATCAGCGGGCAGCGGTCAGCCCGAGAAGAAAAGGGTTTTAGCTGAATGCCGAAAGCTGATGGCTAAAAAAAGCGATCAGATCAACCAACGAGGAAGAAATAGATTTTTAAATAGAAGCTTGAAAAAAGGGATTAGCTATCAAGCGGGAAGGAAAGGTTTTAGCTGAATGCCGACCGCTGAAAGCTGATCGCTGAAAAGGTTATCTCATGAATCAAAGACAATTTTACCAAGCCATTGTTAATTCCCGAGCCCATTTAT
>CAZVHO010000150.1:0-11928 GCA_964627515.1 uncultured Thermodesulfobacteriota bacterium | reverse complement strand
CAAATTATTATTAAAGGGATGGAGGCAAAGAGTAAAACTGAATGAAATGCCCCCCCCCTTTACGGGAGAAAATTGATTTCGGCTCTCTTAATGGGAGAAAAGGAGAAATAGTAATGAAAGTCATCGTTATTGGCGCCACTGGCACTATCGGCAAGGAAGTGGTTAATCTTCTATCTTCAAGTCACGAGGTAATCGGTGTTGCTCACAGGAGCGGGGATTTTCAGGTGGACATCACTTCGAAGGCTTCCATCGATCAGCTTTACCGGGCCGTCGAACCGTTTGACGCCCTCATATCAACAGCGGGCGGGGGCAGGTTTGCCAGACTCAACGAACTTACGGACGAAGACTATATGTGGGGTTTGACCTATAAACTCATGGGACAGGTCAACCTGGTGCGCATGGGCCAGGAATATATTAAAGACGGCGGGTCTTTCACCTTTACCAGCGGCGCGGCAGGTCGATACCCGATACCGGGAAGCTCTTCGATCAGTATGGTCAATGCGGGGCTTGAGGGTTTTGTTCGGGCAGCAGCCCTCGAAATGGAACGGGGAGTCCGAATTAATGTCGTGAGTCCCATATTCGTGAAGGAAACAGCAGAAGCCATGAAATTGAACATCCCAAAAAGTATGCCGGCGGCCAAGGTCGCACTCAGTTATAAGGTCAGCATAGAAAGTCAGCGTAACGGCGAAGTGTTGGATGTGAGGGATTTCGCCTGATCAGTGAACGCCGCCTTTGGGGGGTCGGGCCACGATAAATCATTTATTTTTCAGGTTTAAAGCCCCAGGAATAGGTGTTTTCAAGACCGCTATCGTTGTTTTGAAGCTCCCTGCAGCATCCTGCAGGGAATCTTCCATGCAAGGTAAAGATTTATTTTTTGTAGTTCGCTCGCTAACCCACGCAGCAAACTGTGGGGAATGCGCTCGCTATCCATGTTCGACCCCGAAAAGAGCCATATAGGGGGCTGATCCCTCCCGTAGCCGATACCCTTAATCGCCTTCCAATGCACGCATCCGGTTGCGTATGATGTTATCTTTTAATTACTTCGATATCAGGCAGGTTCTGGAAGACCTGCTCTACGGTTTTGTACACAGTTAATGTGTTTACCACCATTGGGAGCGGCTCCGGCCAGATTTCACGGAAATCCATTTCATTGACATCAAGGATTGGGAAGGCCAATTTTTCAGTTGGTGGACAAAACTCAGCATTAACTCCAGGCTTGTTTCCTCTGGCATCGATGCGATACCATCCGTATTCCTTGAGGTAAACCGCATTCAGTCCATGCAAACTGAATGGTGGTCCGTCTTTTTCGACAACAAGGCGTTGATAGCAAAGCCCGGTTGGAACTTTATTTGCCCTTAAAAGTGCGGCCAACAGATGGCTCTTCGCATAACAATAACCAGTGCCGTGGATTAGTACCTCAGAGGCTTTACAGGTGACTGGACCTTGGCGGTAATCCCAGCTATGTTTTATTGAATCACGGACAAATTCGAAGCAGCTTTTAGAAATAGCCTCATCCGTGTGACAGTCCTTAGAAAGCTCTGCTGCTTTAACAACCACCAATGGATGCTCCCAGTCGATGTGCTCGCTGCTCTCAAGATATTTTTCTATTCGTTCGTTCACTCTTGCCCTCGATAGTGGTAAAACCGAGAAAGATAACTTATTATTCTGAAGTTTCTTGGCAGCTCCAAGATCCGGGGGAATTCACCAGGTCTTCGGATAAACAGGAAAGCCAGCCGGAGGCGGAGCCCCTCCTGCGATTGGCTGCACCGGCTGCTTTGATCTTTTCTCTAAGATCTTAAGGAAATGAGTGTAAGATAAGACCGATAGGGATTTTCAATCATAACAGGCTAATTTGTCAAGAAAAAAATGCAAATAGGCTGAAGGCGTAAGGGGGGGGGGGGAAGTGTTTCGAAAGCTCAAAAGGGGAAAAGACCATTGTCGGCGGATGGAGAACGCCATTCGGTTCTACGGGCCGAGGGCTCAACCGGTAGCCGGCCATTGGGATTGGAAATTTGTTGATTTCTTGAGCAATCTATGGATCGGATTTCCCGAATGTGATCTTGCCTCGGGAAGGGGAAATAGAATATCTTTTTAGCCTGGGTCTTTCCGATGAGTTCTATCACAAGGTTTTTTATGCAAACGGTCTGAAGTTGCTCGCCGAAACCTGCATGGTATCCGTTTAGCTTTTTGAAAAACCATTTTCACCGCAGAGCCGCAAAGGGCGCAAAGGTCGATCGGCTTTGCCGATCTTAATAAGAGACTCCCTTTGGGAGTCGAAAGGAATTATTTTTACTTTCTGTTGAGAGGACAGAAAAGAAAAAGCTTTTGCAACCCCTCGGGTAATTATTTGGCCCCGCCTCTCACGGGATTGAACAAAGATGATTCTCTCTGCGTTCTTCGCGCTTGGTGAAGAAATACTCTCTTTTCAAACAACTAAAGTGTTACAAAATTTTACGGGTCTCAGGCCACCGACAGGGATTGTTGTGTCCGATTACCTGTATTAACGGTTCTTCAAATATTGTTTCAAGTCTCGATAGTAATTCTCATGAGGTCCGATCGTAACAAGCTCCAAATCAACGCCAACCTTTCGATAGGCAAGCAGGTACTGGATTGTTTTGAGTTTGAATTTGTGTACGAATATGCCTCTAAGGGCACCCTTCTTTTCTTCCCCAATGCCTGGGTCTTCAGATATTCGTTTTACTTCTCGATCTAATATATCCTTTTCGGACTTCGACATCTTCTTCACTTTTTTTTCAAATGACCTTGACTGATAGATTCTCATAACAAATTATCCAAACGTGTATTCGGTCTTCTCGTTTTCGTCCAATTCGTCAAGTCCAGTCAGGATTTCTTTAATGAGGGAATAGGGCAAGTCAGGATTCTCTTCGGCGCATTTGCCCATGCGTGCCCAATGCTCAATCTGACCAGCTAAAGACCTGTGGTCAATCCGCCCAAATCTTTTTGCCTCATTTACAAGTTCTTGAGATATTCTTACTGCTGTGGCCATGATCGTTCCTCCAAACGGTTATGTTACAATATGCTTCATAATATGCCTAAAAGTTACATAATGCAACCATAGATTGCTCATTGTAAAAAGGCTCAAAGGGGGAAGAGAAAGAAGTTCGGCATTCGGAGCTCGGAGAAAAAGAAAGAAAAAGCGAGATGCTGGGGAAAAGATCAAAGTCCGTAGTTGGAAGAAGGTTCACAAAAGCCGGGACCTTTGGTTCCTGTTTCTTGTTTCTTGTTTCGGGTTACGGGTTCAAAGAAAACCTTTTCAAGATTCGTGGGGCTACTTGGGTTATGGCGATTATCTATGGAGTTCCCTGGATTCCGGCTTTCGCCGGAATGACTGAGAGGAGGAATGGCATAATCCTTGCTTTTTCTCTCAGGGAAGAATTTTCCCTTAAGATTTTGAAAGGAAACCCGATGAATGCCTCTGCCCGACCGAGTATAAGCATCACTAAAAGGGAACTCGTCTTAGATCAGATCTCCAAGGAGGTGGAACAATCTCCGGCGGTCAAGATTCAAAAGGCATTATTGGAGGAATCCATCCGGCTGAAAGCCAGCGACATCCATGTTGAGCCTTCTGAAAAAACGGTGCAAGTCCGTTACCGGATAGACGGCTGGCTCAGAAAAGGACCGGTCTTTCCCCGATCGGTCCTGGAGTCCCTGGTCTCCAGATACAAGATCAACTGCAATTTGGATATCAGTGAAAAGAGGATTCCCCAGGATGGAAGTTTCCGAATCCTCTCACAGGGGAAGGGCATTGATCTCAGGGTGTCCTTCCTTCCCACCCGGTGGGGAGAAAAGATCGTGGTCCGCCTTCTGGATACCTATCAAACCTTTTTGGGATTGGAACAACTGGGACTTCCAACACCCCAATTGGAAAGGCTTTCGACCATGATCGAACGCCCCCAGGGCTTGATTCTGGTAGTCGGGCCCACCGGCAGCGGAAAGACCACCACCTTATATTCCTTACTCCAGGCCATCCACCGTGAAGGAATTAATATCATTACCGTAGAAGATCCCATCGAATATATCCTGGAGGGGGTGACGCAGGTCCAGGTTTTTGAAAAGGTGGGGCTGACCTTTGCCACTACCCTTCGTTCCATTCTCAGACAGGACCCGGATGTCATCCTGGTGGGGGAGATCCGGGACGAGGAGACGGCCCAGATCGCCTTGAGGGCGGCCTTTACCGGGCATCTGGTTTTCAGTACCCTCCATACCAATGACGCCGTTTCCACCCTCACCCGCCTCTATAACCTCGGATTGGAACCTTATGTCCTGTCTTCCTGCTTATTAGGCATTCTATCGCAAAGACTTATTCGAAGCAATTGCACCTGTTGCCGGATGCCCTATCAGCCCGACCCCCAGTTTCTGGAGCGGTATCATTTGCGGTTGCCGAAGGAGGATGTCTTTTACAAGGGGTCAGGTTGTCCGGCCTGCAACAACCAGGGGTATAACGGTCGGGAAGGGTTTTTCGAACTGCTCACCGTTACTCCGGCTTTTCGGGAAGCGATCCTGATGAAGGCCCCGGAAACGGAATTGCGGCATTTGGCCATTCAGGAAGGTATGGAAACCCTGCTGGCCTGTGGTCTTAATAAGGCGAAGGCCGGTCAGGTCAGTCTGGAAGAAATGATGCGGGTTATTCCCTATGATGCCGGGGCCCGCTTTTGCCCGGCCTGTTTTAACCCGGTGGAACATTTTTTTGCCTATTGCCCCCATTGTTGCCGGCCGTTGATCATGAAGTGTCGGGATTGCGGTCAAAGGCTGCAACCTTCCTGGCAGGCCTGCCCTTATTGCGGGAAGGATGCCCCCAGCTTATGACCGGTTCAAGGTGCAGGGTCTTAGGTTCAAAGGACGCAAAAGAATTATCTGCGGGGTTGGCGAAAATCTGCGTCCTAAAAAAAATATTGGAAAACTTGACAGTTTCATTCAAAGATGGTACAAACAATGCCATCGGGACGTAGCGCAGTCTGGTAGCGCACCTGAATGGGGTTCAGGGGGCCGCTGGTTCAAATCCAGTCGTCCCGACCAGAAAATTGAAGGGGGTTGGTCCGCCCAAAAAGTGGGGGGATTACCCCCTTTTTATTTCGAAGGGGAATTGTAGGTAAAAAGTCCCACGTCCGTCACCACGACGAATGCCGGGGAAGGAGCAATTGATGAAATTCTGCTCATTCAGGTGTGAACAGGCCGATAATGAAAAAGCCCAACATGCGGCCTGTCTGGCAGTGAACGGCGTATTCTGCGGGATACTGCTTAAGGTCGTTGAAAAAGGGGCGCCCTGTCCGGTTGAAAACAGTCCGGCAGGCAGTAACAAACCCAGGAAGTCTAATCAATCTTCGGGGTAAACTCCCGCCGGAATCCCAAATTCAATTTATTGTATTCGTTTAGCTTTTTGAAAAACTATTTTCACCGCAGAGCCACAAAGGACGCAAAGGTCGATCGGTCCGCTCGACTTTGTCGAGCTTTTGCAGAGGCTCCCGGCCGGGAGCCGATCTGCCGATCTTAATAAGAGACTCCCTTTGGGAGTCGAAAGGAATAATTTTTACTTTCTGTTGAGAGGACAGAAAGTAAAAAGCTTTGCAACTCTTCAGTCGCCTTATCCGGAATAGCTCATAAGCCTCTGATTGAATTCTTCGGGGCTGAAGCTGTATTCCTGAGTGCCATAGCTTTCAACCGCAAAGGAAGCGCAGACACTGCCCATCCGGGCGCATTGTTCGATGTCTAAGCCTTTTACCAGACCGCTGATCAGTCCGCCCCGGTAGGAATCGCCGGCCCCTGTTGGGTCCTCTATCCGCCTCGGTTTAACAGCCGGGATAGGTATTTCCTGGTTCGGTGTGAAGACCTTTGAGCCCAGTTCACCCAGGGTCACAATGACCGCCCCGGCCCGCCTGACCAATCCTTCTTGTGTTAAACCGGTTTTTTTCATGATCAGGTCCAATTCATAATCATTGGAAATCAGGATCCGACACCCTTCAATGGCCTGGAGCAGGTTTTGGGCATCCAGCATGGGAAGGGATTGACCGGGATCAAAGATATAATCGATCCCTTTACCCTTACAAAGCATCGGGTAGTTCACCATGTCCTCCAGATTGCCGGGAGAGACGATCATTAAAGTCTTCCCGGGATTGAGTTGGTCGAAATCCAGGGAGGAAGAGTGTTTCATGGCGCCGGGGTTAAACCCGGTAATCTGATTGTCGGATTGATCGGTGGTAATGTAAGCACAGGCCGTGAATTCATCTTCTATGATTTTGATGTTCCTGATTGAGATCCCCTTTTGGGCCAACCAATCCAGGTATCTATGATAATCCTGTCCGAAAGTGGCGGAGATCTCAGGCTGTTCACCCATGAGGGCCAAAGAATAGGCGATATTGCCGGCGGTACCGCCGAATTTTTCCTTCATACCGTTAACCTGGAAGCAGATGTTTAAAACATGAATTTTCTCCGGGAGGATATGCTCCGAGAAGTATCCTGGAAAATCCATGATTCGATCATAAGCCAAAGATCCGGAAACTATGATATTCACAAGTATTCACCTTTTAGATCAGTTCTATCTCCTCATCAATGAGGCACTGTAACCAGTCGTAGACGCTTGGTTCGGTCGATGAGAATTTCGACATGTCTGAATCTTCAATAATTTGATCAGAGGTCACAAAGCAAACCGGCCATCCGGGGATACCCGGAGAGACACCGCAATAATCGTTTACCCGGTAAGCCATGAATCCTGTTTCACTGCAATAAATACGATATCTTTTGTCACGGTGTTTGATTCGCAGCGCCTGGTCGAGCCAGCCTTTGCCTTCAAAGAGGCTGACAAATTTCTGCAAGACTTCCGCGCTGTTTTTATTGGCTGGAATTCGAACGGGCTTTGTCCTCGGGTTCATAATCCGACTCCTCCTGTCTGGTTTCTTTCCACAACCAGATGACCAGAGTAATGATTCCCATCCAGGCCGATAACCCGGCAAAAAGGGCCATAAAAACTCGGAATTTGAATTCCATTCCCTTGATTCCCATGGAGATCAATAAAAAGACGACCATCCCCACGAAAATCAAGCCCAATTTTTTCCCGGTTCTTTTCAGGTTGATTTTCTCTAACATACTTTGAATCCGTATTCGAAAAAAAAATCTGATTGACACTTTTTTCTTATCATGAATATATATCATATCCAGTTTATTTTTGCATAAATTTTTATTTCGATTTCATCATGAGGTGGTCATGATCGACTTAAATAAGGCCCGGGCTAAAATGGTCAGGGAGCAGCTTATTCCCCGGGGGATCAATGACCTGAGGGTATTGGCGGCCATGGGCAAGGTCCCCAGACACCTGTTTATGGAAGAAGCCCTTTGGGGCGAGGCCTATAATGATTATCCGGTACCTATCGGGGACCGGCAGACCATTTCTCAGCCTTATATCGTGGCACTCATGACCCAGTTCCTGGAGCTTAAGGGACAGGAAAAGGTCCTGGAGATAGGGACCGGTTCGGGCTATCAAACCGCTATTCTGGCTGAACTTTCTCAAAAGGTCTATTCCATTGAAAGAATCCGCTCCCTGTATCAAAAGGCCCGTAAGATACTCGATCAGTTGAACTATTTTAATGTAATCCTTAAGGTCTATGACGGCACCCAGGGCTGGCCGGCGGAGAGTCCTTTTGATGCCATCATGGTTACGGCAGCCTCTCCGGAAATTCCTTCGCCGCTTCTGGAACAATTGGCCCTGAACGGTCGCATGATCATCCCGGTTGGGGACCGCTACTCTCAGACATTGAAGAAAATCATCAAAAGGGAAACAGGGTTTGAGGAAGAAGATCTGGGTGGCGTGCGGTTCGTCAGCCTGATCGGCGAACACGGTTGGAAGGAATGAAAAAGACATAGGATTGGAAACCTTTTGGGGCCATTTATCACCTCATTCTTCTTGTCGACGTAGTTTCTTATAAACAACTTTGTAAATTAGCCAACGATCCGGCGCCGGTAACGATACATCCTTGAAAGGATTTGGGCGATTTCATCCAGCCGGTCATAGATGTGGATGCCTTCTTCATTCAGGTCATGAATGACCTGACTTTCCCACGGGGAATAAATACTGCCGATCAGGATGGGGATATTGAACGTCTTTTCCATAGCCGTATAGAGGCGTATGATTTCTTTGTTGATTTCCAAAAAGATCCGAAGCCGTTCCGGTGCACGGTCTTCCAGCATACCCGGTCGCCCCAGTCCATGGAGGATCAGGGCATCGACTTCACCGGAAGCCAGGATCGCCTGACCGAAGGCCGTAAGGATATCTTTATCAAAAAAGAGTCCGGAGGCCCCGATATCCACCGGGTTTCTCACCGAGGCCCGGATGGGCATCCCCAGTTCCCTCAGTCTGGATTGCAGCCCGGCACTCAATTCCGGCACATAAAGCCCTTCGGCCTCCAGGACATCGGACAAGGCCACACCCCAGGACCCGCCCATGGTCATGATGGCCACGCGGTTCCCATTCATGGGCGGTCGTTCCACCATGGCCTGTCCTAAGGAGAGCAGGAGTTCCATGGTAGGGGACGAGACCACGTTGGTCTGGGCCAGGACCCCCTCATAAACACGATGGGCGCCGGCCAAGGCACCGGTGTGGCTCTGAGCAGCCCGGGCGGCATTCGGGGTCTTCCCGGCTTTGTAGACGATGACCGGTTTGGTTTTTGCTATTTTTCGTGTCACTTCCACAAAACGTCGTCCCTCTTTAATAGCCTCGAGGTACATGATAACGGCTTGGACCTCAGGGTCTGACCCGATATGTTCCAGAAAATCCGTAGTCGTCAGATCGGCCTCGTTCCCGGTGTGAATAAAGAGGCCTACCCCCATATGCCGGGCGTAGCCGTGTGCCAATAGATCATACATGGCATAACCGCCCTGGCAGATGGCCGCGATACGGTTCTTGATAAGATGCCGTTCCGGTGCAGCGGAGCCGTTGAATTCCGCATGGAGATTGAAGGTGCCGCTCACATTCGGACCCAGGAGACGCATACCGTAGGACCGGGCCAGGCGCACCAACTCCACTTCCCTTTGCCTGCCGGTCTCTGTGGCTTCGCCGAATCCGGCCGTGATGAGGGTGATACCTTTGACGCCTTTCTGACCGCATTCCCTGATGGTTTGTTCCACCGATTGTTCCGGGATGGTAAAGATGGCCAGTTCGGGTTCCCCGGGGATGGCCAGGATATCCTTGAAGGCGGGCAATCCGTAAATCCGGCCCCCCTGATGGTTGACGGGGTAGATGGGGCCCGGGAATGGTCTGGAGAGAAGGCCCTCCATAATAAATGAACCCCATGATCCCGGCCGCTCCGTAGCGCCAATAACGGCCACCGACTTGGGGTTTATAAAGGCGTTCAATTGTTCATTGGTTGACACACTATCTCCTTTCTTTAATAGTTGATGGCGGGATAAGACATCTGCTTATTCCGTATTCGAACTAAACCTCATGCTCCTTTGGGATGAAACCACGAATCATGAAAAACTGAATATCGAATAATGAATGTCGAAGTAAGGTTGGTTTTGAACCCGCAACCCGCAACCCGCAACCCGCAGCTAAACCATTTCCGGCCCCGAGGCGGCCAGCCAACCTTTCTTGGCATACCTCCGGTAGAGGAGATAGCATTGAACGAACTGGGAGATGTTCATGCACCACCAGACCGAGGCGGCCCCAAAGCCAAGGACGACGACAAAAAGATAAGCCAGGGGCAACCGGATAAACCAGATGGTCATGGACACTCGGATCATGACGCTTCGGGTGTCACCGGCCCCGCTTAAGCCCCCGCCGAGGATGATGCCCCAGGCCATAAAGGGCTCGCTGATCATGGCGATATAGATATAGCGGATGCTCTCCCGGACCACGATCGGGTTGCTGGAGAGGAACGAGGTGATCCACCAGGCGTTGATCACCACCAGAAGGGCCATGAAGGTGACTACCGAGACCCCGATCAGTGCCGTCACCAATCCACTCTTATAAGCTTCTTCCTGTTTCTTTTCCCCTAATAGATTTCCGACGATCACGGCATTGGCCATGTTGAAAGCGAAGGCCGGCAGGTAAATGGCCGATTCGATGCGCAGACCGGTTGTCAGGGCAGCCAGGGTCTCTACCCTGTTTTCCGGCAGTTCGCTGATAATCAGGAAAAGCACCATGCTGCCGGCCTGCCAGAGAATCTGGACCGCTGCCATAGGCCAACCGATGATGGTCACCTTCTTGACCAGGGCCATTGAAAACGAGCGGACTCCGGTCATAAGCCTTCTTACCTGGGAAAGATTGATAAGGCTGCCTACCAAGGAGGCCGTGGCCGTGGCCAGGGCTATCCCTTTGAAACCCAGAGAAGTATAGAAGACGAAAAAAAAATTGAGCAGGATATTGACTCCGCAGACGATGGTCATGGTCCTGAGAGAGATCTTGATCCTGTTGCAGGATCTCAGGATCCCGTTGCCGTTAATGACAATATATTGGAAAAGGAGCCCCCCGGAGTAGATTTGAATCAAAGGGATGGTAAAAGGCTTGACCTGGTCCGGGATATTGAGCAGCCTGATCCAATCCGGGGCGAAGAAGATTCCCACCAGGGCGAAAAGGGTTCCTGCTCCGGCCGTTGCCAGGAGGGATGAAAAGGCAGCGGTGGTCAGTTGTTCCTGGTCCCCTGCGGTGAAGAGACGGGAAACGACCGAGACCGTGCCGACCGTCAGGGCATTGGCCGCAATGATGAAAATAAAATAGAATTGAATTACAAAACCGTAAGCCGCCTGGATGTTTTCCCCCAATCGGCCGGCTACAAAAACATCGGTAAGACCGATGAGGAACTCGAACACCATGATGAGGGTCATGGGCCAGGCTATCTCCCAGCTTCGTGAAATAAAACATCCTATATCTTGGGTCTTAAGCTTTTTCCACACCGTAAATCCGATCAACCGTTTTTGATCTCCGAATCAACCTTGAGAACCTCGTAAAAAGTCAAAAAACGCCTTTTTACGAGGCGGAAAAGGGCTCCCCCTTTCCCGCCACTTGAAGTGAATTCAAGTGGTTCCACCCTTACCCCAGGCCGGGGCTTAATCGTCCTCGGCCTGTTGACGGACTTTTTACATGTCCGTCACCTTTAAAAAAATATAAAGTATAAAATAGGGGAAAGACAGGGGCAAGGATTATTTTCTTGACAGGGGCTAATCATTTGTTTTATATAGAATTTATTTGTTCTCTATGGAGAATTAACAAGACAACCGATAGCCGGAAAACGAAGGGGGCAATATGGTATTAGAAGGAAAACTTGCTTTGGTAACAGGGGCTTCAATGCCAAAAGGCATTGGCAGACACACCGCCCTGACGTTGGCAAAGATGGGGGCGAATGTCGTAGTGACTGGCTTTCGCCACATGGAAGGGGCAGCAGCCTTGTCAGAAGAAATCAAGGCACTGGGCCGGAAATCCATGGCCGTTCAGATGGATGCGAGTAATTATGCAGAGGTTCAGAAAGGTTTTGCAGCCATAAAAGGGGCCTTGGGCCCGGTAAGCATCCTGGTCAACAATGCGGCCCTCATGGGCCATAATATCAGTATTGCCAAGACTACCGCCGAGGAATGGGATTACGAAGTGAAGCTCTGTCTCAATTCCGCTTTTTATTGTATCAAAGAGGCCTGGGCCGATATGTGCGCCAATAAATGGGGCCGAATCGTCAATATGTCCTCTGTTGCCGGTGTCCTGGGAGGTGCCGGGCAGACGAGTTACGGGGCGGCCAAGGCGGGTCTGATCGCCCTGGCCAAGTCGGCAGCGCTCGAGGGCGCCAGGTTTAATATAACCGCCAACTGCGTTCTCATTGGGATATGCGCGACAGACGGGTATGATCTGCTCCCCGAACCGGTCCGCCAGGCGGTTGAGAAAAAAACCGTCTTTCGCAGGGCCGCCGATCCTCAGGAGATCGCCGAGGCCGT
>CAZVHO010000149.1:0-11960 GCA_964627515.1 uncultured Thermodesulfobacteriota bacterium | reverse complement strand
AATATGATGTATTATAAAAAGGAGACTATGGGGGATCGGACCTAATGCCGTTAACTTAAGGGTTTTTTAAAATGAATTCGACCTCTTGGAGTAATTCCAGTAAAATCGGTTTACCGGTTGACAATCTCATCCCCGAAATAACCTCGTCGATGGCTTTCTTTTCCGGGTCCTTTCTGCGCAGACGGGATTCATCCGGCTTTTCACGGGTTCTTACCGCTCAAGAAAATCATTGATTAATTTGCCGACCTGTTCCGGATACTCTCCATGGACGAAGTGGCCGGCCTCGAACTGCTTCACTTCGACCTGATCAAAGCAGGATTCCATACCGGTCAGATACTCCGGATTGCCCGCCTCCCTTACGTTGAAGGTGCCGCGGGGAACGGTTATTTTTCTGCTTTTCATATCAGTTCCTCCCTGGTTTACAACAACCCCTTTTCGTTTAACAACGGTGACTCGGTTCCATTTTTCGAACCGGCTATTTGGTGCACCCTTTCTAATAAGGGAATGGGACCACCCGGAGGACCGGGAACGTTCCCCTGGGCTTTGCACCAGGTTACTTGGCTGTCTTGGCGATACTCCTGTAAGATTCATCGATGACGGGCATGGTTACGGTGCCTTTCCGGGGCGGCAGTTTGCCGTAGAGGGGATCGTCCTGCCAGCCGTCGATATAGGCCGCACGCTTGGCCGCCGCGTGGAGTTTTTCCCAGTTGGCGGCGGTGTAGAGGAACATTTCCTGGGCGGCCATGGAGCCTTCGCCGTGAATGACGTCCACCTGATAGTGATTCCCGGTGATGTCCTTGATGAGCCGCAGGATGCGAATCCGGTCCTCTGTGGCCACACCGTCCTTGGCGGCCAGGTACTTCTCGATGTAAGGCTGGATTTCGGGATTCTTCCAATCCCGGTAGGCCGGCACCGTGGTGGTCAATCCGCCGCCGATATCCTGCAGGTGCTGACACATCTGGTGAATATTGCTGGCGTAGGTGAACTTCGAGGCGTTAATCGCCATCCGGTTGGGCATCATCACGTCCATACCGAATTCGGTCATCGGATCCAGGCAGGCCTGTTTTCCGAGCATCTGCACCGTTTCCGTGATATAGGCCATCCAGGCCAGCTTCTTCCGGACGTGGGGGGCGTTCCGGACGCCGTTGAATTCGGCGATCAGACTGGCCGCCCCGGTCATGACTTCGAGCATTCCCGTCATTTTGCAGGTGCCGAAGAGCCGGTGATAACTGGCGAAGGCATAGGCCAGGACCTGGGAGAACTGCCACTCGCCGCACATGAAGACCCGTTCCCAGGGCACGAAGACGTCGTCAAAAATGATCAGGGATTCCGAAGGCTGCATATGGTCCGAGATGGGGTAGTCGAATTCGCATTCCTCGCCGTAAAGCCGGAAGTTCGGCTCGACCCCCAGGAGCTTGACGCCGGGCGTATTGACGGGCACGGCAAAGCCGAGGGCATAGTCTTGGTCCGCTTCCCCGTGGGTCCGGCAGGGAAGGCAGAGGAGCTCATTGGCGCAGGGCGAGGCGCTGATGTGCACTTTGGCGCCCCGTACCACGATCCCGTCTTTTTGCTTATCCACGATCCTCAGGTAAAAATCCTGGTGCTGTTTCTGCTGGGAGGGATGGAGGCTCCTGTCTCCCTTGACGTCCGTAATGGCGCCGGTGATGGCTAGATCGTTCTTCTGCAGATGCCGGCGGTAATTCTCGACCCGCTCCCTGTAGCCGGTTTTCAGTTTACTGTCCATGACCTGGGCGGCGACGGAAAAGGCCGCCAGGGCATCGGCGCCCATGCAATGGACCATGACCCCGCCGCCGGACCGGACCCCGACCGTGTAGCATTCGCGCCTCCGGAGCATGTCTTCCACCGTTCTCGGGGAGGTCAGAAGGAAATTGATATCTTCGCCATCCTTGTCCTTGGTTACAAAAAGATGCCGATAATCGGGATGGTTCGGCAGGACATAATCCATGGATGCCGTTCTGATAATGGTGCTTACCGTGGGGTGGGTGCGGACATCCTTCACCTTTTCTCCCAGACACCAGACTTCCCGTCCATCATCCAAACTCTCAAGATATTGCTCGACTGTTTTAATCATCTCTGTCTCTCCTTCCTCTAAAATGTACTCTATTCGATAAGTGCTGTTAGGCCAGATTTCCTTTTCCGGTCTTTCCTTTGCCGGCACGATTCCCGGTCTTGAAGGCTTCCGCTGCTTTCGCTCCCGCCTTTTCCCCCGGCATCTTTTCGATCTTCAGAAGTCGCCGGGCGTCCTCCAACCGCATGCGGAAGAGCACGTCCGGCTCCTCCTTTTCGGTGCGGATGCCGTTCAGAACCGTGTCCAGCACACTGTCGAGATAGTCCATCATGTTCGACTTCGAAGGGGGCATTCCCTGCATGAGCCAGTGAATGAAGAGATGCTCTGTTGCGCCGAGGAGGATGGAACGGGTCACAAAGGGATCGGTGTTTTTCTTGAACGTTCCGTCTTCGATCCCCTGGCGGATACAGTCGAGCAGACGGTGGGACGAGCGGCGGACGAGCGCGTGGGCGGTGGTCTGGCGGAACCGCTTGTTCGCCATGAGCTGAAGCAGGACCAGGGCGGAATAATCCGGTTTGGTATAGTAGCCGGCAAAATATACATACATAATCGCCCTGAGCCGCGCCTCCGTCCCCTTGACGGCGGGGAGGATGCGCTCCAGCGCCTCGTTGCCCTCGTTCGAGACCTTCTCCGGAATAGCGAAGAGAAGAGCTTCCTTCGTGCCGAAGTATTCGTAGATAGTGGGTTCCGAGACCCCCGCTTTCCTCGCGATTTCAGCGATTGTTGTATCCTGAAATCCTTTCTCGGCAAAGATGGCCAGGGCCGCTTCTATGATCCGGCACTTTCTGCTCTTTACCCCGTTCTGGTTGGACATGGCCTATCTCCTTTCGCCGATTTTACCATATATTTTCATAGTAATAGTGTCAAATATAATCTTTATTTTAATTTATAATATGAAATTTTATATAAAAATTAAGTCAAAATAAAGAACATTTTCGGGGAGGCCTTGTTCGATGCTCGACCGCCAAGGCCTGGCTGATTAAGATTGACAAATTAAATTGAGTAGCTTATTTTTTAATTGGAAAACTTTTTTAAAAGGTAAAACAAAATGATAATCGTAAAGACATCCGCCAAAGGTCAAATCATCTTGCCAAAATTAATCAGAAAATCGCTGGATCTTAAACCCGGGCAGAAAGTGGCCTTGCAGATTGTGGGTGACCATGCGGAGATAAAACCCCTGCCTTCTGATCCTATTGAGTATTTATGCGGCATTTTCAAAGACCATCCAACCTCACTGGCCGAAGAATTACTGTCCGAACGCCGAAAGGATCGAGAACATGAAGAGGCGAAAATTGCTCGACTCCCACGCCGCCCTGGTTTATCTGAGACAGGAAAACGGGTACGAAAAGGTTAAACAGGCTCTTGTCTTAGCTGAAAAAACCAAGATCCCGCTCCTGATGAATGAGATCAATATCGGGGAGGTCGGTTATATCGCCCTCCGCGCCAAGCTGACGACTGATCTGGATGATTTTTTGACCATCTTTTTATCTCTACCCATCCGATCTTGTTCCGTGGATTTCGATTTGATTAAAGAGGCGGCCAAAATTAAAAGCCGCCATCCCCTTTCTTACGCCGATGCCTTTGCGGTCGCTACCGCCCTTCGAGAAAATGCCGATATTATTACTGGGGATCCTGAATTCAAGGGAGTGGAAGGTTTGGTTTCCATCGAATGGCTCTAACCTCTTGCAGAGTTATTTTGAAAAGTAGTCCATCTGAAAAAACGCAACTCATTAGCCGAAAAGTAGAACGGAACGCAGAGTAATAGCAGGTAACCTATTGATGAATTCTCGAAAGGTCATTCCGATGAAGAAGCGTAATAGGGGACGTAATAGGGGACGTTCGTGCAGAAATTGCTTTACAATTTGAGATCGATCAGTTAGTTAAAGGCCATGCCCAGATTAGCCAGATTAGACGCTCCGGGAGTTTTGCACCATGTAATGGGGAGGGGGATCGAAAAGCGGAAAATCTTCTTAAACGATGAAGATCGCGAAGATTTTATTTCTCGGTTGGCTGACCTTGCCGGTACGCAGGCCATGAAAATTTATGCCTGGGCTCTCCTTCCTAATCATTTCCATCTCCTCTGTAAAACCCAAAATAGACCTTTAGCCTCGAGCATGCGGAAATTGTTGACCGGATACGTGGTCAATTTTAATCGGCGTCATAAACGGCAGGGGCATTTGTTCCAGAATCGTTACAAATCAATCGTTTGTCAGGAGGAAAATTATTTAAGGGAGCTGGTCCGTTATATTCACTTGAATTTACTTCGGGCGGGTTTAGTGAAGGATCTGCAAGAGCTGAATCGATCTCCATGGTCAGGGCACTCCGTTTTGAATGGGAAGACTAAGAGAGAATGGCAAGATGTGGGGTATGTCTTGTCCTTTTTTGGGGAGGGCCGGAAAGGGATAAAGAAATATTTGAAGTTTATCCAGGATGGCATTCCTTTTGGAAGAAGGCCCGATCTGGTTGGAGGTGGGCTCATAAGAAGCTTAGGTGGGTGGTCTGCGGTTTTGGCATTGAGGGGGCAGGGGGAGAAACAAGTAGCCGACGCGAGAATATTGGGAGATGGGGATTTTGTTCAAGGGGTTTTGTCCGAGATGGATAATTTTGCTAAAGAGAATTTACGTCTTCTGCGTCCCGCAAAGGATTTGTCTGTTTTGACGCAAAAAGTATGTGACTTTAACCAAGTGACTTTGGAGGAGTTGCGGTCGGGAAGCCGGAGGCCGGCAGTGGTAAAAGCACGCGGGGAGTTGTCGCAAGCAGGGGTGCAAATTTTGGGATTTTCCGGGGCGGAGATCGCCCGGTATCTTGGAGTAACGAATTCGTGCGTTACTCGGGCGGTTTCAGCAGGGGAAAAGTTGTCAGTATTAAAGGAACGTTATGGTTGAGTGGATGGGCATCCTCTAAGCACATTCTGCACGACGTCCCTCTCTCCTTTAACAGTTGTTTTCCCGTATACTTGTTGTCCGAGCGTGCCTTTAAAATATGGAAGAGGATCACGAGAACAACTATAAACAGGTGTTACCCGCACAGAAAGGTGGAAATGCTATGGAATGCATAATGGACGAGGTGGAGATACGCGTGTTGGGCAGCCTGATTGAAAAGGAGATTGCAACTCCTGAGTATTATCCCCTATCCCTGAATGCGCTTTTGAATGCATGTAACCAGAGGTCAAACCGTGATCCCGTGGTTACCTATGACGAAATGACAGTGGTCCGGGCACTGAACAGCCTGAGAGAGAAAAGGTTGGTCTGGCGCAGCGACTTAAGCCGCGTGCCCAAATATGAAGAAAACCTGGTCAAGACAAATAACCTGATCAACAAAGAAGCTGCCCTGATCTGTGTACTTCTCCTTAGAGGTGCTCAAACGCTTGGAGAACTGCGGACTCGCACGGATGGTCTCTGCAAATTTAACGATATGGATGAAGTGGAGAAGAGGCTGGCTGATCTTTCTGACAGGGGTTTCGTCGTTAAACTTTCTCGGCAACCGGGACATAAGGAGTCACGTTTTACCCATCTTTTTGCTGGTGAGCCACAGATTCCCGAAGTCTACCGGGCAAAACCTGAACCTGCGACTCTCGTGGTGAAAGCTGAAGATGACCGTTTGTCGCACCTCGAACAGGAGGTGACCCTCCTCCGACAAGAAATCAATGCTTTAAAAGAAGATTTTCGAACCTTTCGGCAACAGTTCGAATAATAGTAGAGACCAAGCGAAGGCTGTGCCGCTATAAGTTCTGCGTCGACGTTACCTATGGCGCTTTTCCTTCCAGGGATCGGCGGAATTGCTGTAACCATTACTCTCCCAGTATCCCGGCTCATCTTTGATGGTAAATTTTATTCCCTGATTTCCCTGCTCGACAAAGTGGGTCCGGTAGTGCTATAAGAAACCGGCCCAAGACAAAAAGCAAAAGCATTATGTTTTTTAGGAACCTCGAATAACAAACCAAGAAAATGGAACCCCCCAATCCCTTCCGACATAGTCGAATTGAATTTCATCGTCAAGGATTAGCCCTGGTCCCGGATGAGAGTGAACGGCGACCGGGTGCGGCCTACCTCATTAAAGCCGATAAACGGGAACTATCCAAACGCCTTTGCTCTTGTTCTCTGTCGGCCAGGAAGACCTGTGACCACCTCTTGAAACTGGCCGAAGAATACAAGGCCCTTATCTCCTCTTTGGGTGGAAAAACCCCGGATGAGGTCTTCCGGTTGAGCCCCTGGTATCAATGGGCCACTCTGCTGGCCAGAGAATCAAAGGAGCGCGTTAAATCGGTAAAACCGCAATTCATCGAACAAGGGCCGTCCAGGATCATTCGGATTCTGGGATCTAAACACCAGGAAATGGTCTTTTATCTTTCCCCGGGTCCTGATGCCGGTCGGCTTATCGAGCGCTTGGGTCAGGTACCGGCCAATGCCGTCCCAAACCGGGCGGCCCTCATTGAAAAACTGGCCGAACTGACCGTAACAGATAATGAGCGATTTTTTAATCAAAGGGGGTATAAAACCAACGGCCAGATTTTTGAGGAACACTTCTGGTATCGGTTTGCCTACCATTGTTTTCAGGAATTCTATGGGAAAGAAATCGCCTTTTCACCGGCCATCGATGAAGAAACAGGACAGTTCATGGTCATCGGAAAATATGAACAGCAGGCCCTTTTTCATCTGATCATTCCCCGAGATCGCGTCAAGGCCTTTCTGAAATATTCGAAAGATCTGTTGACCAATCAACATGGCCTGACCATTCATCCGTTGCCGCTGCGATCCATCTTCAAGATCTCGGCGACCACCGAGATGGACTTAGAGATCAGACCGATGGTCCAACTCCTCCAGGCCGACGGAGAAAAAAAATATCTGGAAAAGGAGGAAGTGGAAAAGTACCGTTATGGGGATCTGCTCTATGTTCAGGAATTAGGGATTATGGCTGAGTTGGAACGCCCCGGTCCTTTGGAGCGGCAATTCAACTCTCCGGTCAGGATGGTTCTGAAGAAGTCTCAGGTCCCGAGCTTTCTAAAAGAATACGGCCAGGCCTTGCAGGATGGCGCCCACCTGGTTGACGCTTCTGTGAAGAATCTGAAGATCTATGACCGGGTTACCCAAATGGATCTGGCACCCACGGCCATTGACCGGGACTGGTGTTGGCTCTCGGTGCACTATGGGTTCGGGAATTCATCCCTTTCTTTAAAAGAGATCCTTCAGGCCAGAAAAGAGGGACAGCGTTACATCTCCCTGAAAGACGGTTGGGTGGATTGCCGATCCGCAGAATTTGAGGGATTCGCCCTTTGGGAGCAAGACCTGGCTGAAGGGGATGAAAAACCGGGTGGAGAGGATCTCAGATTCTCCCGGCTTGATCTCCTTCGCCTGCAAGCCCTGAGTCCCTCAACGCTTAAAGTTGTCGGGAATACACCCCAAACCCGGCAGGTAAAGGCATTCTTTGACCTAACGCCCGCACAACCGCTGACCAGACTTGAGGGATTGGTCTCCTCGTTAAGAACGTATCAAATGCGCGGGGTTGATTGGTTATCCTTTCTTTTTGAAAACAGACTGGGCGGTTTGCTCTGTGATGATATGGGTCTGGGTAAAACCCACCAGGTGATGGGTTTGATGGTCAAGCTTCGGGAAGAGAAAAAAGAACGAAGACCTTTCCTGGTGGTCTGTCCCACTACGGTCCTGAGCCATTGGATCAAAAAGATCGCTGACCATACTCGTGGACTGCATGTCCGGGTGTTTCACGGAGGGGACAGGGAGCTTTCTAACGGTCTGAAGGGTAATCAGGTTCTCCTGACCACCTATGGAATCCTGCGCAATGATATTGAACGGTTGAAAGAGATCTCCTTTTCCCTGGCCATTTTTGATGAGATTCAGAACCTGAAAAATCCGGAGACCCGGGGCCACCAGGCCGCCCAAAAGCTTCAGGCCGGGATTAAAGTGGGCCTGACCGGCACGCCGATTGAAAACAATTTGATGGAACTAAAGGCCCTCTTCGATCTGACGGTACCCGGTTATTTAGGATCAGCCGCGTCCTTTCAGGAAAACTATATCAAACCCATTGAGCAGGACCTGCATAGCCGGGCCAGAAAACGGCTGAACCGAATGATTTCTCCTTTTGTGCTCCGTCGTATGAAGGCAACCGTCCTTCATGAGCTGCCGGAAAAGATTGAAGATCTGCGATTCTGTCAGTTAAGCGAAGATCAGATAAGACTTTACCGGGAGGCCCTGGCCGGCCGGGGAAAGGATTTGCTCAAGACCCTGAAAGACCAGAAATCTTCTGTGCCTTATATTCATATCTTTGCCCTCCTGACCCTGCTGAAACAGATCTGTAACCATCCGGCCCTGGCTTTGAAAAAAATCGACCAATTTGAAAAATATCCCTCCGGGAAATGGGAGCTCTTCCAGGAACTGCTGGAAGAGGGATTGGGCAGCGGCCAAAAGATCGTCGTTTACAGTCAGTTTTTAGGTATGATCGAGATTATGGCGCGGTATCTTAAACAGTCGGGATGGGGATTCGTGACCTTAACCGGGTCGAGCCAAAAACGGGGAGAGCTGATCGATCGTTTCAATCAAGATCCGGAATGCCGTATCTTTTTAGGCAGTCTCAAGGCCGGTGGAGTGGGAATCGATCTGGTGGCCGCTTCGATGGTCATCCATTATGACCGCTGGTGGAATGCGGCCCGCGAGGATCAGGCCACCGATCGGGTCCATCGCATCGGCCAGCGGCGGGGGGTACAGGTTTTTAAATTGATCACCGCCGGGACTCTGGAGGAGAAAATCGCGGCGATCATCGAGCGGAAGAAAAATTTGATGGAAGCCGTCGTCAAGGAGGATGATCCCAATTTGCTGAAGACCTTCACCCGTCAGGAACTGATTGAACTGCTGACCTAAGGTGAAGTCAAAGCGGTGACCATCTGGCATGGTGTATTGCTACCGCCCTTCGAAAAAAGCCGATATTATTACCGGTGATCCTGAATTCAAGGGAGTGGAAGGTTTGGTTTCCATCGAATGGCTCTGACCTCTTGCCGAGTTATTTTGAAAAGACCAAACCTGCCCACCGCCACAGTGGAGGCCAATGTCAGGCCAGAGAAATATGGCGAGCATTGCTTTCCGGGAAGGGATACTCCATTTACTTTAAGAGCACTTTCTAATTTTATTTGACTATACAAAAACTTACTGATATTATTAGTAAAAATAGTTAATAATGTTTCGACGCCGCCGCAACTGCACCAACCAGGCCATTGGATACCGAGGATCGTTATTTGGAAAAACTTAGGTGAAAATATGAGGATTGAAATCGAAAGGGAAGATGACGGTCGTTGGATCGCTGAGATTCCTGCACCCGATCACGCGAACGGCGCGCTCCGGGTGAGCTTTTTGATAAGTGTCCTGTAAATAAAAAAGGATATAGAGCAAATGCCCTTCAAGCCTCAAATGTGCGAAATGCAAATCCGTGAAGCATCAAGCGTTGATATTTCAATCCTGGCAGCACATCACGGGAAAATGTTCGAAGAAATTTGGGAACAAAAAGGCGAACCTCTCCACCCTTCAAGAATTGCTGAAATTGAAAAGGCATACACTCAAAAATTGGAATCAGAAATGGAGACCGGAATCTGCAAGGCTTGGATAATGGAGGATAAAGGAAAGGTTGTTTCAAGCGGCGCAATTACTTTCGTTAGTTTTGTTCCGAATCCTTCGGATTTATCATCGAAAGTTGCATACTTACACAGCATGTATACTGAAAATTCCCACAGAAATAGAAAATGCGCTCAACGAATCATCCATAGTGCGATAACGTATTGTAGTTCTATTGGAATTAAGCGAATCCTGCTAAATGCAAGTGATGCGGGACAACCTCTTTATCAAAAAATCGGTTTTCGTTCCGCACCAGATACAATGAGGCTGTTTGTTGAATGAAGAAAGCACTTAACCAGTTCTTTCAGCGAATCGCAAAAAGCCGGGCCCGCTGAAGAGCAACGTTGAGCGGGTCAATAAAGAAAAAGGATTCCGGTCATGGTAACGCTCAGGTGGTTTCCGAATTCCTGGATTCAGATCAAAACCAAAGGCCTGGTGATTTATGTAGACCCCGCCTATTTGACGACATACTTTGCCGGTTATCCAAAGCGGATAGAGTTCTCTAAGTGGCCGGATCCCATCGACGGGCTGCCTGAAATGCTGGAACCGGCAGATTACATCCTGATCACTCACCATCACAAAGACCACTGCAAGAAGGTTACGGTGGATAGGCTGAGAAATCGAGACACCGTGATCATTGCTCCAAAAGCCTGCATCAAAGAGTTGGGGCACGGTATTCGGCAGATCGCTCCAGGTGAAACAATTAAGTTCAGAGCCGTAGCAGTCCTGGCCGTCGCCGCACATAATGTCCCACAGGGGCATTCAACACGAAAGCAACATGCGCCGGGGAAAGGTGTCGGGTATGTCATCACGGTTGAAGGGAAGACCATATATCACGCGGGCGATACGGATTTCCTGCCGATAATGGGTAACCTGGGAAACGTCGATGTTGCTTGCCTTCCCATCGGCGGGGTATTCACGATGGACTTATCTGAAGCCGTGGAGGCCGCTATGACGATTAACCCGCGCCTGGTCATTGCCATGCACCGCGGCCAGGCCGATCCGAGAGAATTTCAGCGGCAACTTGAAAAGGCGACGTCCATTCAAGTCGCTCCCTTGGGTATTGGCGATCCGGTTCGGTTATCATAGAGACAGGCGTCAGGTCTGAAGAGCGGGTTTGGCAGAGTACCCTGCAAACCGCTGCTGATATTCTCTTGGCCGCAGGCCTGTCAGCTTAATAAATACTTTCCTGAAAAAGGGAATATCTTCATATCCGACCAGATACGTAATTTCATTAAAGGTCTGGCTGCCGTCCTCCAAAAGGCGTTTGGCGTTTTCCACCCGTAATTCCTGTAGATAACCCAAAGGGGTGACACCAGTGGCTTGTTTGAACCGACGTTCCAATGAACGGCGGCTCATCCGGAATTTCCCGGCCAGCCGGTCGTAATCAATGGATTGCGTGTAATGTTGCTCTATCCACTTTTGGGCCTTAATGACCAGAGGATCGCCATGGTCCTTGGAAAAAAGAAAAGAGCTATAAGGGGTCTGAAGTTCCCGTCCCAAATCCAGGATCATGGTCTTGGCACACTGGGCAGCGGTTTGTCGGCCACAAAATTTTTCTACCAGGTAAAGGGATAAATCCATACCGGCATTCACTCCTGCCGAACAATAGAGGCGGCCCTGGTCGATGAACATCTGGTCCTGTTTCAAATTCACCTGGGGATATCTCTGGCGAAACATCTCGGTAAACCCCCAGTGAAGGGTTGCTGATTTTCCGTCCAGCAAACCGGTTTCTGCCAGTAAAAACACGCCCGTGCAGATACTGGCCACATGGGCACCCTGGTCGTATTGCTGGCGGATCCAGGGAACCAGCGCCGGGCTTGTTTGAAGAATCTGTTGGATATAAGTGGCCGAGGCAATAACAATCAAATCTGTATGATGAATGGTCTCAATACTGCAATGGGGCTGAATTTGGACTTTATTCAGACATTGGATGGGTTGTCCGTCGGCGGAGGCAATGGTAACGTCAAAAAACGGGGTTTGGGGAGATTTGCTCACCCGGTTCCAGAGCCTTCCTGCCTGGTTAAAGATATCCATGGGGCCGAAAATAGTGGTTGCCATGGAGTTATAAAGTCCAAGAATGGTGACTCTTATCATTGATTCTCTCCTTTAAAATAATAGACAAATGACGCTATCACCTCTTATAATGTCGTTTATGCCACTTTTGTTTCCGGAATGCAACCGCTATAATCGAATTTAATGTATCAGTTTAGCTTTTTGAAAAACAATTTTCACCGCAGAGCCGCAAAGGGCGC
>CAZVHO010000148.1:8842-12163 GCA_964627515.1 uncultured Thermodesulfobacteriota bacterium | reverse complement strand
CTGGACCGGGATCTGGTCCCCGGGCAGGAGGTGATCATAAACTATCGGGGCCGTCTTATTCCTGGCCGTGTCGTTGAAGACTTTGTCCAACGGGTGGGGATTTATCTTAAAGCGTTATTCCTTTAATACGAAAATAGAGTTCGAGTTCAACCATCAACTGCGCTATTTTCATGATTCGCGGTGTCACGCCACTATCGTGGCATGACGGTTTAGCACGAAAATAAAGTTCGGAGTTAAGAGTTCGGAGAAAACCATCTTCATGCCTTGTGGGGACCCACAGTTAAAATAGGTCAGGCATCCTGCCTGACAATAGTCGGATCGGCCGAAGGCCGATTGTGTTGAAACCATTAAACAGTCAGCCCCGCCCGGGCGGGGCTGACCTATTGGGTGTTCGTTTTGCATATTTTAGACTTTTGAAAGAATCTCTGGCGAAAGATATTTTTATCCTTCGCGGCCTTTCTTTGGGGCATGAGGGCTTAATTCGAAAATAGGGTTCGAGTGTCATGAACGGTTTAATGTGCGTGGTATACGGTTTACGGTTTTACCTTGAACCTTGAACCCTGAACCTTGAACCTGTTTTTTTACCCAGGAGGATTCGGCATGGCTCCCTATCACATTCCGGAAGATCTGAAATACACTAAAGAACATGAGTGGGTAAAAATCCAAGAGGGCCTGGCCTGGGTGGGGATTACCGACTACGCCCAGCAGCAGATGGGGGACATCACCTTTGTTGACCTTCCGGAGACCGGTCGCCGGGTCGAGCCGATGGGTGAATTATGTACCATTGAATCCGTCAAGGTGGCGGCCGAGGTCTATTCTCCTTTGGCCGGTGTCGTTGCCGAAACGAATTCGGAATTAGCGGACCATCCGGAATGGGTCAACCAGGACTGTTACGGCCGGGGTTGGCTGGTCAAACTCAAAGAGATTAATCCGGCTGATTTAGAAAATCTTATGGACAGCGGCACCTATCAGGTCTTTTTGAACCAGGGAGCATAACCGATGGATTTTACCCCCCACACCGATCAGGACCGGGCCGAGATGCTCAAGGCCCTGGGGCTCCAGTCAATAGAACAACTCTTTGAGGTCATCCCCCAATCCCTCAGGACCAGGATCTGGGACCTGCCTGCCCCCTTGAGTGAGATGGAGGTTAGCGATCACCTCAGACATCTGGCCGAGATGAATGCCCAGGGACTGATCTGTTTCCTGGGAGGCGGCTTCTATGACCATTTCATTCCGGCCGCCGTAGATGCCCTGATCCGCCGAGCCGAGTTTTACACGGTCTACACCCCTTACCAGGCCGAGATCTCACAAGGGACCTTACAGGCCATCTTCGAATATCAAACCGCGGTCTGCCGCCTCTACGGCCTGGATGCGGCCAATGCCTCACTCTATGACGGCGGCACGGCCCTGTTCGAGGCCGGCCTCATGGCCATCCGTAAGACCGGAAGGAAAAGGCTTTTGGTCTGCACTTCCGTCAACCCCATTTACCGGGTCATGCTCAGATCCTACATGGCCAACCTGAACATCGACCTGGTCGAAAAAGAGCTGTTGGATTTAAACGAGCTGGCCGGTCTGATGAATCCCCAAACCGCCGGGATCATTCTGCAAAATCCTGATTTCTTCGGCCGGGTCCACGACCTCAGCGTCCATTGTGCCCTGGCTAAGGAGCAGGGGGCCCTGGCCGTCATCAGTTCTTATCCGGTGGCCCTGGGTGTTGTCAAGACGCCCGGTGAAATGGGGGCGGATATCGCTACAGGAGAAGGACAGTCTTTGGGTTTGCCCCTTTCTTTTGGCGGGCCTTACCTGGGCATTATGGCCGTGCGTCAGGAACTGGTCCGGTCTATGCCCGGACGGATAGTCGGCCGGACCCTGGATGGTCAGGGCCGGACCGGTTACTGCCTGACCCTGCAAACACGGGAGCAGCACATCCGCCGGGAAAAGGCCACGAGTAACATCTGCACCAATCAGGCCTTATGTGCTGTGGCCGCCCTGATTTACCTTTGTCTCCTGGGTAAAAACGGTCTGGTTGAGCTGGCCGGGATGAACATGGCTAAGGCCGCTTATGCCCGAAAACGGTTGATCGCCATCCCCGGCGTCGAATTGGCCGACCAGGGGCCCTGGTTCAACGAATTTCGTCTGCGGCTTCCTCTGGATGCCGGGGTAGTGGTCAGCCGTCTGATTGATAAGGGGTTTTCTCCCGGCCTTCCCTTGGGGCGTTATTATCCCGAACAGGGTAACCACCTCCTGGTGGCGGTAACGGAAAAACGTAACAAAGAAGAGATCGGCCGTTTTGCCGAAGCCCTGGAGGCCGTGCTATGAAGACCATCTTCCAAAAAAGCCGGCCGGACCGCCGGGCCGTCATATTCCCCCGGGAGCGTGTGCCCATGGAATCCTTTGAAGAGAGCCGGCTCCCTGAAGCGTTGACCCGGAAAAAACCGGCGGCCCTGCCGGAGATGGCCGAGGTGGATGTGGTCCGCCACTTCACCAATCTTTCCCGCCTGAATTTTGGAGTGGATGTGGGGCCTTATCCCCTGGGGTCCTGTACTATGAAATATAATCCCAAATTCACTGAAGAGCTGGCCCGTTTGCCCGGCTTTGCCTTGCTCCATCCCTTGCTGCCCCAGTTAAGAAGGGGCGGTTTGCTTACCCAGGGGGCTTTGCAGGTTCTCTATGAGATGGAACAGCTTCTCTGCCGGATCACCGGCATGGAGGCCTTTACCATGCAGCCTCTGGCCGGCTCCCACGGCGAATTAACCGGGATGATGCTCATCGCCGCCTATCATCGGGATCGGGGAAATAAGAAATCCGTGGTCCTGATCCCGGGCTCGGCCCACGGCACCAATCCGGCCAGCGCGGCCATAGCCGGTTATGAGGTGGTCACCGTGCCCACGGAAAAGGGGATCATGCACCCCGGGGCCTTTGAAGCCATGCTGGACCAACAGGTGGCCGGGGTGATGATGACCAATCCCAATACCCTGGGCTTGTTCAATCCTTATGTGAAACAGATAGCCGAGGCGGCCCATTCGGTCGACGCCCTTATGTATTATGACGGGGCCAACCTGAATGCCATCCTGGGCCAGGCCAAACCGGCTGATCTTGGTTTTGATATTGTCCACCTGAACCTGCACAAGACCTTCGGAACGCCCCACGGCGGAGGAGGGCCGGGGAGCGGTCCGGTGGGCGTGGTGAAGAAGCTGGAGGATTATCTGCCCGTCTCCCGGGTGGTTCAGCGGGCCGACGGCACCTTTTTCTTAGACTATGACCGACCGAAGTCCATCGGCTATATCGCACCCTTTTATGGAAACTTCGGGGTTATCCTCA
>CAZVHO010000148.1:0-8742 GCA_964627515.1 uncultured Thermodesulfobacteriota bacterium | reverse complement strand
CCGAAGTCCATCGGCTATATCGCACCCTTTTATGGAAACTTCGGGGTTATCCTCAAGGCCTATGCCTACATCCTGGCCTTGGGCGGTTCCGGGCTTAAAAAGGTGGCCGAGGATGCGGTTCTGGCCGCCAACTACCTGCGGGTAAAGCTTTCCGCCCATTGGCAACCGGCCATCGATGGACCCTGCATGCATGAAGTGGTCTTTACCGTGGCCGACAAGGCCGAACAATACGGCGTCCGGGCCTTAGATGTGGCCAAGGCCCTGATCGATGAAGGTTTTCATCCCCCGACGATCTACTTTCCGCAGGTGGTCAAGGAGGCCTTAATGATCGAACCTACGGAGACCGAAAACAAGGAAAACCTGGACGCCTTTGTGGCGGCCATGGAGCGCATTGCTTTGGCTGCCGAAAAAGATCCGGTCTCTTTGCAGACCGCACCCCACACCATGCCGGTCGGGCGTTTGGACGAGGTCCTGGCGGCCCGCAAACCGGACCTGGTTGAAAAGGAGTAGGGGGAACCAGATATCGTGGGTTATGTATTTTGCAGGTATTGACATAGGCTCCATGACTACGGAGACCGTTGTCCTGGATGAGAAGGGGGATATGGTTTCCAGCCATATTTCCCTGACCGGAGCCAACAGTCGTCTGGCCGGAGAGCGCTCCTTTCATCAGGCCCTGACTGAGGCCGGCCTTGTCCTGGATCAGATCCGGTATATCGTGGCCACCGGCTATGGCCGGGTCAGCGCCCCCTTTGCCCACAAGACCCTGACCGAAATCACCTGCCATGGCCGGGGAGCCCATTATCTTTTCCCTGAAACCCGGATTGTCATCGATGTGGGCGGTCAGGATAGCAAGGTGATTAAACTGGGGGCCGATGGCAGCATTCTCAATTTCGTTATGAACGATAAGTGCGCGGCCGGGACCGGTCGGTTTTTGGATGTCATGGCCCAGGCCTTGCAAATAAAGATTGAGGCCATGGGACCCCTCTCTTTAAAGTCCCTTCAGGAAATTGCCATCAGCAGTATGTGTACTGTCTTTGCCGAATCGGAGGTCATCTCCCTGGTGGCCCAGGGTAAACCGACTGAGGATATCATCAATGGGATTCACCGGGCCATCGGCTATCGGCTGACCGGGATGTTGGACCAGGTGGGTATTGAGCCGGAGGTAACCATGACCGGCGGGGTGGCCAAAAACAGCGGTATGGTCCATAAAATCCAGGAGAAAATCGGCTTCAGAATCAATATACCGGAAGAACCCCAGATCGTGGGGGCCCTGGGCGCCGCGCTCATCGCCCGGGACCTATTCGGCCAGGGGAAATAATCCCGAATTATTTAACGGTGTTCCCGATTCCAGCGGATAATCCCGCTGCCGCCAGGCCATGAAACCGCCGGCCAGAGGCCGGACGTTCTTAAGTCCTTTTTTCTTCAGCATAAAGGCCGCCTGGGCGCTGGAGGCTTCATTGGGACAGTCACAATACAGGATAGCTTCCCTGGCCCGGGGAAATTCAGGGGGATTTTTCAGCAGCTCTTCCAAAGGCAGATAGCGGGCACCGGGAATCATTTGCGGATCGGCTTCAAATTCAAGGGGGGACCGCACATCGATGATTAAAAGGTCTTCAGCAGCATCGATCTTTCGCTTCAGTTCTTCCGGAGTAATGCGGGCCATGCGCAACCGATTTAAAAATCGGTGCCGTTGGGCGACCTTCCAGGCGAAATAACCGATCAGACCGATCAGGACCACCCATAAAAAAACCCCTATCCGCGAGGCATAAGCCGTCCATTCCTCAATTTGGTTACTGAGCAGATAGCCGAGGCCCATGAACAGGCCTATCCAGATAAAGGCCCCCAGGCTGTCGAATAAAACAAACCGCAACGATTTCATCTGCAGGATCCCCGACAAGGGCGCGGCGATGGGGTTCACGCCGGGAAAGAATTTAACCACCAGTAAGGCCTTGGCCCCATAGCGGACAAAAATATTCTGGGTACGGCGAAGGCAGGAATCGGGGTTAAGAGAAATACGGCATAGGTAAGGTAAAACGGATCTGCCTTTGCGGCGACCTACCTGATACCAGAGATTGTCGCTCAGCAAACAGGCAAGGACTGCCAGGAAAAAGGCGATGACCAAATTCAATTGCCCTTCACCGGCCAAGGCCCCTGCGGCAAACAAAAAAAGTCCTGCCGGCAGGGGCAAAGCGAGCTGTTCGCCAAGAACCGCCAAAAATAGTACCAGGTAGCCATGACGGATTAAGATTTCAGTAAGTTGGGTCACCCCTTAAAAATAAACAGAAACCGGATCAACTTCAAGAAAAAAATAGTTTGCCCCTACTATCCTCTCTTCGACGGATGCAGAGAGGCTTAATCCTTGAATTGAGGAGTCCGTTTTTCCATATTGGAGAGAACCGCCTCTACCTGGTTGGGTTGGCCGATAACGGTCTGCTGAAGGTCGGCCTCCATTTTCAACCCTTCGGCCACGCTGACCAGCCAGGCGGCGTTCAACAGTTTCTTGTCGGCCCGTATGGCATCCGGGGACTTGGAAGCGATTTCCCGGGCTAATTTCATGGCCTCCCCGTAGGGATTTTCATTCACCCGGGTGGCCAGACCGAGGGCCACGGCCTCCGTCCCTGAAACGACCCGTCCGCTATAAGTCAGTTCCTTGAATACATCCAGCCGGACCAGATGGCGCAGCAATTGGGTGCCGCCCATGTCCGGGACCAATCCCCATTTGATCTCCATCACCGACAGTTTGGCATCCGGTGCGACGATACGAATATCAGCCCCCAGGGCCACCTGGAGACCGCCGCCGAAGGCTACCCCATGAACGGCGGCAATGACCGGAACCGGAAACCAATGCCAGACAAAGGCCGGCTGCTGGGCATAGTTTGCCGGATTATCCGGATCCGCCTTAAAAAGATCGCGGTTCAGTTTCTCCCGGTCTGTTTTGGCCATGGCCTGAAAGCTCATAAAATCCAAGCCGGCGCTAAAGGCCTTCCCTTCTCCCGACAATACTACCGCCCGGATGGCTTTGTTGGCGGCCAGTTCCTTTCCCGTAGCGGTTATGGCCTCGAACATGGCCGGATCAAGGGCATTCATCTTCTCCGGACGATTTAAACGGACATCGGCCACCCCCTCTTCAATGGTATAAACAACACGCTCTGACATGTGGATCTCCTTTAGCAGGTCTTAATTTTCTGCAGTTAGCGATCAGCATTCAGCTAACCCATTATCATCAAAGGGTTTTGCTGAAAGCTAAAAGCTGATGGCTGACCGCTCCATCCGGAAGGGTGTAGTTTCCGGATGGATACTATTTAGGCCATTTTGTCCAGACGCGCCCTGGCTTCCATCGCTTCAGCCATGGTCCGCTTAATCAGATCGGCCACCGTCGGAATGTCTTCGATACGACCGATGACCTGGCCGGCCGGATACATGCCCTCATCCAGGTTACCCTCCGACCAGCCTTTGCGGCTTACCTGGCCGCTGATCATGGGCATCAACTCTTCCAGGGTGGCGCCCTGGCGTTCCATTTCAATGATTTTTTCCGACCAGGGGGTTTTCAAAACACGGGCCGGGTTCATCAACGATTCCATGACCAGTACGGTCTCCGCTTCCTGGGATTTGATGATCCTTTCTTTGAAGGCCGGATGGGCCGGACATTCCTGGGTAGCGATAAACCGGGTGCCCATGTTGACCCCGTCGGCACCCAGGGCCAGGGCCGCAACCAGGGAACGGCCGTCACAGAAGCCACCGCCGGCGATCAAAGGGATATCGACCTGGTCCGCGGCCTTGGGGATCAGGATCAAGGTGGTTACTTTTTCCATGCTGGGGTGTCCGCCGCATTCCGTCCCGACGATAGAAACGGCCGCCAGACCCAGGCGGGCCACTTTGGCTGCATCCCGCACCCTGGCGCATTTGTGAAAATGGACCAGGCCGGCGTCGGCGATCTGTTGCCGATAGGGCTCCGGGTTGCGTCCGGCCGTTTCCAGGATCTTTACCCCGGAATCGATGACGGTTTGAATCATCTCTTCAGGCGGGGAGGGCATCAAGGCCGGGAATAAGGAAACATTCACCCCGAAGGGCTTGTCGGTCATATCGCGGGTCTTTTTGATCTCGTCGAGCAGCTCCTGCCGTGTCGGGAAAGTGGCGGCAGGAAGACAGGCCAAGGCCCCGGCGTTGGCCACAGCGGCCACCAATTCGGCCCGGCTCAAGGCCTGCATAGTCCCACATTGAATCGGATACTCGATCCCGAATAACTCCGTCATTCTCGTCTTAAACATAGCGCCTCCATTCTTTCTTCGTCCGGATGCCGGACGGTTCAGTGGTTAATGGTTTTTAAATTCCGCTCCGGTATTTTCTCTATAAATTTACTGGGCCGTAAAAACCGGCCGAAGATCATCCGGTCGAAGACCTCGTGGGGAGTGGTGCTTTTCGAGACCTTCATCTGCATCAATGTGCCTTCCCAACTGTTGACGATGAAATCCGTGGTCTCACCGATGTCAATCGATACGGGTATCTCGCCTGATTTGCGGGCCTCCTCCAGATGAAAAGCCAGTTCTTTTTTCATATCAGAAAAAACCTGGTTCAATTTTTTCCGGAAATCGGGATTGCGATCCCCCATTTCCAAAGCCAGGTTGCCGATGGGACATCCGCCTTTAAAACCGTTTTTGCGGAATGAATCGGCCTGCCATTTAAAGATCCTTCTGATTTTTTCAACTTGGGAGAGGTTCTCATCCTGATAAAATAAATCGGCCTTGGCCTTTAAAGCCTGGGCAAAATACTCAATAAGCTGCAGGCCGAAGTCCTCCTTGTTTTTGAAGTGGAAATAAAAGGATCCTTTCGGGACCCTGGCCGCCTCAAGTACCTCGGCCAGGCCGGTGTCGAAAAAACCCTTTTGAAGGACGATCTTGGCGCCGGCTTTCAGGATTCGTGATTTGGCATCCATGTTTCGACCAGAACCGTATTCCCTCTGAACGATTTCGTGTTTTTTTTAAGTTGGTGTATAGTAGACCGGTCGTCTATCCATGTCAAATATTTTTTGGGGAGAATATTTATGAAAAGGCCATCCCCCCTTTTAACCAGGATCCAACGTTGGAGTTGCTTTTATCCGAAGAATTTAAGATAATGACTAACCAAAGATATTTGAAATTAAGGAGGTACGATTGATGCCCCATGTAATTATTAAACTGCATCCGGGAAGGACAGAAGAACAGAAAAAACGTCTGACCGAGGCGATAACCAGGGATGTCATGGAAATCGCCCAATGCCCGGAAAAGACCGTTTCCGTGGCTTTTGAAGAGATTGGGCCCGATGATTGGGCTGAAAAGGTCTACCGGCCGGATATCCTGAATAACGAGGCCAATCTCTATAAAAAACCGGGTTATAATCCCTTTCAGTAATCTTCCCGATCTCAAAAAGATGAACCGACTGGACGATCTCGGCAAAGATGACATCCTTTCCATCAACAGCCCTCTTGTTTGATATTCAGCGGTTCTCCATCCATGACGGACCGGGGATTCGAACGACTTTGTTTTTCAAAGGCTGCCCCCTGCGCTGTGCCTGGTGCCAGAATCCCGAATCGCATAAAACCGGCCGGGAGATCGCCTTTTACCAGGAACGGTGTCTGCGCTGTTTTACCTGTCAGGAGGTCTGTCCGGAAAAATCCATCCTGGCCCATGAAGACCAAAGGATCAATCATCTCACCTGCTCGTCTTGCGGAAAGTGCCTGTCCGTCTGCCCCGGGGGGGCTTTACAGATGGTTGGGGTTGAATGGGATGGACCGGCTCTTCTGGACGAGGTTTTGAAAGACCGGGATTTTTTTGAAGATTCCGGAGGCGGTATCACCTTGTCCGGTGGGGAACCGCTCCTGCAAAGCAGGTTCCTTCGCTCTTTCCTGCCCCTGGTCCACCGGGAAGGGATAAACATCACCCTGGAAACCTGCGGCCTTTTTGCCTGGGAAGATCTGGAACCTTTGCTGCCTTATCTGGATTGGGTCTATTTCGATCTGAAGCTGATGGACCCCGAGATGCACCGGAAAAGCACCGGAAGCCCCAATGGACCGATACTGCGTAATTTTGAAAGACTGGCCGGGGTCTATTCCCATCTGGAGGCCAGGATCCCCATCGTCCCCGGCATCAATGACCGGGAGCAAAACATCAAGGCGGTGGCTGGATTCTTAAAGAAAAACCAAAAAGACCGGGTCCATCTCCTACAATACCACGCTATGGGTGAGGCCAAACTGGCCAGGATAGAAACGCATCTCAAGCCCCTTAACCTGAAAGGGGATGCCCGGGAAGCCTTGCTTCAGGCAAAAAATTGGTTTGAAACCGAAGGGATTTCCGTTATCATTAATGAGTAATCAGACGGTCTTTGGGAATCAGCTTTTGACGGATAAGGATTATCAGATGCCACAGAACAGAATTGAAGGTCTGAAACAGGCTGTTCAGAAGGCCCGGCCCGGTGTCTGCACCGAACGGGCTGTCATCTGGAGCCGGTATTTCAGAAGCCGGGCGAACAGAAAAAAACCTATTGCCCTCCAGATGGCCGAGGCCCTCAGGATGGTCCTGCTTGAAAAGAAGGTCCGGATCTACCCGGACGAACTGATCGTGGGCAATTTTTCTTCCAAAAGGGTGGGCGGGTCCATTTACCCTGAACTCCACGGCCTGGTGGTGATGCTGGATCTCCTGCGTTTTAGCACCAGAAAGTCCAACCCCCTCGAAGTATCCAAAAAAGAAATCCTTCAACTCCTCAGGATCATCCCCTTCTGGCTCTTCCGCTTTTTAGGGTTTAAGGCCCATGCTTCCAAACTCCGGACCTTACGCTTTATAACCGACCAGCTCCAGGCCCACTATTATTTAATCAATGAAAGCGGGGGCCTGGCCCACATCGCCCCTGATTATGAAAAGTTGATTTCCCAGGGCACCGAGGGGATCATCTCTGAAGTAAACAGGTTGCAACAGGACGTAACCGAAGGTTCCGATCCCTGGAATTTTTATCAAGGTGTTAAGGTCATTGCCGAGGGGCTGGCCGAATTCGGCGAGCGATACGCTGCCATAGCCCTGGAAATGGCCGAAAGAGAAACCGATCCTGATCGCAGCCGGGAGCTGAAGGAAATCGCCGAGGTCTGCCGGCAGGTTCCTCGCCGGCCGGCCGCCACCTTTCGTCAGGCCCTTCAAACGATTTTTCTTGCCCAGATCGTCATCAATCTCGAAAGCCTGGACAACGGCAACTCTCCGGGCCGGATGGATTATTACCTTTATCCGTTTTACCAAAGGGACCTCCAGCAAGGCCTGCTGACCCGGGAAAGGGCCAAGGAACTGATAGCCGCCTTTTCGATCAAGATGTCGGAGATCATCCCGGTTTTCTCCCGGTTCATCACCCGTTTTCACGGCGGGATGTTTAATGGTCAGGTGGTGACAGTGGGCGGTCTGGACCGGGAAGGCAATGATGCCAGCAACGAGCTTTCTCTCATCTTCCTGGAGGTCATGGACGAGTTGCGGATGCGCCAGCCGAACTATCACGCCCGGATGCATCAAAAGGCCCCGCAAGCTTACCAGAATAAGGTTTTCGAGGTCCTGACCGGGGGGAGTAATACGCCGGCCCTTTACAATGATGAGGTCATCGTGGCCACCCTAATGAAAAACGGCTACGCTCCGGAAGATGCCCGCAACTATACGGCCGTAGGTTGTGTGGAGCCCGTGTCCCAGGGCAAAAGCCTTGCATCCACGGATGCGGCCTTGTTCAATATGCCGATCATGCTGGAACTGGCCCTGAATGAAGGGAAACGCTTCAACAGCTTTAAACGGACCGGTAAAAAGACCAGCCCTGTAGCCGCCATGCAGTCCATGGAAGAGGTCAAACAGGCCTTTGAAACCCAACTGGCCTTCGGTCTTGAAAGGCTTTTAGAGGACCTTCAGGCGATAGAAAGGGCCAATGCCCTTTACCATCCCACCCCTTTTACCAGTATGCTCCTTGACGGGTGTCTGCAAAAAGGTCTTTGTTCCACAGCCGGGGGGGCAACATATAATTTTTCCGGTATCCAGTGCGTCGGTCCGGCCGATACCGGTGACTCTCTTTACGCCATCGAACAGGCCGTATTCAAGGAGAAGAAACTCTCCCTCCCGGAACTGGTGGAACAATTGAGAAAAAACCTTCCCGATCCCCGATGGGCGGCCTATCTGCGCGGTCTGGATAAATTCGGGAACGACCGGGAGGAGGCGGATGGCTACACCCGGTATGCGGTCGAAACCTTCAGCGGGTTTTTGGACGGCAGGAAGAACAGCCGCGGAGGGCCCTACACGACCGGGCTTTATTCCGTCACGGCCCATCAATATTTCGGTCAGGTGACCGGGGCCCTGCCCAACGGCCGGAAGAAAGGCGAAAGTTTCGCCTCCGGGATCTCCCCGGGTAACGGCCAGGACCGAAAAGGCCCGACGGCCATGTTCAATTCCGTCAACCGCATCGACGCCACACGATGTGCCAATGGGGTCAACCTGAATGTCAAATTCGGTTTGGAAACATTAAGGGGGCCGGCCGGCCGTCAAGCCGTGCGGAGTTTGATCCGGACCTATTTCCGCCGGGGAGGGATGCAGGTGCAGCTTAATGTGATCGATCCCGCGGTCTTGATCGCTGCCCGGGAAGATCCCCGGGCCTACCCCTATCTCTTAGTAAGGGTCTCGGGCTATTCCGCCTACTTCAACGACCTTTCTCCAGCCATGAAGGATGAAATCATCCAGCGCACCTGCGCCCTGGGTT
>CAZVHO010000147.1:11114-12417 GCA_964627515.1 uncultured Thermodesulfobacteriota bacterium | reverse complement strand
ATCCGTGAAATCCGTGCCAAAAAATGTCTTTGATTCTTCCATTTTCATGCTTCGTGATGCCCGACCCGGGCCTGGAAAACCTTTTAACCTATTGCCCATAGCCTATTGTCCATAGCCCCCTGCGATGCATTCAATTATCCGCCGGGCGGCCACCTGGGCCCCGTTGGTTGCGATTCGAGGTTGAGGCTGAGGCTGTTTGCTGAGCCTATCCACATAGGGCCCCCAATTTCCGGAATATAAATCTTCCTTAGGCATAAAACAACAAGACAAATGGCTTTTTATCCCTTCCACCAGGATAGGGTATTCAAGAAATTCACCCCGATCAGAGTAAATCATCGGGGTCCCATGAGACAGGCAATCGGAGACTATCCCATACCCCGGCTTGGTAATAACAAAATCAACGGCAGAGATCAAGTCTACAAAAGAAACCGCCTCCTCTTGGACCATCCTGAAAACAGAGGATTTCCAATTCAATGGAGGCTTAATTAAAAAAAGGTAATCCGGGGACAACTGTTCGATCTTTTTAATTGCCCGCTCCTGGAGTTCCAAACGGCTAAAGCCAATCAATCCAATTTTCCGTTCTTCAGGCAGACCGATGGCCCTTCGAATAGCCGCTTTGTCTTTCGAAGACTTCCGGGCCACCAAGGGAATATCTTCAATTTTCTTAAAGGCATCCATTTCCCCGTAAAAAGGGAGGCGCAACAAGAGATCCCCTTCTCGATAATAGCCGGCAATGGCCTCGGCCAGGGGCTTCCAACCCGGGTCTCTTTTCCCATAACCCGCATAGATCCAATCCCAGGAAAAATTGCTCACACCGATTGCCGGAACCCCTATACGTCCGGCAGCCGCCAGGGGGATAAAGGGGATATCACAAACAACCCCAGAAACCTGATGATTTATTAAAAAGCGTTGCTCCTTCTGAATGGCTTCATCTGCATAACAGAGTAATTTTATTACACTTTTTTTTGTTTTTTCAAGATCGAAACGGATATTATCCAATTGATGGAGCCCGATGTCAAAGCTTTCGGACAGGATTTCAACTGGTTTGGATAATCCCTCCTTAAATAAGAATGCCGGGGTATGGGTTTTTATGGCCACGTCACATCCCAGGGCAAGCATTTCATTAATGATCTGGATGGAACGAACGGCATGGCCATAGCCGTGACCTGAAATATAATAGATCATTTTATAAGAAGACATGGAACGGTTTGATAAAAATTTGTAAATTGCTTAATTAAAGCAAAGTGTGATAAAATTTGATAAAAATTTTACGAGACCATTATTTATGAAACGTATTATTTTC
>CAZVHO010000147.1:0-11014 GCA_964627515.1 uncultured Thermodesulfobacteriota bacterium | reverse complement strand
GATAAAATTTGATAAAAATTTTACGAGACCATTATTTATGAAACGTATTATTTTCGGTCTGATTCTGGTTGGACTCCTTATAGGAGATCCGTTTTCGTTTTGGCACCCATCCAGAAACCTATGGGCTCAGGAAAATATTCGATTTAGTCTCCAGGTGGCTTCCTGCTCTACGCTGGCGGCGGCCCAGAAAGAAATTGACCGTTTAAAAACAGCCCATGTTCAAGCCCGATATACTATTCGGGAAGACAAAGCCAATAGAAAGTGGTTTGTCATCTATATTGACCGCTACAAAACCAAAGAGGAAGCCACCCTCCGTGGCAAACAGTTGATCCAAAAAGGCATCATCCAAAATTTCAGGATCTTCCCCCAAAAATCAATAGAAGAAGGCCCTCCTAAGGCCAAAGAATTTCCAGCGACTCCTTCCATCCCATCCAAAAAGGAACCGAAACCCCCTGTGGAAAAAAATCCGGTTTATTTTGGCCCCATTGTGATCAAGGAAGAAGAAAACGCCCTCCGGATCCATATTATGCTGGACCGAAAAATTTTTCCTGAAATCACGGCAGATAAGATCGCCGATGGTTCCCGCCTTATTGTCACTTTTAATAATATCGACAAATACATCGTACCTTTTGAATTCGATAAGGTCCGATCCAGGATGCTGCTGTCCTTTCATTTAGCCAAGAAGGGGCTGGATTGCACCTTCGTCCTGTTGTTGCATCCAGCCTATAACTATGAAGTATCTCAGGATTATTTCGAAAAAGAAAAAATGTATTCGTTAGTAATCAGGAGGGGACCGGCAGCAGAACCAAACAAAACCGTTAAGGAATAACCTTGATCAAAACCTTGCGGGTTCTTGGGCCGTCGAATTCACAAAAAAAGATGGATTGCCACGTCCCCAGAATCAAACGCCCGGCTTCAATCATCACCATAACCGAAGAACCTATCAGACTGGTCTTAATATGGGCCGGGGAATTACCCTCCCGGTGTCGATAGGACCCTTTGGAAGGGATCATCTGATTAAGCATTCCGAGGATGTCTTCCTGAACACTGGGGTCGGCCCCTTCATTGATAGTAATTCCGGCTGTAGTATGCGGCACATAGACCATAGCCAGTCCATCCGAAATTCGGGCATTTGAGATCGCTTTTTCAACGTCCCGGGTGATATCCAGAAACTCTGATTGCCGTGAGGTGGAAATCGACAAGGTGATCATTATATCCCTCTATCTCGTTCTTTGGCTAACTTTTCACCCAGGGGGGAATGATAATCCCCCCCGAGCTCTTTTCCATTATGGGGCCTTGAGTTTCATCATCTTCTATTACACTTTCTAATGAGAGGGCCTCCTCTACCAACCAGATTAAAAGGGAATTTTCTCGGGCGGGTACCTTTTCCCTTTCTTTGGTTAACATAAAAGAGGCGGAAAAAAGGACCTTAGCCTCCTCTTTTTGACCTTTCAGATAATAAAGATAGGACAGCTCTTCCAGATAGCGGATAAGATCTTCTCGTTCCAGGCCCTGAAAAATTTCTCGGGCCGCCCGAACGACGATTGCCTCTATTTGCTCTCGTTTTTGGGCCTGATTGAGAATCAGAATGCCTTCCAGGACTTCCTGAACCGCTTTCTGATAGGGCTCCAGCACCCCGGTTTTCGGTACATAGTAGGCCACTTCGGTTATCCCCGTTACTTTTTCCCAAATCAGGGGTAATTCCGAAAGGGACTCCTCCTCAGGGAAAAGGGCTCGAATGATCGGAGCCCTGCCGACTATTTTCATCCCGGTCAGGAGCGTGATAATGTGGGTATAAATTTCCTCATCCTCTTTAGATAAACTCGATCTTTGTTCATGGGCTTCCTTTAAAATAAAGGCCACCTGCCCGGGATCTGCCGGTAAAAAAGAGTGGCCGGCCTGTTCTTCCAGGTCCTGCAGCAAAATGTTAAACTCCTTTTTATTGACCACCAAAGCGGTTAGTCTTTCCAGGCCATCATCCGGGTCGATGAGGCCAAAGACAAATAATCTGCCTCTGGAAGCCTGGGGGACCAAAAGGGCAACCATACGATTGCGCATTTCATCAAATTCCGACAGATAACCTGAAACCTGCCCTGAATCCGGCTCTTTTAATATGCCCCGTCCGTCCTTTTCTTCCTTATCCTCCATGGCGGGGGGGAGATCTATCCCCCTTTGTTTCAGAAGGTAAAGGGTCCGTTTAATCCCTTTATGCACAGGTTTGGAATGAATATGCCGGTCCAGCTCGATTATCAGCCTTGTCAGCAGGGCATTCGGTTGGGCCAACACTTTGGCCAGGAAAAAATCGGTCAGCCACGGATCCCGGTCCAGGGTCGCGGCCAGGTTCTGAACAATATCAGGATCAAAAGGGACGGAGTCCCCGGCAACCGACAGATTATTCAAGTCGGTTTCTATCTTTTCTAAAAGTCCCGGATCGGGAGAAGAATCTTTCTTAGGCCAAGCCGGTTTTGAATTTCTGGTCATAGGTCCTCGTCTCTTGGGAAATTGTCATATCTTGTCATATCAAGGCCTTCCCTGTCTATCAAAAAATAATCTTATGGGAAATGATTTTATCCGGATCACTAAAAAACAAAAGCCAACCTTTTCAGGTTGGCTTTTATATAAGGAAAGGAGATAAAGAGATTTTTTTACTTGCTTTTTAATTATGCAAAGTAAATGCCAAACGAACAAAAATACCCTATATTTTTTTAACACTTTAATATTATTAATAATTTTTATTAATGACCGATTATCGCCCCCCTCGAATCAGAACCAATCAGTAAAAAAATTTTTACCGGAAAGTTTTCAAACATTCTACCAACAATACAACTAATTGAATTTAATTAACAAATTAAGTAAAAAAATTTTTACCCTCTTTTAAGTTAAACCAAGCCGTATTTTTTCATTTTATATTTAAGCAGATTTTTTTCTATACCCAACAACTCCGCCGCACGGGCCTGGACGTTTCCTGATAAAACCAGTGCCTGGGTGATCATCTTTTTCTCAATGAGTTCCAACACTTCGTTTAGTTTTGCTCCTGACGGAATCATGCTGTTAAAAGGCAGGTCCTCTAAATGAAGGATTTGCCCTGAACTCAAAATAATCGCTCTTTCTAACATATTTTCCAGTTCCCGAATATTTCCCGGCCAGTCATAGGCCAGCAAGGCACCCAAAACTTCAGGGGCCAGAGCCGGGACCTCCTTCTTATTCATCTCCTTGGAAAAACGCTCTAAAAAATAGCGGATCAATAATGGAATGTCTTCTTTTCTTTCCCTTAAAGGAGGGACCTCTATGTGGACCACATTAAGCCGGTAATAAAGGTCTTCCCGGAAATGACCTTTGGAAATTTCCTCCATCAGATCTTTATTGGTGGCCGTAATAACCCGGACATCGACTTTAAGAGTCTTACTTCCCCCGACCCGTTCAAATTCCCGGTTCTGAAGGACCCGGAGTAAGGTAACCTGCACGGACGGGGACATTTCTCCCACCTCATCCAGGAAAAGGGTGCCTCCGTCGGCCAATTCAAAACGCCCTTTTCTCTGAGCAACCGCCCCGGTGAAGGACCCTTTCTCATGACCGAACAGCTCACTTTCCAGCAGGGTTTCAGTTAAAGCCGAACAATTCACCGAGATCAACGGTCTGTTTTTTCTGGGACTGTTAAAGTGGATAGACCGGGCCACCATTTCTTTTCCTGTCCCCGATTCACCACTAATCAGGACAGTAGCTTTTGTCCCGGCCACTTTGCCGATCAAATCCCGGACATGCCTCATGGGAAAACTGTTACCGATTAAATCCGTGGGGCCGAACTTATCTTTCAATTCCTGAGAGAGAAACCGGTTTTCTTTAATTACCTGCCCCATGGCCAAAGCCTTAATCACCGTTTTTTTCAAGGTTTCATTATCAAAGGGTTTGATAATATAGTCGTAGGCCCCTTTTTTCATGGCTTCAACGGCCTTTTCCACCGTTCCATAGGCGGTCATCATGATTACCGGTAAATGGAGATCCTTTTCTTTTAAAACGCTCAACAATTCCATTCCGCTCATGCCGGGCATTTTCATGTCCGTAATTACCAGGTCCGGTTCCGTCTCCTGAAAAATAGACAGGGCCTCCGAGGCCGATTGAGCGGTATTCACCTCATATCCCTCTTCTCCCAACAATTCTTTCAGAACCAAAAGATAGTTTTTTTCGTCATCAACAATAAGGATCGTTTCCATAACCTTCCCTTATTTTTTCACAGTCGGTAAAGTAATAAGAACCGAGGCGCCTCCCTTTTCAGAATTAACCATTTTAATGGTTCCCTTATGGGCCTCAATGATATTTTTAACAATAGGCAATCCCAGGCCGCTTCCTTTCTCTTTGGTGGTAAAAAAAGGCTGAAAGGCCTTGCCTTGCGTTTCCTGGGATAAGCCGGAGCCCGAATCCCGGATCTCTATTTCCACCCCCCCGGAATCATGACGCGCTGTGACCTGGATGGTCCCCCCTTCGCTCATGGCCTGGACGGCATTGAGTAAAATATTTAAAAAGGCCCGATAGAGCAGGTCCTGGTCCACCAGTATGGTCGGCGATTCGGCTCGAAAATCTTTTTCAACCGATATGGCCTGCCGGGTCAATTCAGGTTCTAAAAAACTGAGATTCTTTTCCAGGATCGTTTCTACCCGGACAGGCTGAAATCTCGGAATCTGCGGACGGGCAAAATCCAAAAATTCAGTCACAATGCGGTTCAAACGATCAGCTTCTTCCCGGATCACCGAAGCCAATTGATTGTTAGGATCAAACTGGACCACCTTTTTTTCCAGGAGGTCGGCCGTACTGCGGATGATCCCCAAAGGATTTTTAATCTCATGGGAAACCGAGGCAATCATTTCCCCCAGGGTGGCCATCCGTTCCGACTGGTGCAGCTTGTCGATTAACAGTTTTTGTTCTTCGGCCTTTCTTTCCATAATGGTCTCACCCCGTTTGACTATAAACAACAGGATCAGATACATGAGGGTCATCAGGCCGATGGAGATCAGGACCATCAGGTATTGATCCCAAACGATCTCCTCGTAGTCCCTGGAAATGTCCTGGGTGATCTCAAAGACCCCCAATATTTTACTGGTGGGCAGGGAGGTGGGTTCCACCCGAAAAGGAATAGTGGTGATCAATTTACGGGTCGGGGCATTCCCTCCTGGACGGATCTTAAGGAAGCCCTCTTCCGAAATAAGCCGGGAAGTGTTCTTACCCACCATGGCCTTTTTAAAATCCGTCCCCCCTAACCCTTTCTTGCCGACTAAGGACCGGTCGGTGCTGTAGGCCACCACATTGAAAGGGTCAAACATTTTTACCTTTTCAATCTTGAAACTATGGATGGTATTCCGGACGATAAGATCCAATTGTTTAAACTGATCGGGATTTCTAAGGTGAACCTCTTTTCTCTGGAGGGCCATGGGCAGGATAAAATTAAAAAAAACCTGATGGTTCAGGTTTTCCGCCAGCAAGACGGCAAAGGCCTCGGTTTTTTTCAGCAGGGCCTCTTTGGAGCGCTGAGTGATGAGCAAAGTCAGGGAAACGGCGAAAATCAACATGACAATAAAGCTGCTCAAAAAGAAATATTTGACCAGCTTAAAAGGTTTGACGGTTTCCTGCAGAATTTCCATAATATTATTTTCCCCAGGCCCCTTGGGGGCGCTACGAAGCATGAAAATACCGCCGTCGTAGGGGCGGGTTTTAAACCCGCCCCTACAGCGCCCCAACAGAGGCCAAGAACGGTTAAAAATCTATTTTCGTATTATAAACCCGCATGCCCCGGAGGGCACCACGAAGCAAGAAAATGAATTTCCGTCGGACACCGGTTTTAATGTTTTTTTCTTACTTTCAGCTTTGAGCTTTCAGCTTTGAGCTATTTTCGAACTAAAGGATGTATTTTTTATCAAAGTCCTTAATCGTCGATTCCCCTTCTTTAGTCTGCACTTCAAATCCTTTTCTCCCCAGTAAGCCATAAGTCAAAATTTTCCCTTCTTCCACTCCGGGTTGGTTTAAAGGGTTGACCCCCATCAACTGACCGCAGACAAAGGTCTCCATTTCCCACAAAAACATCAGTTGGCCTATGGTGAAGGGGTTGATTTTAGGCAGGGTAAGGGTCATACTGGGACGTCCGTTTCGAGCCAGGGTTAACCGGGTGGCCTGCATTTCGGCTTGAATCAATTTATTCAGGGAACGGCCCCCAAGATAGGCCAGTTCTTCCGTTTTGGGATACAATTTCGGCAAGGGCATCAGACTGGAATAATGTTTTACCCCCAAAAACGAAAATACCTTGTCTCCGGGACCTTCCACATACAACTGTAACTGGGAATGCTGGTCGGTAGCCCCCAGGGCGGTTACCGGCGTTTGACCGTTCCAGACCTCCCGCCCTTTGGTATTTATTCGTTTCCCCAGGCTTTCGGCCCATAATTGACAAAACCATTCTCCCATCCCTTTTAAGGCATCGGCATAGGGCATAATCACCCGGATATTTTTTTTCTTCTGTTTGTAACTCAAAAAAGACAGGGAGGCCGACAAATAGGCGGGATTGTCCCAAAGGGAGGATACCTGACACCGTTTGGCCATCTCCCTGGCCCCGGCCAGCAGTTCCTCGATATCGATGCCGCATATAGCGGCCGGAAGCAGGCCCACGGCTGACAGTACCGAAAATCTTCCCCCTAACAAAGTCGGTATTTCAAAACTTTTAAATTGTTCTTCTTCGGCAATCCTTCTCAGGACCCCCTGAACCGGATCGGTAGTGATCACCAGGTGATCTTTTTCTTTGCGGTTCCCCAACTTCTTTTTGAGCAAATCCCTGATGATCAAAAACTGACTCATTGTTTCGGCCGTTCCGCCCGATTTGCTGATGACATTAAAAATGGTTTTCCGCACTTCCAGGAGGTCCAGCAAAGATTTAAATCCGTCGGGATCCACATTATCGGCCACAAAAAGGCGGGGAAACCCTTTCCGCATGGTCCTGGACAGCATATTATAGTAGGGATGGGTCAGAGCCGTCTGGAGGGCCTTGGCCCCCAGGGCCGACCCGCCGATCCCCAGAACCACAAAATTTTCCGCCCAGGTCTTGGCCCCTTGAACATATTTTTTAATATTCGGGGGTAGCGACAGCTCAAAGGGTTGGGTCAGAAAGGGAAGACGGCCTTGATTTTTTTCCTCCTCAAGCTGTTCGTGAATGGTCTGGATCAGGGGCAAGAGTTTCTCAAGATCTTCTTCGGAAATACCTTCCTTTTCGCCCAAAACCGGACCCATCATCCAATTCACATCGATCTCAAGACGCATCTCCTGAGTCCAGGCCGAATCAAGCCATCTTTTCATGTTCCATCCCCCTGATTTTAGATTCTTACAAAGTGCATCTACGGATTTATCCCTGACTTTTCTAAAGCTTGCGATCATCCCCTCTGACCGCACGATCCTGGATAAAAACTGCCGATACTGGATCCTGGATAAAAACAAACAACCGATACCTGATTAAATCCAGCATCCAGTATCAAGTATCCAGCATCAATTTCTTTCGCCAGTATTCCAGGCGGGTTTTAACCGTTTTCTCATACCCCCGGTCAGTAGGTTGATAATAATGACGGCCTTTTAATTCAGGCGGTAAATTTTCCTGGGCCGCCAGCGCTTCCGGATAATCATGGGCATAACGGTATCCCCGCCCGTATCCCAACCCTTTCATTAAAGGGGTCGGGGCATTCCTCAGGTGCAGAGGAACCGGAAGGGACCCGGTTTTTTCAATATCCTTTTTGACCCCATTGAAAGCCTGATAAAGGGCATTGCTTTTAGGGGCAGTGGCCAGGTAAATGGCGGCCTGGACCAGGGCCAGTTCACCTTCCGGAGAGCCTAAGAAATGATAGGTCTCTTTGGCCGCCACGGCCTGGACCAAAGCTTGAGGATCGGCCAGGCCGATATCTTCCGAGGCAAACCGGATCAGGCGTCTGGCTAAGTAAAGGGGATCTTCCCCGGACAGGAGCATCCGGGCCAGCCAGTACAAGGCCCCGTCGGGGTCGCTGCCCCGCAGGCTTTTATGGAGGGCCGAGATCAGATTATAATGTTCTTCTCCAGCTTTATCGTATTTTAAGGCCTTTTTTTGCATGGCCTCTTCAACCGCTGACCGGTCGATCAGTAAAAGACCTTCGTTCCCTGATCGGGCCAGGGTGACTGCCTGTTCCAGGGTGTTCAGGGCAATCCGGGCATCCCCGTCAGCCAATTCCTTGATCAGTTCCAGGGCTTCGGGGGCCAGACGAACCGGGACTTTTCCCAGCCCCCTTTCCGGCTCCTTAAGGGCCATAAGGACAATCCGTTCCAACTCCACTGGGCTAAGAGGCTTTAAGACCAGGACCTTGGTCCTGGAGAGCAAGGGAGCAATAACCTCAAAGGAAGGATTCTCGGTAGTCGCCCCGACCAGGATGATCTTTCCCCTTTCCACATGGGGCAGGAAGGCATCCTGCTGGGCCTTGTTAAAACGATGGATCTCATCGACAAACAAAACGGTCTTACGGTCCTCGGCCGTCAATCGTTTTTCGGCTTCCTTGACGACTTCCCGGATCTCCTTGACCCCGGAAAGAACAGCCGAGAACTGGACAAAATGGGCCCTGGTATAGCGGGCCATCATCTGGGCCAGGGTGGTCTTACCCGTTCCCGGAGGCCCCCAGAAAATCAAAGAAAAGATCCTCCCCTCTTCCAGCATTCTCCTTAAAAACTTTCCCGGTCCCAGCAGGTGCTCCTGTCCGACAAATTCTTCCAGGTCCCGGGGACGCATCCTCTCGGCCAGGGGAGGGAGTCCGGGATCTTCCGCTGGACCATATTGGGCTGTTTCAGAAATCATTCCCTATTCCTTCAGGATCTCTTTCGCCTTTCCAGGATCCAGACGACCTCCCCCCCGATGACTAATATCAGACAGGAATAATAGATCCAGAAAATAAAAACAACCAATAATCCCAACGACCCGTAAATAGCCGTGAAATTATTCAATAGATTGACATAAAGGCGAAAGAGATATTTGGCAACATCCCATAGTCCGGCGATCAGCAGGGAAGTAATCAAGGCGACCCGGTTGCTGGGCCGGCGGCTGGGCAGGAATCGAAATAAGATAAAAAACATCAATACCGAAAAAAGATACCCCCCGGTCAGCCCGATCAGTCTTCCCCACCCTTGGATCCATAACAATCCGGGCAGTTGGATTCCAAGGCGATCCGGAAAAGATTTGATCAGATCGATAAGGCCGGTCATGATGATGGAAACCAGAAAAAGGAGGCCAGAAACGCAGACCATCATCAGGTCATACAGTTTTTCTTTTAGATATCCATGGGGCCAGGAGACCTCCAGGGTTTTATCCAATACCGTTCGGGTAGAACTGAAAAGCCGGGTGGCTGTCCATATTAAACCCAGAAACCCGATCAACCCCACCCATTTTCTGTCTTCGATCAAATTCACTATATTCGAGCTCATCCGGGGAGAAGCATAGGGAAGCATCTTTTCTACATATATCCGGATATACCCCAGGACCTCCTGGGAAGAATGGAGGAAATAGCCCAGGACGGACAGGATCACCAAAATAAAAGGAATAAAACAGATCAGAAAATTAAAGGCCAGGCCCGAGGCCAGAAAAAAAATATGATCGGCTTCCAGTTTTTGATAAAACCCTTTAGACTGCCTGGAAGAGCGCCCCTTTCCTTTCATGGCGTTTCTTTCTGGCCGATGGCTTCGATCTTTTCCTGGGCCTTTTGGATCCGGTCGACCGCTTCATCGGTTTTCTCAGAGGCCGATTCCACCTTTTTCAAAGCCTCTTCGGTTTTTCGCTGGGTCTCCAAAAGCCGTTGTTCGGTCTCTTCCAACTGGCGAATCAGTTTTTCCAGCCTGACCTCCTCTTCCGAGGGGGATTTGCTTTGCGGACTGACTTCCTTGGGCTTATCCATTGGAGGGGCTTCAGGAACGGCAATAATCGTTTTGGGCGGCAAACACCCTCCCAGGACCAGACAGGCGGTCAGACATATAGCGGCTAATAAAAGGATCAGTGGGAACTTCCTCTTGGATCGGCTCATTATAACGCCAAATCCTTCAAAGGGCATTCCTGGCATCGGGGATTCTTTTTTTTGCAATACTCTTTTCCCAAAAGGACCAGCAGGGCATGATATTCATTAAAGAGCTCCGGATCTGACGGCAAGTGATCCATAAAATAGGCCCGGAGGTCCTCATAGTTGATCTCTTCATCGATTAAACGGTGTCTGGAAAATATCCGATAGGTATAGGCATCGACCACAAAGGTGGGCCTTCCAAGGGCATAGAGCAGGATGCTGTCGGCCGTCTCGGGGCCGATGCCGTTCACCTGCAATAACTGCCGGCGCAGGATTTCCAGGGGCTGGGTTTGCATGCTTTCTATTTGGCCCTGATATTCCCGGATAAAAAAATCAAAAAACTTCTTGAGCCGCCTGGCCTTTATGCGGAAGTAACCGGCCGGTCTTATCCATTCCGACAAAACCGCCTCATCCACCCGATGTAAGATGGAGACGTCAAGGGCCCCTTCTTTTTTCAAGCGCCCGATGGCCTGTTCGACATTCCTCCAGGCGGTATTTTGGGTCAATATGGCCCCGACCATGATTTCCAGGGGCGTGTCTCCCGGCCACCAATGACAGGGGCCTAACCGGGCGTATAGGCAATCATAAATTTCCAGGAGGACGGATTTTTTAGAAGGGTTCATAAAAAAATTATAGCAAACCCGCCCGGTTTAAACAACCTCTTAATTATTGGACATGCCCCCAGAATGCATATTAAAGGCTCATGCCTCAAAGGGCAAAACGAAGCATGAAAATGGAAGAATCAAAGACATTTTTTTGGCACGGATTTCACGGATTACACGGTTAAGACCGGGGGGATCCCTCAATCCCGTAAAAACCGGATTGAGGGAAACCAAAGGGGTTAGCCGTGAAATCCGTGTGTCAGGCTATGCCTGACCCGTGCCAAAAAATTCTATTTTCGAACTAAATCAGCCGCGATTTGACTG